>DXFQ01000106.1 GCA_019114365.1 Candidatus Parakkermansia intestinigallinarum | reverse complement strand
AGTCCCATCCCTTCCGCTGCGGCCAACGCGAAAAATTTGCCAACATGCGAAAAATCTTCTTTTTTTGCAAAAAAAATGAAAATTATGCTTGCCAAGTGCATACAGCTCCTGTAAAATGCGCCCGCGCACATCACTGTGCCCCATGTCTGGATCGTCTAGAGGCCTAGGACACCCGCCTTTCACGCGGGCAACACGGGTTCGAATCCCGTTCCAGATGCTCAGGCAAGCTCCTCCCCGAGGCAGCTTGCCTTTTTTAGCAGCTTCTGAGTCTCCACCACGATGAACGCGCTTGCACAGACGCTCAGACGCTGGGTCGTACCCGGCGAGCTCCGACGCCTGATGGCCCTGATGATTCCCCTCTACATCGCCAACATGATGTACGTGGGCATGGGTGTCATTGACACCATCGTTGCGGGACGCGCCAGCTCGAGCGATTTGGCCGGTGTCGCCTTGGGCAACTCCGTCACCAACCCCATCGTCTTTTCCCTCGGAGCCGTCCTGACCATCGTCGGCCCCATGGTCTCGCGCTTGCGCGGGGCAGGGCAGTTCCAACACGTCGGCCTCGTGCTCAACAACGCGAAAATGCTCGCCTTCGGCCTCATCGTCGTGGCCGAGCTGGCCCTCTTTGCCGGCAGCCGCGTCTTTGCGCTCATCTCGCCCGAGGATCCCGAAGTCGCGCGCATTGCCCAAGAATACGTGCTGATGATCATGCTCGGCGCGCCTGCCTCCATCCTCACGCGAACCGTGCAGGGGCACTTCGAGGGCTTCGGGCAGACGCGACCCACGCTTGTGCTCTCCTCCATCGCCCTGCTCACGAACATCCCGCTCAACTTCCTGTTCGTCTTCGGCTGGTCCTTCGTGCCCGCCATGGGCGGTGCCGGCTGCGGACTGGCCACGGCCATCATCCAGTGGATTATCTTCTTCGGTCTCTTCGCCATCATGCGCTTCTCGACCACGCACCGTCGCTATGCTCGGCAGCTCGTCGCGTGGCGCGCGCCCGTGCGTCCTCTCATCGGCCGCATCTTCCGGCTGGGCTTGCCCATGGGAATCGCCACGCTCAGCGAAGTAGGCTTCTTTTGCGCCGTCACCCTCGTCCTCGCACCGCTGGGCAAAATTGCCGTCAGCTCGCAGCAGGTCGCGCACAACGTCTCGTCCATCATCTTCATGCTCCCGCTCAGCCTCGGCATCGCCGCCTCCATCCGCGCCGCCTTCCACATCGGCGCCGGCAACAAGGCGGCCTTCGACGACCTGGTGCGCACCGCGCTGGTAACGCTCTATTCGCTGGTGATCCTCTTCGTCGTCGCAACCCTAGCGCTGCGGGAGCCCATCGTCGCCGCCTACACCGACGACCCGGCCATCGTCGCCTTGGCATCGACCCTGCTCATCTACTGCGCCGCTTATCAATTCCCCGACGGCACGCAGGCGCTCATGGGCGGTCTGCTGCGCGGCTGTCAGGATACCACCGTCATCACGTGGGTCACCGTCGTCTGCTACTGGATCATCGGCTTCCCGCTCTCCTACCTGCTGATTCGCACCGACCTGATCTGCCCCTCGCTCGGAGCCGTGGGCGGCTGGGTGAGCTTCATCATCAGCCTCACCATCGCCGCCGTAGCCCTCAGCCTGCGCTTCGCCCGCACACGGAAGCGCGTCTTCGAGAACCGCTGAAGCGCCGAAACGCCGAAACGCCGAAAACCCTCCGCGCAACGCCGGACGGCCGAGCAGCCGGACGGCCGAACGCTTGGACGGCGGAGCCGCCCCGCCCGCGGCGAAGCGAAACAAAACGCGCCGCGGCGTCATAAAAGGGCAGAAAAATCAGCCCGAAAAGCCAAAAGTTGTAATTTTGCTTGACGAGTCGGGCAGAGGAGTGTATATTTCTGCCCCACACTTGCAGGTGCAGTGTGGATATCCATAATCGAACAACAACACACACGATGAAGACCCACGTGAAGAAAGGCGATGACGTTGTCGTCATCTCCGGCAAGAACAAGGGCAAGCGTGGTGTCGTGAGCTCCGTGAATGCCAAAAAGCAGACCGTCATCGTCGAGGGTGCCCGCATCCTCAAGAAGGCGGTGAAGCCCAGCGAGGCTGATCCTGAAGGCGGCATCAAGGAAGTTGACGGCCCCATCCACATCTCGAATGTGAAGAAAGTGAGCTGAATGCCCAACGGCAGCAACTCCGCGCTTAAGCCATCAATCACAACACATTAACCCAAGAGCTGACCCGCTAACACCATGAGCACACCTACACTGCTTACATACTACAAGGAGAAGGTCGTTCCGGCCCTCCAGGCGAAGCACAACTACAAGAACGTGCACCAGATCCCGCGACTCGAGAAGATCGTGGTGACGACGTGCATGGGCAAGCACCCCGACCGCAAGCAGGCCGTCGAGGATGCCGTCGCTGAAATCGCCAAAATCACCGGCCAGAAGCCGGCTATGACCTACGCCCGCAAGAGCGTGGCTAACTTCAAACTCCGCGAGGGTGAAGTCCTCGGCGCCCGTGTGACGCTGCGTGCTGCCCGCATGTGGGAGTTCCTCGATCGCTTCATCAACATCACGGCTCCGAACATCCGCGACTTCCGTGGCCTGCCCACCAAGTCCTTCGACGGCCGCGGTAACTACGCCATCGGTATTCCTGATCAGTCGATCTTCCCCGAAATCGAGCTCGATCAGATCAAGCGCAACATCGGTTTCGACATCATCTTCGTCACCTCGGCTCCGACCGATGAAGAGGGTCGCGACCTGCTTGCTGAGCTGGGCATTCCCTTCCGCAAGCCGAACAAGAAGACTGAAGAAAAAGCCTAACCACACACGACCATGGCAGTATTAAGTGATCCTATCGCAGATTTCCTGACGCGTGTGAAGAACGCCGGCATCGCCCGCGTCGAATACTTCACCGCTCCCTACTCCTCCATCAAGGCCGAGATCGCCCGCATCCTCGCTGAGGAAGGCTACATCTGGTCCTTCGACGTGGTGGGTGAAGGCAAGGACAAGGCCATCAAGGTCAAGTCCAAGTACAACAAGGACGGCCAGTCCGTCATCACGAACGTGAAGCGCTGCTCCAAGCCGGGCCGCCGCCAGTACGTCCGTTCCGCCGAGATCCCGACCGTCATGAACGGCTTGGGCATCTCCATCGTTTCCACCTCGCAGGGCATGATGACCGGTGCCAAGGCTCGCAAGCTGCAGATCGGCGGCGAGCTCATCGCGATCATCTGGTAAGTTGAACCTCTAAGCTCTTTCAGAATACAATGTCTCGAGTAGGTAAGAAAGTGATTACGCTTCCCGCAGGTGTCACCGTTTCCGTCAAAGACGCCACCGTCACCGTCAAGGGCGGCAAGGGCGAGCTGAGCCGGACGCTGCCTGAGGGCATCAGCGTCAGCATCGAAGAGAGCAACCTCACCGTCAACCGCGCCGACGATTCCCGCAAGCTGCGCGCACTGCACGGCACGAACCGTTCCCTGCTGGCCAACATGGTTGAGGGCGTCTCCAAGGGCTTCACCAAGGAGCTCGAAATCGTGGGCGTGGGCTTCAAGGCCGCCGTCAAGGGCAAGGACCTTGACCTCGCTCTGGGTAAATCGCACCCCATTCTTCACCCGATTCCCGCCGGTCTCACCGTGACCGTGACCGACAACACCAAGGTGAAGGTCGAGGGTATCGACAAGCAGCTCGTGGGTCAGTTCGCCGCCGAAGTGCGTGGTTACTACCCGCCGGAGCCCTACAAGGGCAAGGGCGTGCACTACGTGGGTGAGCACATCCGTCGCAAGGAAGGCAAGAGCGTTGGCAAGTAATCATTAACAGAACACACACGTTTATCACTATGAGCACTATCAATCGCAAAGCCATCCGCAACCGCGTTCATGCCCGCATCCGCAAGAAGCTTGCCGGTACCGCTGAGCGCCCCCGTCTGGCTGTGAGCTTCTCCAATCAGCATGTCTATGCCCAGGTTATCGACGACACGAAAGGCGTGACGCTCTGCGCCGCCTGCACGAAGAACCTGGATCTCAAGAAGGCTAACCTCGAAACCGCCGCTAAGGTCGGCGCTCTGGTTGCCGAGCGTGCCCTGGCTGCAGGTATCACCGAGGTCGTTTTCGATCGCGGCGGCTTCCTCTACCACGGGAAGGTCAAGTCTCTGGCTGATGCAGCTCGCGAGGCCGGTCTTAAATTCTAAACAGAAAGGTTTGAAGAATGAACACTGAAGAAACGAAAGCTCCCGAAGCTGCCGCTGAGTCCCCCGCCGCTGCCCCGCAGCAGCGCGGCTCCCGCGGCCCGCGCCGCGACGGCAATCGCCCCGGCCGCGGCCCGCGCCGCGATGGTCGCCGTGCCGAGGCCGCCGTTGAGGATGGTCCTCAGCTGATGGAAAAGGTCGTCTACGTGAACCGCTGCGCCAAGGTCGTCAAGGGTGGTCGCCGCTTCTCCTTCTCCGCCCTCATCGTCGTGGGCGACCAGAAGGGCAAGGTCGGCTACGGTTTCGGCAAGGCCAACGAGGTCAGCGATGCCATTCGCAAGGGCACCGATGCCGCCAAGCGCGCCATGAAGAACGTGGTGGTCGTCAACGAGACCATCCCCCACGAGATCTACACGGAGTTCGGCGGTGCCAAGATCGTTCTCAAGCCCGCCGCTGCCGGTACGGGTCTTGTGGCCGGCAACAAGGTGCGTGCCGTTCTTGAGGCCGCCGGCGTCAACAACGTCATCGCCAAGTCCCTCGGCTCCTCCAACGCCGCCAACGTGGTCAAGGCCACGATGCAGGCGATGCTGAGCATGCGCACGGCCGATCAGATTCTTTCCGAGCGCGGTAAGAAGAAGAAGGACGCTGCTATCTGAGCAAATAACCCCTAACCAAGATTCATCCTATGTTGACACTTGATACACTTACGCCGAATCCCGGTGCCAAGCATCGCAAGAAGCGCCTTGGCTGCGGCGAGAGCTCGGGTCTGGGCAAGACCTGCGGCAAGGGCAACAAGGGCCAGAAGGCTCGCTCCGGCGGCTCGATTCGCCCGGGCTTTGAAGGCGGCCAGATGCCCCTTCATCGCCGTCTGCCCAAGAAGGGCTTCAACAATGCCCGCTTCAAGTCGCGCATTGCCATCGTCAATCTCTGCCAGCTCGAGGCTTTCTTCGAGGCCGGTGCTACGGTGACGGAGAATGAGCTGCGCGCCGCCCGCCTCATCAAGGGCAGCTGCGACGGCGTCAAGCTGCTCGGCAACGGCAACCTCTCGAAGGCTCTCAACGTGACGGTCGACTTCGCCAGCAACGGCGTGGCGGAGAAGATTCAGGCCGCCGGCGGCACGCTCTGCGTGCTGAGCGCCCAGGCGTAAGGCGCAGGGCTTTCGCCCCGCCAACGCCTTTGAATACACATCACTCCACAGAGCCGGGCAGCGCAGCGCTGCCCGGCAGCTGTGTGAGGAGGGGCTCGGAGCATCGCGCCGCCCTCCTCCTCCTCCTCCTTCAGCAGAGCCGCGGCCGAGCCGTCGCGCGTCTGCCCCTGCGACGGGCTGCTCTCTGCTGCAACGCTGCACGAAGCTTTTTCACATCAACGAAAGAAGAACATGTTAAGCGCTTTCGCCAACTCAATGAAGGTTCCGGAGCTCCGGAGACGCATTTTCTACACGCTCACGATGATTGTCATCGTGCGCTTGGGCGTGCATCTGCCGCTGCCCGGCGTCGATGTTCAGATGGTCTCCTCCTATCTGGAGCAGGCCATGGAAGACACCAACAGCCCGCTGGGCGCCATGGGTTCGCTGCTCACCATCTTCTCCGGCGGCGGTCTCCAGCAGATGGGTATCTTCGCTCTGGGTATCATGCCCTACATCTCCGCCTCCATTATGACGCAGCTCATGGGGGCGGTCATCCCGCGCTTCCAGAAGATGCTGCGCGAGGAAGGCGGGCGCCAGAAGATGACGAAGTACACGCGCATCCTCGCCATCATCATTGCCGTCATTCAGGGTTACATGCTCACGGCGACGCTGAGAAACCCCGATCGCATCGGCCTCACCGGCCTCGGCGACGTGGTGCTCAACCCCGGCCCGATCTTTACGATCACCACCGTCTTCATCATCGTGACGGGCACGATGTTCCTCATGTGGATCGGTGACCAGATCACCGAGCGCGGCATCGGCAACGGCGTTTCGCTCATCATCTCCGTCAACATCATTCACGCCCTGCCCGGCGCCTGCAGCGTCGCGTGGAAGACCTGCGTGATGAAGGGCACGGAAGTCAACCCCCTCGGCGCTCTCGGCATGGTGGCGCTCATCTGCTTCATGGTGTTGGTCGTGGCCCTCGTCGTCATCATCAACCAAGCGCAGCGCCGCATCCCGGTTCAGTACGCCAAGCGCGTGGTCGGGCACGGCAAGATGACGCAGGGCGGCACGCAGTACCTGCCGCTCAAGTTGAACTACTCGGGCGTGATGCCCGTCATCTTCGCCACGGCCATTCTGGCTCTGCCGAACTTCGTGCTCATGCAGCTCTTCAGCGCGGACAGCCCCGTGCACACCTACACCTCGTGGCTGCTTTCGCCCTCGGACTACCCCTACTACATCATCTCCTCGCTGATGATCTTCTTCTTCTCCTACTTCTGGGTGGCGACCATGTTCCACCCTCAGCAGATCTCCGAGGATCTCAAGCGCGGCGGCGGCTACATCCCCGGCGTGCGTCCCGGCCCTCCCACGGCGGCTTATCTCGACACGACGATGACGCGCCTCACCTTTGCCGGTTCGCTCTTCCTGACGCTCATCTACTTCCTGCCGACGCTGCTGCACACCTGGGGCGGTCTTGACTACATGGTGACGAACTTCTTCGGCGGCACCTCCCTGCTGATTCTCGTCGGCGTGCTGCTCGACATGATGCGCCAGGTCGAGGCGACGCTGCTGCAGAAGAACTACGACGGCTTCATGAAGCGCTCGCGCGTCCGCGGCAAGTACTCCCGCCTGCAGGGGACGGGCTCGGCCGCCGAGAGCCGCAGCATCGTGCTGCTCTGGGTGGTGATCGCCGTGATCGTGCTGGCCGGCCTCATCATGATGCAGTTCCAGTAAAGAGAGCCTTTCGTCTCCCTTACCCCTTTCGCGGGCGCTGCCGATGCAGCGCCCGCTTTTTTTTACCGCCAAGGCGCTCGCAGACGCCGCCGGAGGCTTTGCGGCAGCTCACGCATGGCTCCTTCGCAGAAAAGCTCTGCGGAGCACCGGGACATTGCATGATATCGTATCTTCCGGTGTGCTTCGGGCCGCTTTCTCCGAAGTGTTAGCTTGACTTTTCTTTAGGCGATGTTATTATTCGATGGCTAGCGACCTGTATGATATGGATGAAACAATAGCTGTATCCGTTGTCATTCCCGTGTACAACACGGAGAAATACCTTGATCAGTGTCTGTCTTCTCTGCGAGTGCAGACGCTGCAGGAGGCTGAGTTTCTTTGCGTTGATGACGGCTCTACGGATTGCTCGCTCGAGATTTTGCAGCGGCACTCGAGCGAAGATTCCCGAATTAAGATTCTGGCGGGAACCCATCAGACTGCGGGTGCGGCGAGGAACAGAGCTATGGAAATGGCCCGGGGCGAGTATCTGATGTTTCTTGACTCCGATGATTTTTTTGAAGCGAATTTGCTGGAGCTGATGTATGCCAAGGCCAAGGCGGAAGACCTAGACATGGCCGTATGCGGCGTGAGCGTCTACGAGGAGGCAACGGGGCGTTCCGTTCCGGCGCCACGACAAATCCCTCCTGAATTATGGGGGCGGATGAAAGGGAAAGTTTTTTGTCCGCGCACGGCCATGCCGGACAAGCTGTTTCAACTCATTGCCGGCACGCCGTGGAATAAGATATGGCGTCGCCGTTTTATCGAAAAGCACGGGCTGCGCTACCAGCCTATTGAGAACAGCAATGACACCTATTTCACTTACGCCTCCTTTCTTTTGGCTGATAGAGTGGCTTTGGTGGACGCCGTTCTCGTCCATTGGAGGCTTCGTAGCCATTCACTTACCCGAGCCTACCACAAGCACCCGCTGTGCTTCCTTGATGCGCTGGAGTCGCTTGCGGACTTGCTGCAACGCTTCCCTGATGAAAGGCTCATGTCTTCCTTCCGCTTCGTTAGCGTTGAGTTGTGCGTCTGGAGGTGCGCTCTCACGCCGCCTCGCGTTCGCCCTTTGGTCAAAGACGCGATCACGCGGCGTTTGGAACCCAAACTTGCGCTGAACGCCTTTGTGAGCGACAACTTGGCTCATCCGTCCCCCTCGCTGCAAAGAGATCAGAGAGCCTTTCTTATCTCTTACTCGCAAATCTTTTTACCCGAACGAACGTATGTGTTATCACTCGGCTTGAACCGGAGGCAGGCATGGCGAACCCTGCGGAGACTTTCCAAACACCTGCCGTCCTTCACCAACGCCGTTGTTTTCGTGTCTGACCTGCCGCCCGGGCTCGAGACGGCTCTGCAAGCCCAAGAAAGCGGTCAGGTCTGCGTTCTGTTCATTCGGCGCGATGACAGGGAGAAGCTTGCCGAGGCGATGGCTCTGTTGCCGGATTTCGTCGCGCACGAGCTGATCATCCCCGGGCTCTTCTCGACACGGAGATACGTGAGGGATGAAGGGCTGTCTTTGCCTCTTGATCAGCTCAAACCTATGAGTTTCGTGACGCAGCTCTGTATGCCTTATCTGCTTCGGTAGTCCTTGCATGACGCACGGCTGTTGCATGGCGTGACTGCGGCGGCAGCGTCTTGAAAGGACGGCGTCTTGCGGCGTGCGGCAGCGGCTTGCCGGGCTGCGTTTGGCGTTTGGACTCGGCGCGCGGATTGATGCGATGCGCGGCGTTCGACCGAGGTGTTGCGGCGGGGGCTTTGAGATTGACAAGGCTCGGGCTTTCGGGTAGATTAGCCGTGTTATGAGTTTACGTCTTGCCGTACTGGGATCGGGCTCGGGCAGCAACTGCCAGTCCATTTTCAATGCCATTGATGACGGTCGCCTTGATGCCGAGGTCGTCATTGTGCTTTCCGACCACGAGGACGCTTACATCCTCGAGCGCGCCCGCCGCCGCGGCGTTCGTGCCGAATACATGGATTGCAAGGGGTATAAGAACAAGTTTCCGCTCGAGGTGCAGGAGGCGCTGGCGCGTCAGCTCACGGAGCTGAAGGTTGATCTCGTGTGTCTGGCCGGGTTCATGCGCCTCGTGAAGGAGCCGTTGCTGCGCGCTTTTCCGCGCCGCATCCTCAATATTCACCCGGCTCTGCTGCCTAAGTTCCCGGGCGTCGAGGCGTGGAAGCAGGCGCTGGAGGCCGGGGCGTCGACGACGGGGTGCACGGTTCATTATGTGGATGCCGGGATGGACACGGGCGAGATTCTCATGCAGGCGCACGTGCCGGTCTTGCCGGGAGACACGCCGGAGAGCCTTCACGCGCGCATTCAGGTGCAGGAACATATCCTGTACCCCGCGGCGATTCTCTCGGCCGTGTCGCGGCTCTGAAGACGAGAGGGGCGGATTATATTTTGTTCGCGGCATACGTTTAGTACATCTTGGCGTTGCAATGGCGATTGTCATATGATAACATGGCCTCTTGGATGAGATGACACGTTCACCTTCGATGAGGCGGCGCCGTTGCTCCGCTGAGCGCTTTTCCTGTGAGACAACTTCTTCCTTGATGCCTAAATGAAAACTGTCAAAATTGCCTACAGCGACTGTCCGAATTTTGATTTCGAGCATTTTTATCTTACGGAGGCTATGCGGCCTTTCTGCAATCCCGTGCTCTCGGATGATCCTGATATTGTATTTTACTCATGCTATGCGCGTGAGCACATGAAGTACCAAAACGCCCTGAAGGTCTTTTTTAACGGGGAGAACGTGCACCCTGATTTCAATGAGTGTGATTACGCGATTTCCTGCCAGCCGATTCAGTACGGCAATCGGTATTTCCGGCTCTCTGATTTTGATATCACGATGGACGCGTCGGTGAATGATCGCCGGGGCTTGGATGTGAGCGACAAGACGCGTTTTTGCAATTTCATTTATTCCAACGATCACCGGGATCAGGAAGGGGCGCGTTTGCGAATGGAGTTTTGCAGGCTTCTCATGGCGTATAAGCATGTGGATTGTCCCGGACGCGTTTTGCACAATTTGGATGCGCCCGAACTGGTCGGCCGCCTTGACCGGAATCGCTCTACCAGCAAAAAAGACTTCATCCGGCAGTACAAGTTTACCATCGCATGGGAAAATACTTATGGTGAAGGCTACACGACGGAAAAGCTGTCTGAGCCTCTGATGGCCGGTTCCGTGCCGATTTATTGGGGGTCGGTGCCGGATTACATCAATCCGAAATCCATCGTCGATGTGTCCAAGTTCGCGAATCTGAACGAGGTGGTGGACTTTGTCCGCTTCTTGGATCAGGATGATGCGGCCTATCAGGAGATGTTGTCGACACCGCCGGTGTTGCCGCAATACAATTTCAAGTGGATGGATGACTTGTCCTCGTTCCTCAAGCAGATTGTGGATTCGGACTTCGCTAAGCGGGCCAAGTCGCCGATGAATTACGATTCCGTTGCCGTTGCTCTGCGCTCGCTCCGCAAGCGTAAGTCGTTTTTGAAGCGCTTGGCGATGCGCTGGCGCAAGAGGTGATTGTTCTCTGATTCTGCCGGACGCGCTCAGGTTGTTCGTCTCGGCGCATGACGGCCCCCTGCAGTCCTGCTGCGGGGGGCCGTCTCTGTCGCGACTGCGTTACTCGTATCGGGCGCGTTGCGACGCGCTTGTCGCCCTTAGTCGTTGCGGACGCGCGAGCGCGGCGATAAGACGATGGGAACGCCGGCGGCTTTGATGCGCGAGCGGATGGTGTTGCGCAGGTACTGCGCGTAGCTGTCGGAGAGCAGGCGCTTGTCGTTGACGAAGAGGACGTAGGTCGGCACCGGGATGGTGGTGTATTTCTCGTTGACGGCCGTCGTCGCGTAAAAGAGCTTGAGGCGCTTGTGCAGCACGCGGTGCTGCCCGGGCGGGTTCATCTCCATGGCGCGCTGCAGCAGGCGGTTGAGTTCGCCCGTGCCCGGCATGTTGAGGGCTTCCTGCTGCACGCGGGCGATGGATTTGAAGATGCCGTCGATGCCCTCGCTGCGCTTGGCCGAGACGATGGCGACGGGGGCGTAGTCCAAGAAGAAGAGGTTTTCGCGGATGTGTTCGCGCACGGCTTCTTTGCGCGCGCTCAGCGGGGCGTCGGGGCAGTAGAGGTCAAATTTGTTGACGACGATGATGCAGGGCTTGCTTTCTTTGGCGATGATGGAGCCGATGCGGCGATCCTGCTGGGTGACGCCGGCGGCCATGTCGATGACCAGCAGGCAGATGTCGGAGCGGCGGATGGCTTTCTCGCTGCGCATGGCCGAGAAGACTTCGACGGAGGTGTCGCGCTTGGAGCGCGGCCGCATGCCGGCGGTGTCGATGAGCACGTAGTTTTTGTCCTCGCGGCTGTAGGGCACGTCGATGGCGTCGCGCGTCGTGCCCGCGACGTCTGAGACGATGGTGCGGCGATCGCAGAGGATGGCGTTGATCAGCGATGATTTGCCGGCATTCGGGCGGCCGACGACGGCTACTTTGATGGGGGAGTCGGCGCTGACTTCTTCGCGTTCGGGCTCTTCGCCGGGCTCGGTGTCGGGGGCGGTTTCGGCGCGGTGCGGCGCGGCGCCCAGGGCTTTGAGTTGTGCGTTGAGTTTGGCGGCCAGTTCGGCAAAGCCGCGTCCGTGGGCGGCGGAGGTGAAGACGAAGTCGGCAAAGCCGAGTTCGGCGAACTCGCCGAGGTTGAGTTCCTGTTTGTCGGTGTCGGCTTTGTTGAGGACGAGCAGGACGGGCACTTCGCTCTTGTGGAGGCGTGCGGCGATGCTCTTGTCGATGGGTGTCAGGTGGTCGCGGCAGTCGCAGACGAACATGATGAGGTCGGCGGCGTTCAGGGCGATGTCGGCCTCGAGGGCGACCTGCTCGGCGAAGCCGTCGTCGAGCGTCGAGCCGATGCCGCCCGTGTCGACGACGAGGGCTTCGTAATCGGTGATGCGAGCCGGCGCGCTCAGGCGGTCGCGGGTGACGCCGGGCTGGTCATGGACGATGGCGATGCGGCGTCCGACCATGCGGTTGAAGATGGCCGATTTGCCCACGTTGGGGCGTCCGACGATGGCGATGGTGGGGGTGGTCATGGGTCTCAGGCTGGGTCTCAGGCAAAGAGGAGAATCTTCGGAACAGAGAGGGCAGGGGGTAGGGCCGGCGGGCAGCGGGTGCTGCGGGTGCTGCGGGTGCTGCGGGGGCGTCGCGGGGCGAAGGCAGCCTTCGCCCCGCGATCTCGCTTAGATCGGGCTGTCGGTGATCTTGCGGACGTTTTCTTCGTCTCCCTTGGGCGCGACGTAGGGTACGAGGCCCATGGGGTAGATGGCGCCGCCGGAACTGACGAGGTCAACGGGGCCGCCGCTGCGCTTGAAGAGCTTGATGGAGACGCGGTTGCCCTTGCTGTTCATGACGGAGTAGGTGAAGATTTCCGGCGTGGACTGGCAGAGGACGTGCAGGTTCTGTTTCGAGTCGAGGCGGATGCGCGGCTCCATGAAGTTGAGGAAGCGCCCCAAGTAGCAGGCGCCGATGGCCCGGCGGGAGTTTTGCTGGGTCACCTGCCCGAAGAGACAGTTTTGCCCGTTGACGCTCAGGTGTTTGACGTGCATCTGGAGCGGCTGGCCGCCGCGCTGGATGTTGAAGGTGCGGATGACGCCGCCGCTGCTCATGGTGAAGCTGGCGGCGTTGGAGGAGTAGGCCGAGCGCTGGTCGGGCATGGTGACGATGGCCGTGGCTTTGTAGATGCCGTCCATGTTGAAGTTGAAGCCCGAGCGTATGTCGAGCCGGAAGCTCTTCTGCTGCCCGGGATCCAAGGTGACACGCGGGAACTTGAGGATGGCAATCGGCGAGAGCGGGTAGGGCGATGCCGAGCTGGTTACCTGAAAGCGCAGCCAAGGGTTATTGGGGTTGTTGCGGAAGTCGAGGGTGCGATCGGTGTGGTTGGTCAGGGTGATTTTGAGCAGGACCGATTCGCCGATCAGGTACTGCTTGCGCTCCGGTTCGAGACGCAGCTCAATTTGCGCGGAGAGCGGTGCCGTGAAGAGTAGACAGCAGAGCAGAAGCAGGGCGGCTGTGACGAGTTTTTTCATGGTCGGGATGGGGTGGGTGTTGAGGTGGAGTTTCGGGTGTTATTTCGCGTGGAGGCGGAAGGTGCGGTTGGGGTTGCGGGCGCCGGGGTCGCATTCGGCCTGGGGAAGGGGGGCTTTGTTTTTGCGGGCTCCGCTGTTGTTGGCCGAGAGGATGATGCAGGCGTCGCCGATGACGGGGTCATCGTTGGTGCGGGTTGCGGTCCATTCTTCCAGCGCGGAGGCTCCGAGTGTTGCTCTGACGGGCTGCAGGAGTTTGGCGTCGGGCAGGCGGCGGCGGGCGTAGCGCGAGTAGGCCAGCGCGTCCCAGTACGAGACGTTGACGACGGGGGCGTCGGGTGTCAGTTCGCGGCCGTAGCGGTTGCGGTGGTTGATGGCGTCCTGCTGCATGCCGATCCAGTCGTCGGGTTCGTGTTTTCTCGCGTTTTCGGGGATGCCCTTGTTGATGGCGTCGCGCTCGGCTTTGCTCATGTTTTTGAGGGCGTCGAGGAATTGGGCGTATTCGTTGATGCTCACGGGGCGGGACATGACGCGGGCGCCTTCGCAGAGCACGTAGCCGTCTTTCACCGGAGAGAGCTGATGCGCCACCTTGAAGGTGAAGAGGTGGCCGAGCTGGCTCATGGCCGCGACGATCAGCAGGCAGATGCCGCCCAGCAGGGCGT
Organism: Candidatus Parakkermansia intestinigallinarum; assembly: GCA_019114365.1. Classification (GTDB taxonomy): domain Bacteria; phylum Verrucomicrobiota; class Verrucomicrobiia; order Verrucomicrobiales; family Akkermansiaceae; genus Akkermansia; species Akkermansia intestinigallinarum. The sequence goes on along the minus strand of DXFQ01000106.1, from coordinate 7,105 downwards.
TGCGGGTGTATTTGCGGCGGCGCTGGTTTTCGCGCCTCATGCTGCTGTTGACGTCGTGCACGCGCACGACGCTCTTGAGCGGGGCGGCGGTGGCCGAGGGGTTGAGCTGCTGGCGGATGAGCTGCGCGGTCGAGCCGATGCCTTCCCAATCGAGCATCTGGCCTTCGTAGCCCTCCGCCATCCACTCGATGAGGGTCGCGGCGCGCGTCTGCCCGGGGACGTTGACGGGCAGGAAGGGCTTGAGCAGCAGGCCCAGCTGCCGCATCGCCTGCTGCGTCTGCTCGGTGCGGTGGCTGCCGCCGACGGTGACCGGGGAGAGGAAGTGGACGGCGCCCTTGCTCGTCAGGTAGATCATGTCGGCATCGAGCGCGAGCACCGGCAGGTCGGCGGCCGCTGCGGCGCAGTAGAGCTCGGCGGCTGCCAGCACGATGCGGCAGATGTCGTCGACGCTCAGGGCTTCTCCCGGCGTGCGCACCGAGAGCGGGGTGCCCGGCGGCAGGTCTTGCGTGAGGTACCAGTAGCTGTCGGCGCAGCCTGAGTCGAGGACCTTGGCGACGTGCGGCAGTTTCGAGCCGACGCGCGCACGCGCCGAGCCGACGAAGTTGCCGATTTCTTCTTCTTCGGCGGTGGGGCGCAGAACCTCGACGATGACTTTGCGCTCCACGTGCTCTTGGCTGGCCAAGTAGCGATCCGTGTGCTCATGCGAGCCCAGGAGGCGGATGAGGGTGTAGACGCCGAGGCGCGCCGGCTGTTCCGGGAATATGGGAATCATGACGGGTTATCGGGCAGTTCGGTTGGAATGTTTTCGATGGCTTCGGGCGCGGTGCCCTGTTCGTAGAGGAAGTCGGAGACCGGCAGGGCTTCTTCGTAGTTGAGCCCGTCGTCGGGCAGCAGGCCGCCGGGGGCGATGCGCCGCCTGTTGTTGAGGATTTGCTCGTGCAGGATGAGGGCGGACGGGCTGCTGATGCAGTCGAGCGGTTCGCCTTTGTAGAGGAGTTTGGCCGTGAAGCCGTAGTAGCGCACGTCGCCGTAGACGGATTGCTCGTCGATGGTCAGCGGCGGGATGCGGTAGGAGACGAGCAGGTTTTCTTCGCCGTCGCTGAAGGTTTGCGCTTCGTGCTCCCAAGCGGGCTCGGGCTCGGCCAGACGGTTGAACTCGATTTTGCGCCCGTTGACGAGGTCGAACATCTGGATTTCAATCTTGATGTCTTCGGGCAGCACTTCTTCGCCGGAGGCCAGCAGCACCGGAATGAGCAGCTGGACGGATTCGCCCGTCTCGGGGTCGTAGCTGTGTTGGGTGCGGTGGGGGCCGAAGGAGAGTTTGCCGCGCATGTCGGACGGGCGCGCCATGCCGAAGGTCAGGCGGCGCGATGCGCGCTCAAAATAGCGCCCCGCGCGGTCGCGCATGCGGAACACGCGCATGTAGTACTCGCGGGCCTTGTCGGGGTTGAGGAGTTTGTCGTAGGCCATGCCGTAGTAGTAGAGCAGGGCCGGATGGTTGGGGTTGATTTCGTAGGCCGCCTGAAAGTTCAGAATGCTGCGGCGCACGTCGCCTTCGATCATGGCCGCTACGCCCGAGCGAATCAGCTCGTCGACTTCGGCTTCATCTTGTGTGGTCGGGCCGGAGTCTGCGCCGTCATCGGCGCTGTCGCTGCGCTCGAGCTCGGCGGCAAGCTCGGCATCATCTTCCATGCGGGCGGAGATGAGGTCCATTCCGGCGTCTTCCGCCAAGATGGTTTCGACGGTGCGGGGCTGCAGCGGCGGGGCTTCGTTCGGGTCGTCGCTCTGCTCCGGCTGCGCGTCGGCCGCGGGGGCGTTTGCTGCGGGGGCGTTGCCCGATGAGGCGCTGATGCTGCTGGCGCGGCTGCCCGAGAGGGCTCGCGCGAGGCCCTGCGCCTCGATGGCGGCCATGTTCATGCGGGCGACGTCGAGGTCGAGGCGCGCCGCTTGCTCCATGCGGCCGCAGATGCCGATGCCCAGCACCACGAGCTGCATCACCATCAGCCCCGTGCACAGGGTGATGACGAAGCGCGCGGAGAGCAGGCCGCTGCCCAAGCGCTGCAGCGCGCGCAGGGCGAGATGCGGGCGGCGGCCCCGCGCGAGGCGGCAGAGCCCGGAGCCGGCCGCCTTAACGACTCTGGTCGGCCGAATGGTCATACTCGATGATGTCGCCCTTGTATTGTGCGAGAATCGCCTGCATGAGCGCCTCCGCAGGCTCTCCCTTCTTCGGGTCGAAGCCTCCGTACGTCATGCCGTCAAACTTGATGCTGCGGGAGCCGACGGTGAAGCGGGCAAAGCCCTTGAAGCCCTTGCTCCACTGGCGCAGGTCGATGCAGCTGATGTCGGCGATGCGGAAGCTCTCACGGCCGATGGTCACGAGGTCTCCGTGCAGCTCGACTCGGCGGCGGGCGATGCGCAGCATGAAGGCCAGCAGCAGGAGAGCCAGCAGCATGCAGCCCGCTCCGGCGTAAAGCTGTTCGTGCACGGAGGAGTCCGTGTACGGGTGATCGGCCGGTTTGAGCGGGAAGCCCCGCCGCGCCGTGTAGGCCTGCCAGCATGCGTACCAGTCCCGATTCATGGCGGCCAGATCCTGCGTCTCGACGGGGCAGGTGCCGACCGCCGCATCCGAGGGCAGGGGAACGCGTTCACCGCCGGCCGTGAGGCAGAACACGCTCTCGCCCTCGCGTTCCGTCGGGAAGAGCGGGGTCGATTCGCGCAGGCGCCGCCAAGCCTCCGCATCCCGCGTCTCGGGGCGGTCGACGGGTTGCTCGGCGGCCAGTTTGCCGAGTTCGGCGAAGGCGCGATGGCTCAGGTACACCTCGTTGGCTTTCGGGTAGCCGACGAGCCCGTCGTAGAAAAAGTAGAGGCCGAAGCCGACGAGGGCAGCCAGCATGACGGCGATGCGCACGAAGGTGTCGCGCGTCGGTTTGCATATGATGTTCTGCTCAGCCATGTGCGTGAAGTCTATCACAGAAAGACCGCCATTTACAGCATAAAATGAGCAATCGGCCGCGCCGGAAGCTCAATTGACAGAAATAAGGCTTGCCTTGTCGGCTGAATGTGTTAACTTCGTGGCGGATGAGACGCTTTCTGCACATAATCCCGGCGATGCTGATGCTGCTTTTCGTCGTGCAGGTTCAGGCGCAGGATGAGCTGCCCGACTTGCCGCCCGAGCCCGATTGGCACGACCTTCCCGCCGACGGCGCCGCTGTTGCTCCGCCCGCCGACCGGAGCGGAGCGCGGTTGCGCAGCTGCTCGCCGGATCAGGCCTTGCTCGTGCCGCACGATCAGACCCGCGTCGCCGTGCTCGGTTACCACAACTTCAGCAAAACCGAGCCCGTGACCGAGATGCTCATGCGCACGGACGACTTCCGCGCGCAGATGCAGTACATCCGCGACAACGGCCTGACGGTCATCAGCATGGAGGAATTCCTCGAATGGCGCTTCGGGCGCCGCGAGCTCCCGGCCCGCTGCGTCCTCATCACCCTCGACGACGGGTGGCGCAGCGTCTACACCGACGCCTACCCCATTTTGCGCGAGTTCGGCTTCCCCTTCACGCTCTTCCTCTACCCCGACTTCCTCACGGGGCGCGGCAACAGCCTCAGTGTGGACATGGTGCGCGAGATGATGAAGAACGGAGCCACCATCGGCAGCCACTCGCTCACACACCCCTACCCCTCCGAGTGGAAAGCCGCGGCCGCGCAGGGCGACGAGGCCAATGTCGCCTTCATCGACGAGCAGCTCGGCAAGTCGCGCGAGAAGCTCAGCCAACTCTTCGGCCCCATTACGACTTTCTGTTACCCCGGCGGCTACCACACGCCCGTGATGCTCGAGCGCATGCCGAGCTACGGCTACACGGCGGCCTTTACGGTGGTGCCGGGCAAGGTGACGGATGATGAGCCTGCTTGGCAGATTCATCGCTACATGATTTTCGGGACGGATGAGTCCGTCTTCCGCAGAGCGATGGACTTCCGCACGGCGCAGCTCGGCAAGATGGTTTCGACGGGAGCCGAGCCGGGCACCCTCCCGCGATCGACGCCGCTTCCTCCCTTCCCGGTGAGCCCGCGACCGCGCTCCGTCGTCAGCTGTGAGGTGCCGGTAATCTCGGCGCAGCTCAGCGGCGTTGCGGGTATTGATTTTTCATCCGTTCGCATGAGCGTGAGCGGATTCGGCAGAGTGCCGGCCAAGGTTGACCACAGCAGCCGCACGATTGAGTGGACGCCGCCCTGCCGCATTTACATGCCCAGCATTTCCGTGCACGTTACTTGGAATACCTCCGACGGCACCAGCCACAAGGCCGAATGGTGCTTCCAAGTTGACCAGAACGTCACGGCTCAATAAATGACAACACAGAACATGGAACAAGACGAACTGAAGAAGTCCGCTGAAGCCGAGGCCAAACCTGCGCCCCGCCGCAGGAGCGCCAAGGCCGCCCAAGCCGCAGGCGAAGCCGGCGCCGCCGCCCCTGCCGCTCAGACTCCCAAGCCCGCCCGTCGCCGCGCGACGGGAGCCGCCAAGGCTGCCGCCGCTGCCCCCGAGCCGCAGGCCGCCGCCGATGCGCCTGCCGAGAAGCCCGTGCGTCGCTCCCGTGCGCGCAGTGCCTCCTCCAAGAAAAACGCGGTGGAGACCGAGGCCGCTCCCGCTGAGGCCAAGGCCCCGCAGCCCGCGGCTGAGCCCGCTCCGCAGCCTGCGCCCGAACGCGCCCCGCAGCCCGCGGCTGAGCCCGCTCCGAAGCCTGTAGCCGAGCCCGCTCCGAAGCCTGCGGCCGAACCCGCCCCGAAGCCTGCGGCCGAACCTGCTCCGCAGCAGGCGGCCGAACGCGCCCCGCAGCCGGCCGCGCATCCCGAGTCTCAGCCGGCCGCCGCCGGAGCCGAGCCCTCCGCCCGCAAGCCGCAGGAGCCTCGCCATGAGCGAGCGAACAGGCAGGGCAACAACAACCGGCCTCAGCAGGAGCGCCGCAGCGGAGATAACGCTGAGGGGCGCGAGCTCGAGCCCGCTCCGGGCTACGCCGTGCCCGAGACCGTCGGCGGCAACGAAGGCGGCGGAGGCGGTCGCCGCAAGCGCCGCCGTCGCAACCGAGGCGACAACCCCGGCCAGCAGAACCCGGCTCCCGCTTTCAACGGCAACATTGATGCCGATGAACTCAAGCGCCGCGCATGGAAAATCTACCTCGGCGAAGTGACCGAAGACGGTCTCGCTTTGATGGACGACCGCACGGCGGCCGAGGCATCGCGCCGCGCCTTCCGCGTCGCGGAACTCTTCCTCATCGAAGCCGCTCGCCACGCGCGCCCGGCCGCGCCGAAGCCCACCGGTAACAACCGCCCGGCAGCCGACGACGAAGCCGAAGAAGAACTCTGAGTCGGCCTTTCACCGCGCACGAGCGCACCGCGCTCCTGCAAACGAAGCCCCGCAGCCTCGGAAAACCGAAGCGGCGGGGCTTCCTGTTTGGCGCGGCCCTCCCGACCGAAGACAGCGGCGGGCGCGGCGGCGTTTGCCCTTCCCTCAGCGCATCGACGAGCCCTCAGCACATCGGCCCTTCCCTCAGCGCATATTGTGCAGGATGCGATCGGCGATGTCGCGCACGCGGAACTCCAAGATATTCCACAGGTGACTGCCCTGTGAATAATCGGCCGGAGCGAAAAAGTCCACCCGATGCTGGTCCGACTTGAGGTCGTAGCACTTGCGGAAACTCTGCCGCGTCACGTCATCCTTGTCGTAGACAGCCACCGTCGTGCCACCCTGCTGGCGCATCACCGTGAAGCAGGGCACGTCCGTCGGCCCGTCGCCGATGTAGATCATGTGAGAGAACGGCACGGGGCGCAAATCCCCGTCCATGTGATCATTCACATCCTCGTTGTAATTGAGCATCCCCTTGTTGATGCGGAAAAGAAACTGCGTCTTCATCGTGTGAGAAATCACGCGCTTGGGGAAATCAATATGCCCCTCGCGCTCGCTGAACTCACAGGCAAAAATCTGCCGCATGTACGGGCGAATCAGCGAACCGTCGAGAATACTCTTAATGCCGCTGGAAATCACGTAATACTCCACGCGGATACCCGCATAGCGATGCTCGTCGCTCAGCGCGCGTTGGGGCAGCAACTCAAAGAAACTCGGAATCCCCGGGAAAAAGGTCAAGCGCGAGCCCAAGCTGCTCAACTGCTCATTGCTCACCCCGTCGAGGCAGAGAGCATCCAGCAGCTCTTTGAGGTAGCTCAGCTCACCGTCCCAGCCCTCATTGCGGCTGCGATCATTGCACTTCTTCCAGAAAATCTCGGCATTGATGCCGAACTCCGGGAAAATCGTCTCCTCCTGCATGTTGTGCGGGCTGAGCGTATGATCGAAATCGAAAATGAGCGCAATCGTATTCTGGGGGACAGCCATGAAAACGTTATAGCACGCCGCGGGCCGATGGCAAGCAAAAAGAGAGCAGCTGCCCGCAGCGGCCACACCTGTCCCAACGTTTTGCTTTGCGGGAAACACCGCGCGAGCCGGAAATCTGAAGGCGGCAAGGCAAGAGCAGCACTCAAAGCAAAACTCCTTGTAGTAGGGGGATCCTTTAGCGGCTGAGCCATGAAGGGCTCATTCATCCATTGCCACGGATCTATTTCGCTGAAGAGATTCAACCTCAGAAAGGAGACGAGATGGAACATGTGCCCGGATACAAGGCCTTTGTTTTGATAAATTGCGCTGCTCTGCATTGCATACATGATTCCTTGACAAAGCTTTAGGGATATGATAACTAGGAGGCGGCTGTACGAAATGGCGCATGACACGTGACGAAATCAATGCGGGCGAATCGGAAACACTGGAGTTTAAGGAGCAACTCCCGAATGACCACAAAACCTACATCAAAACCTTGGTGGCCTTTGCCAATCAGGAGGGCTATGCTGGCCCCGGGTTTCTGGACACGAGGCTAATCCACGTTTTGCTTGCCCTCAGCCAAGGGAGTGCGTATCATCTAACGAAACCACGCGCAACCCATCATGAGCAACCCTATACATAAACGCGGCCGCTACAGCGTCGCCATAAAAAAACAAGTAATTAAAGAAGCCCTGTCCGGCGAGAAAACCTTGGCTCAAATTGCCTCAGACTTCGGCATTAGCCC
>DXFQ01000105.1 GCA_019114365.1 Candidatus Parakkermansia intestinigallinarum | reverse complement strand
ATTTTCCACGGAGGTTTGTTTGTTTTTTTGTAACCCCAGCATACGGTTTGCCGGGGAAAAATCAAGCCTCCATTTTTTGTATACTCAAGGAGCCGTCAAAACGACTGCGCCTTGAAACTTTGGGACAGGTGCGCCTTGCGGGCTTCGCGTGACGTCAAAATCGCACAACGTCATCACACGGCTTTGAGCTTGCCTTTGACGGCGGCTGATGATATAGTGAGCGTGGTAGCGAGGCGCACAGCGACTCGATCCGCCAAGCAACAGACCGACAGACACATGAACGCTATTCCCAATGTACTGGCCGGGCGCTACGCCTCCGATGCCATGAAGTCCATCTGGTCCGCCGAGGGCCGCATCATGCTCGAGCGCGAGTTCTGGATCGCCGTCATGAAGGCGCAGAAGGATCTCGGGCTCGATATTCCGCAGGAGGCGATCGACGCCTATGAGGCCGTCAAGTCGCAGGTGAATATCGAGTCGATCAACGAGCGCGAGCGCATCACGCGCCACGACGTCAAGGCTCGCATTGAGGAGTTTTGCGATCTCGCCGGCTACCAGCACATCCACAAGGGGATGACGAGCCGCGACCTGACGGAGAACGTCGAACAGCTTCAAATCTGGCGCGCGATGCACATCATCCGCGACAAGGCCGTCGCCGTGCTCGATCGCATGGCTGCACATGCGGCTCAGTGGCGAGACCTCGTGTTTGCGGCGCGCACGCACAACGTCGCCGCGCAGGCGACCACCATGGGCAAGCGCGTCGCCATGTTCGGCGAGGAGATCGTGCACTGGGCTTGGGCTTGGGTCAGCATGATGGAGCGCTACCGCGTGCGCGGCCTCAAGGGTGCCGTGGGTACGCAGCTCGACCAGCTTTCGCTCTTCGGCAAAAATGAGCAAGCGGTGCTGGAGCTCGAAGAGCGCGTCTGCGCCCACCTCGGCATCGGCAGCAAATGGACGAACGTCGGGCAGGTCTATCCCCGCTCGCTCGATTTTGAGATTATTTCCGGGCTCGTGGGTCTGTCCAGCGGGCCGAGCAGCTTCTGCAAAACGTGGCGCCTCATGGTCGGTCACGAGCTGGCGACGGAGGGCTTCGCGAAGGGGCAGACGGGCTCGAGCGCGATGCCGCACAAGATGAATCCGCGCTCCTGCGAGCGCATCAACGGCTTTCACGCGATTCTCAAGGGGCACCTCGCCATGATCGGCGGCATCATCGGCGACCAGTGGAATGAGGGCGATGTCTCCTGCTCGGTGGTGCGCCGCTGCGTGCTGCCCGATGCCTTCCTGGCGGCCGACGGGCTGATGGAGACCTTCCTGACGGTGCTCGACCAGATGGGCGTCTACGAGCCCGTGATCCGCACCGAGCTCAACCGCTACCTGCCCTTCCTGATGACCACCACCATCATGATGGCGGCCGTGAAGCGCGGCGTGGGGCGCGAAGAGGCGCACGAAGTCATCAAGGAGCACGCGGTGGCCGTGTCGAATGATTTGCGCAACGGGCGCATCTCTTCCAATGACTTGCTCGACCGCCTCGGGGCGGATCCGCGCTTGAAGCTCAGCCGCGAGGAGATCCGGCAGATCTACGACGCCAATGCCGGAGACACGGGCATGGCCGGGCGCCAAGTCGATGCCTTCATCGCGATGGTGCGAGAACTCTCCGAGCGCTACCCGGACGGAGTCGGCTACAAGCCGGGGGCCATTCTCTAAGCTGCGCCGATGTTGTCATGAGCTCTCAGCCTGAACAGGTCCTGTTTGAGAACGAAGCGTACCGCCTCACTTCGCGCCGGATGACGCAGCCGGGGCTTGAGGCCCTCATCCCGAGCCCGGATCGCTTGGTCATTACCCGGGGGGATGAGAGGCGCGAGCTGCATCTGCCGCAGCCGCCCGCGGGCAGCCCGTCCTACAAGGGCACCCTGTCGGTGCTGGAGGCAATGTACAATCTCGCGGCGCACGAGCTGCAGCAGGATATCTCGCACGAGGGGCTCTTGCTGGCCGGAGCTAATTGGCCGACGGTCTGGACGCGCGATATTGCGTACGCCGCGGCGCTGGGCGCAGCGCTGCTCGAACCGGAGGCCTGCCGCGCCAGTCTCGAATCCCGCGTCCGCGACGGCGTTGTCATGCAGGATACGGGCACGGGCGGCGGCTGGCCCGTCTCGACGGATCGCGTGATTTGGGCGATGGGGGCGTGGTCTCTCGATACGCGCCTCGGCGACCGCAAGTGGCTCGCATGGGCGGCGGACGTCCTCATCCGCACCATGGAGCAGGACGAGCGCTTCATGAACGCTCGGAGCCCGCTGCACAAGGGCGAAACGAGTTTCCTCGACTGGCGCGACCAGAGCTACCCGGACTGGATGACCCCGGCCAACATCGGCGAGACCTACGCCTTCGGCACCAATGTGGTGCACTGCATCAGCCGCATCATTCTCGCCAAGATGCTCCGCACGCTGGGGCGCAAGGACGAGGCCCAGCGCTATGCCCTCGAGGCGGCGAATCTGCGCGAGGCCATCAACAAGACCTTCTGGAGCCGCGCGAATCAGGCCTACGGCATCTTCAGCACGGTGGACGGTTTCCTCGATGAGCATACGGATGCGCTGGCAACGGCGCTGGCGGTCATGTCCGGGTTGGCGGGGGATCACGCGGGGCAGGCGCTCGCGCATCTGCCGCGCTCGCCCTGGGGCACGCCCGTGTTCAGCCCGTACAAGGCCAACAAGGAGGCCTCGTACCACAACCGCGCCGTGTGGCCCTTCGTCGAGGCCTACGTGCTGCTGGCTCATGCCGAGATGTCGAATTCGGAGGGCTGCGCCTTTTCGCTGGCTTCTCTGCTGCGCGCGGCGATGGCTTTCGGCACGAACAAGGAGAATCTGCACGCGCAGACGGGCGAGGCGGCGGATACGCTGCTCAACTCGGATCGCCAGCTCTGGAGCGTGACCGGGATGCTCGGCGCGTTCTACTACGGTCTCTTCGGGCTGCGCCGCGAGGGCGACAGCATCACCTTCGCTCCCTGCGTCCCGCGCAACTTCCGGGGCAGCCACTGGCTGACGAACCTGAAGATTCGCGACATGGTGCTCGATATCCACCTCAAAGGCTTCGGCAACTCCGTCTGCCAAGTCAGCATCAACGGGAAGATGGGCGCACCGCTGCTGCCGCTGGATTCCAAGGGGCACTACCTGCTGGAGTTCGAGCTGCTGCCGTCGGAAGATGAGGAAGAGGACACGGGGCATCACCCGGTGGCGAAGGATGATTTGCCGGAGCCTGAATGGGATGCGCCGACCGGCTCGCTGCTGCGCTGGAAACCCGTGCCGGGAGCGTCGCGCTATTCGCTCTTCCGCAACGGCACGGCCTTCGCCTGCACGGGAGAAAACACCTGCAGCTACCCCATCAAGCCGGCCCTGCACTACGATGTGTACCGCGTGCAGGCCGAGAGTGCCGAGCAGATCTCCGGGCTCAGCAAGCCCTACTGCTGCTCGGCGCCCGGTGCGCGACAGGTCATTCAGCCCTACCGCATCGGCGAAGAGGCCGAGTACCGCATCGAGCACGAACAGGCTTGGCTCGATACGCGCCCCTGCACCTCTCGCCTCGATTACGAAGACGTCAGCCTCGCGTCGGGCACCTACCTCGTGCGCGTCTTTTACTGCAACGCCACGGCCTCCCTGCGCGACGGCGACACCTGCGCCATCCGCCAGCTCTATGTGGACGGCAAGCCGGAGGCTCTCATCGCCATGCCGCATAACACGGAAGGCGGTCACTGGGAAGATTACACCTACTCCGCCGGCATCCTCCTGAGCATCAAGAGCGGGCGCCACCGCTTCTCGCTGCGCTACAACGAGCGCTGCCTCAATGCCAACGGTGAAATCAACCAGTGCATGGTGCGCCACATCGAGCTCATACACGTGCGCTGAGAGACCCGCGCTGAGCCTCCCGCGCTCGAACACCCCGGCGCATTGCCGCGCCACAACGGAAAGGCCGCCGCCCCGAGCACTCGGAGGCGGCGGCCTTTCCGTCTTCCCGTTTTGTCAGGGGGAGAGCCTCTCTTCGAACGCCTGCCGCCGTCCGACGGCCCCGCAGCGGACGCCTGCTCGGCTCGATTGACCCGCTTGGCTCGCTCCGCCCGCTCAGCTTGCCCTCCGCCCGCGCGGCTCAAACCATGGGTCGCACGGGAATACCGCGAGCGGCGAAATAAGCCTTGGCCTGCGCCACCGTGTATTCGCCGAAGTGAAAAATCGAAGCGGCCAGCACGGCATCCGCCTTCCCCTCGCGGAGCACCTGCACCATGTGGTCGAGATTGCCCGCGCCGCCGCTGGCAATCACGGGAATGCGCACGGCCTCGCTCACGCGGCGCGTCAGTTCGATATCATAGCCGTTTTTCGAGCCGTCCGCATCCATACTCGTCAACAGAATCTCGCCCGCGCCTCGGCGCTCCGCCTCGCGGGCCCACTCAATCGCATCGAGCTCCGTCATGTTGCGCCCGCCGTGCGTCGACACGCGCCACTGCCCCTCGCCGAAGCGCTTGGCGTCAATGGCCACCACGATGCACTGGCTGCCGAAGGCATCCGCCCCCTCGCTGATGAGCTCGGGGCGGCGAATCGCCGCCGTGTTCACCGAAACCTTGTCCGCACCGGCATGGAGCATGCGGCGCATATCCTCCACCGTGCGAATACCGCCGCCCACCGTCAGCGGCATGAAACACTGCGCCGCCGTGCGACGCACCACATCCTCCATCGTATCGCGGCCGTCGCTGCTCGCCGTAATATCGAGAAACACCAGCTCATCGGCCTGCTGACGGTCATAGGCAATCGCGCACTCCACGGGATCTCCCGCATCGCGCAAATTCACAAAATGCGTACCCTTGACCACGCGGCCATTCGTCACATCCAGACAGGGGATAATTCGTTTTGCAAGCACGCCACCATCATACAGAACCGCGCCGCAAAGTCAATCACCGATGCCGCCATCCTCCGCCGCCCGGCGGCCTCCCGCGAACAAAAAATCACCCCGATCAGCCAATTTTCAAAAAGAGGGGTGACAAAAAGCAGCCCGAACCGTATATTATAATGGCATGGGCGAGTCCCGATGTACCCGCGGCTCCCCCGAGCCTCGGCAAGACCCCGCCGACGCTCCGCCCCTTCCCTCCATCACCTCACAATCCCCCCACACACTCAACCCCGTACCTTCCCCCCCCTGACCGTATGAAAACAGCCCTTTCCCGCAACATCTGCATGCTCGCCCTGCTCAGCGGCGGCATCGGCGGCGGCGGCGCAAGCGCCGACACCCTCAGCAACAACTACCGCTGCGTCACCATCCAATTCAGCGAACCCGTCGTCAGCCTCACCACCGTCCAAAACAGCAGAAACCCCGAACGGAGCGACAGCGACCGCGGACTCGACCTCTTCACCATCACCGGCGACCCCGCCCACCGCCCCGAAGCCTGCTGGGAAGACCAGGATTACCTCGTCATCACCTACCCGCTCGGCAGCGACAGCCGCACCGAATACCGCCTCCAATTCAAACCCGGCACCCAATACCTCAGCAAACGGCCGCTGCAACAAAGCGACTACAGCTTCACCCGCCCCTCCGAAGGCAGCCTGAGCGCCATGCAGCTCGAAGGCACACCCGACTCGCTGCTCGTCACCGCCGACCTCCTCGATGTCTGGCGAAACGCCGGATGGAGCCGCGAACTCATCGACTTCAGCGCCGAAAGCCCCGTCACCTACAGCTTCCATGAAGTCAAGACGGACGAGAAAGGACGCCGCAGCTACGGCCGCGAAATCCCCGCCACCGCCCGCCCCGCCACCCTGAGCGACGGCTTCTCCTCGACCGCCGGGCGACTGCTGAGCCTGCGCGGCTTCGACAAATGGGTCGAGCTCACCCCGCAGAGCATCCTGCCCGGGCAAGTCGTCGTCACCCCGCAGACCCCGCTGGACGCCGCCTGCAAGTGGGAACTGCGCGCCACCGCCCCCGCCCAATCCGGCATCCTGCGCATGCAGCGCCTCTACACCGACTTCAACCCCAAAGCCGAACTGCTCAGCAGCGTCAGCCAAAACTTCAACAACGGGCAGCGCGAAATCACCGTCACATACAGCGCCCCCATCTCAGCCGCCGACGTCCCGCAACTCTTCCGCAGCCTCGAACTGAGCATCGGCGGGCAAAAAGCCACCCTGAGCCCCGACGGCAACACCTGGACCATCACCACCGGCGACAATCGCCGATACAAGCTCAGCCTCGCGCGCACCAACCCGCGCGAGCAACGGATACACATCGACCGCAGCCTCCCGCGCGAAGCGCAAAACAAACTCGGCCCCGTCGCCAACGATGAAATCCAGTACACCGAACCCGACTGCGCCGAAGGCTACACCCTCAGCGTGAGCGGAGACAGCGCCCCCGTCACCATCGACCTCAGCCTGCCCCCCGGCGCCAAAGCCAAGCGCGGCCTCGCGCAGCAACAGCGCCACACCCACCGCCTCACCCTCAACCCCGCCTGGCCCGACCTCGCGCAAAACGGCGCCCCGGCCCTCCTGCCGCTGAAAGGAGAACACAAACTGCGCTTCACCGCGCGCAACAGCGACAGCCTCACCGTCACCGCCCGCCGCTGGGAGCCCGAAGCCGCCGCCGTCCGATACCCCCTGCTGCGCAGCAACCTCCGCAACACGCGCGAGCAGCAGCAGTTCAGCTACCTCTTGAGCCTCGTCGCGAAACGCGCCGAACAAGGCCTCCAAACCCAGTACAACATCACCTGGCTCACCCAAGCCGCCGGCAAACGCCCCGCCGTCTACCGTGAAACCGCCATCGCCGACGCCACCGTCTACCCCGAGCAGCACATCAGCACCGGCTGCAGCGACGGCGCCTGCGACAGCAAAGAAATCGTCCTCGACCTCGACCAACTCACCGGCGGTGACAGCCGCCCCGGCCTCTACCTCATCACCATCAAGAGCCGCCCCACCGCCCCCGTCCGCCAAGCCCTGACCGACCTCGGCCTGAGCGAAAACACCCTTGACTTCGAAGCCGACTACCTCGTCCAGCTCAGCGACCTCATGCCCATCAGCGGCAGCGGCGCCATCGTCCTGACCCGGCGCAGCGACGGCAGCCCCCTGCCCAAAGGCAACATCCGCTTCTTCAACAGACCCGACACCCAAGCCGACAACAGCCCGCAGCGCCCCCGCCCGCTCATCGGGCGAGCCTCCGCGCCGCGCCCTGATCAGCAGCCCGTCCTGCTGACCGAAAGCACCCCCGCCATCCCCGTCACAAACGGCGTCGCCCTCACCGAAAACAGCGCTGAACTCATGCTCGCCACCGCCGGCGACGACTACATCATCATCGAAGGCTACGGCAGCCCGAGATACATCGACGGCCGGAGCGATGCCGACGGCTACAGCCCCACCCGGTGCAACATCCTCGACCGCCCCATCTACCGCCCCGGTGAAATCGTCCGCCTGCACAGCATCCTGCGCCGCAGCGACAACAACACCAACGCCAAACTGCCCGGCGTCAGCAGCGCCACACTCACCGTCCGGCGCCCCAACGGCGAAGTCCTCCTCACCCGCACCGTCGCCATCAACGAATACGGCGCCTTTGACACCGAATTCACCCTTCCCACGGGCGACGAAGACATCACCGGCAACTACCTCGTCAACATCATCACCCCCGACCGAGCCTTCTCCTACCGAGAAAGCATCCCCTGCCAAATCTTCCGCCGCGACAGCATGGAAGGCAAAATCAGCCTCGACATCAAAACCGTCTCACCTGACGAAGCCGCCATCACCGTCAAAGCCCGAGACCTCAACGGCGCCGGCCTCGAAGGCACCCGCGTCACCCTCACCCACACCGACGTCAAAGCCCCCGTCCCCACCGACGACGAACGTCTGATCAAGGTTCAAGACCTCAACACCCCCTTCTGCCCCACCTACAACCCCATCGACAGCACCGAGCTCACCCTCACCCTCGATGAGCAGGGCAGCGCCACCCACAAAGTCAAACTGCCCGCCCTCGGCAACAATGCCGCCGGCATCAGCTTCGTCGCCAACGCCACCCTCACCAACGACCGCGAAGAAAACCTCATCCTCGACGCACAGGTGCAGAACATCCGCCCGGGCGAATTCTACTACACCCTCAACGGCAACATCCTCACCCTGCGCAACAGCGAGAATGACAAAATCCTCGACAAAGACCAAAGCGTCTGCGTCCGGATCCTCAGCACCGAGCAGCAAGAAAGCACCCACCCCAACGGCATCATCATCATCAAACCCGTCACCCGCTGCCTCAGCGAAAGCAACATCACCATCCCCGCCCACTGTGAAAAAGGCGTCACCATCGACATCCCCGAAGCGGATCCGAACAACTCTCGCTTCCTCAACATCTGCCTGAGCGCCAAAGACAGCCAAGGGCGCGAACTCACCTGCACGCAGCCCTACTTCGGCCCCCACCGCATCTACCCCGGCAACAACAACATCACCCGCGTTGACGCCGAATGCAACAACGGCCAAATCAGCCTCAGCGGCACCTTTGAAGCCGACGGCACCGCCATCGCCATCATGGGCATCGGCGACAAAATCAGGCCCTCCCTCCTCGACCTCAAAGCCGGGCGCCAAACCGTCACCCTGCCCGTCACCCCCGAAGACTGCGGCAACATCCAAGTCACCGTCTTCCAGATGAGGCCCAACGAAAGCGGCAGCTACGAACGCCCCGGCGGCATCACCGCCGACTGCAACATCCCCTGCACCGCCAAAGCCCTCACCATCGCACTCGACCTGCCGAAAACCCCCAGCCTGCCCGGCAGCAGCATCAAACTCAGCGGCCGCGTCACCGATGCCGCCGGGGCCCCCGTTGACGCCGAAGTCACCTTCTACGCCGTCGACGCCGGCATGCTCTCCCTGAGCCCCTACCGAGAACCCGACCCCCTCAGCATCTTCTGCCGCGCACAGGGCCGCAGCTACACCCCCATCCCCCTGCTGCCGAGCAACAGCGCCCCCCTGCCGCAGCCCCTGCATCCCGGCATCCGCATTGACACAGAGCAACAGCAACTCATCAACGCCATGCCCGGCCTCTGGCTCGGCGACCTCATCGAAGGCCCCGCCTGCATCCCCTCCCTCGACACACGCGTCCTCACCCGCGGCCTCCGCAGCCGACGAGCCGCAGACGGAGTCTTCTACACCGGCTGCACCGCTGAAAGCTGCAACGACGCCGTGTGCGATGGCGCAGACCTGTGCGCCGCCTCTGCCCCCATGGGCGCCCCCGTCCCCGTAGCCGAAGAAAGCGGCGTCCTCAGGCAGGCAGCCCCCGTCGCCTCCAAAGCCGCGATGAAAGCCGCCAACGGCAGTGCCGGCAGCGGCCCAGCACCGCGCCTGCGCAGCAACTTCGTCCCCACCGCCTTCTGGCAGGGCTCCCTGCGCACCGACGCCGACGGCCGCTTCAGCACCGAAGTCACCCTGCCTGACACCCTCACCACCTACCGCGTCTTCGCCGTCGCCGTCGATCGCAGCGGCGGGAAATTCGGCAGCGGCAAAGGCGACTTCATCGTCAACCAACCCGTCATGCTCACCCCGGGCACCCCGCTCTTCATGAGCCTCGGCGACACCCTGCGCCTGCCCGTCACCATCACCAACAACACCGACCAAGAAGACAGCTGGGAAGTCACCCTCAGCAGCGCAGCCGGCCCGCAGAGCATCCGCCTCGGCGCCCGCAAAACCGGCACCCTCTACTTTGACGTCATCGCCGAGAAAGAAGGCGAAAACATCCTCACCTGGACCGCGCGAGCCGCCGGCAGCAGCGATGCCGTCGAAGGGCGCTTCCCCGTGCGCTTCCCCGCACCCGTCCTCAAAGAAAGCCACCGCCTCGTCCTCAGCCCCGGGCAAGCCCCCATCGCCGTCGCGAAACTCCTCGCGCCCGAACTGGCCACCTCCACCCGCGGCAGCCTGACCATCGAAGCCTCGGCCAACCCCCTGCTGCACCTCGCCGGCTGCGCCGAATACGTCCTGGGCTACCCCTACGGCTGCACCGAGCAAACCGCCAGCGGCCTCATGCCCTACCTGCTCTACAAACGCCTCGCCCCCTTCTCACCGAAGATGGCTGAAACCCCCGAAGAAGAAGTCGAGCGCACCGTCAAAGACACCATCGCCCAACTCCTCCGCAGGCAGCAGCCCGACGGCGGCCTCGGCTACTGGAGCGACAGCCGTGAATCCTGCCTCTGGGCCAGCGCCCACGCCGGACTCATCTTCACCATCGCCGCCGAAAACGGCTACGACATCCCCCGCGAGCCCATGGACAAACTGCGCCACTACCTGCGCCGCGAACTCGAAGCCGACACCAAGCGCCCCGACAATAAAAAACTCCTCGGCTCCCTGGCTCGCTACTCCATCGCCCGCTGCCTCGGCGACGAACAACTCATGGCGCAAGCCATCAGCGAAGCCGCCGGCTACAAACCCGACCAACCCATCGTCGGCTGGCGCAACCGCGCCCTGCCCGACCTGAGCTTCATCGCCGCCCTCAAGCGC
>DXFQ01000104.1 GCA_019114365.1 Candidatus Parakkermansia intestinigallinarum | reverse complement strand
GGGGGCGACGGTGGTGGTGACGAATGAGCATGCGGCGCCGCTCGACAGGCTGCGTCGGCTGGAGGCTTTCTGGCAGGCGCTGGGCTGTGCGACTTACGAGATGGCGGCGGCGACGCATGACGAGACGGTGGCGCGTATTTCGCATACGCCTCATATTCTCGCGGGGCTTTGCGCCCGGCATGCGTACTTGAGCGATGTGCCGCTGAAGGATATGCAGCGGCTGGCGGCGTCGGGGTTCCGCGACACGACGCGGGTGTGCTCGGGGCCGCCGACGATGTGGGCCGATATTCTCTGGGAGAATGATGTGGCGATCCGCCGCTCGCTCGCGGATACGATGGAGGATCTCAAGGCGCTGATGGCTCTGCTGGAGAACCAGGATAAGGAGGGTCTGCGGCTTTGGCTCGATAAGGCGAAGGAGGCTCGCGAGGTGATTCGCGGCGCGGCGGCAGCGGACGAGTCTGCGGCGGCACCCCCCTGCCCTCCCGATCAAAAGCCGCCCGAAGCCGGGTGAGGCTTTTCAACGGGTCTTTGTTTCAAGGCCCGCGGCGGTTTTCATGTGTTGTTTTGTGTGAGGGCGCCCCTAGCGGGCGCTCTCTTGATGTTCCGGCCAAGTGCTCCGGCGCCCGCTCGACGCGCGCCCTGCTGCGGCGTGCCGCCTCGCTGCGAACGAGCCGACGGCTCGCGAGCTGAGCTTGATGCCGACGGCCACGAGCGGCCTGGCCTGCTCCGGATAACATGAGGCGCCCGGCCGATGTTCGGCCGGGCGCCTGTTTATAGAGCTTGCGCTTGGGTTAGCTCACGCGGAGCCTCAGTTGAGGGTGGTGATGTAGTAACCGGCAATCACTGCCGTGCCGATCACGCCGGCAACGTTCGGCCCCATGGCGTGCATGAGCAGGAAGTTGCTGCGGTCATCCTGCTGGCCGACGTTGTGCGAGACGCGGGCGGCCATCGGGACAGCGGAGACACCGGCCGAACCGATGAGCGGGTTGATGGGGTTCTTGCGCCAGCCGGGGATGAGGTTCATGATCTGAGCCGCCAGCAGGCCGCAAATCGTCGCCACGGCGAAGGCGACCACGCCGAGGATGATGATCAGCAGGGTCTGAACCTCGAGGAAGCGCGAGCCCTGCATGGTGAGGCCGACGGAGACACCCAGCAAAATGGTCGTGATGTTCATCAGCTCATTCTGCGCGCAGGAGACAAGGCGCTCGGTGACTTTGCACTCACGCAGGAAGTTGCCGAACATGAGCATGCCGAGCAGCGGTGCCGCATCGGGGCAGAGCAGGATGGTGACGATGGTCACGGAGAAGCAGAAGAAGAGCTTCTCGCCCTTGGAGACCTGACGCAGCGATTTCATCCTGATCTTGCGCTGGGCCTTCGTCGTGCAGAGCTTCATGAAGGGAGGCTGAATCATCGGCACGAGGGCCATGTAGGTGTAGGCGGCCACGGCGATGGCGCCCAGAAGTTCCGGCGCCAGTTTACTGGCGAGGAAGATCGAGGTGGGGCCGTCCGCGCCGCCGATGATGCCGATGGCCGATGCCTGCCCGCGGGTGAAGCCGAAGAGCAAGGCCGCCAAGAAGGTGAAGGCCACGCCGCCCTGAGCCGCGGCGCCGAGCAGCAGCGCCTTCGGCGAGGCCAGCAGCGGCCCGAAGTCCGTCAGCGCACCCACTCCCAAGAAGATGAGCGGGGGGAAGAGCTCGGCGCGGATGCCGAGGCCGATCCAGTCAAAGAGACCGCCGTGCAGGCCGACGATGGCGTACTCCTCGGGCTTCTGGCCCTTGATGTCGAGCACGCCCTTTTGAGGCGTCTTGCCGTCAGCTTTGAAGGCTTGGCCGGCCACCATGGGCTCGGCCATCTTGGACTCGTATTCGGCCTTGACCTCATCCGTCACGCCCGCCGGGGCTGCGGCGGCCTTGCCTTCCATTTTGGCAAGCTTGACGGTCAGGTAACCGACGTCGCGTATGGTCTGTTCGGTGACTTTGCCGTCCTGAATGGCGACGACCTGCTTGTTGGCCTGGGTGATGACCATGCCGTTGTCAGGGATGTTCGCGATGAGGGCGCCGAAGGCAATCGGCACCATCAGGAGCGGCTCAAACTGCTTGGCCACACCCAAGTAGAGCATGACCAGCACAACACCCCACATGACGTACATCTGCCAGGTCATCTGGAAAAGGCCGATGCCTGAGAGGAATTCGCCGAAGGAGGTTAAGAGTTCTTGCAGCATAGTTTTTGATGAAGTGATTTCTGATCTCCCCGCCCGTTACGGCGGCGGGGCCGACGGGCCGGTATCAACCGATGTAGGCGAGAACCTGACCTTCAGCCACGGTATCACCGGGAGCCACGGCGAAGGAAACGAGGGTGCCGTCGCAGGGGGCGGGGATGATGGTGTTCATCTTCATGGCTTCGAGGGTGAGGATCTGGTCGCCGTCTTTGACGGCCGCACCCGGGTTGACGTCCAGAGAGACGACTTTGCCGCTCAGCGGGCTCGGGACGGGCTTGCCGCCGGCAGGAGCGGGAGCTGCAGCCGGAGCGGGAGCCGCAGGGGCGGGGGCGGGGGC
>DXFQ01000103.1 GCA_019114365.1 Candidatus Parakkermansia intestinigallinarum | reverse complement strand
GCCGCCGCAGCGCGCCGGGCGCCACTGCCTCACCAGCGACAAGGAGCAGGCGGTGCTCGCACTGGCGGTGCCGGGGCTGCCGGCCGCCTCGCCCGACCTGCCCCTTCAGTTGCTCTTTGAGGAGTGGTGCCGAGACATGGCCGGCCCCATCTTTTCAGAGATACGCGAGAAGCGCGGGCTGGCCTACTACGCCGCGGCCACTTCGCTGGCGGGCATTGACGCGGGCTGTCTCATCTTCTACTGCGGCACCTCGCAGCAGCAGCTGCCCGAGGCGCGCGAGGCTCTGCTCCGTTGTCTCGAGCGCCTCGCGGATGAGGGGATGCCGGAGGCGGATCTGGAGCGCTCGCGAGCCACGCTGCTCTCGTCGCGCCTGCTCTCGCTGCAATCGGCCGGGCGCCTCGGGTCGGCGATGGCTCTCGATACGCTGCTGGGATTGGGGGCGGATTACAGCGAGCGCGTGCCCGAACTGCTGCGCGCCGTCACGCCCGAGCAGATCAACGATTTCATCCGCCGCACCCTGCGCGGCACCCGCACCGAGCTCTGCGTGTGCAATGCCCAAGCCGCAGCTGCGCTGAATTGAACAGACGCGCTGAACTCAACGGCCGCGCCGCTCGTTGCACCGCCCCGTTCAGCGCGCCGCTTGATTCGATGCGCCGCGCCGTTCGACGCGCTGCTGAGTTTGACGCAGGGCTCAGCTCGGCACAGGGCGCAGCTTGATGCGCCGCGCCGTTCGTCGAGCCGTTTGGTTTGACGCGTCGTTCAGCCTGACGCGCCGCGCCGTTTGATCAGTCGGACGCGCCGTTCGGCTCGGGCAGCCAGCGCGGCGTGATCGGGCGGAAGTCGGGGCTCATCATCGCCAGCACGGCTTCCGCGGCCTTAGCGGCGGCACCGCCGTAGCCCAAGGTCGCGACGGAGGCCTGCATCTCGCGCAGCACGGCAGCGCGAGCCTCGGGCTGCATCAGGCGCTCCAACTCGGCGAGGCAGGCGGGGGCATTGAACTCGTGCTGAATGAACTCGCGCACCACGGGGCGATCGACGAGGATGTTGACGATGCCGATGAAGCGGATGGTCAGGATGAGGCGACCGATCATGTAGGTGCCCCAAGCCACCTTGTAGACGAGCGCGAAGGGCAGCTCGTGCAGAGCCGCCTCCAGCGTCGCCGTGCCCGAAGTCACGAGCGCGGCCTCGGCGCGATCCATCAGGTCGTGATAGCTGCCGAGCTTCACGTTGACGAGGGCGGGATTCACGCCGGCATCGGCGAGCATGCTCTTCATGAGCGCCTCCATCTTCGGCGAGCTCGCCGAGGTCTCGAAGCGCCACTCCGGGTGGAGCGTCTGCGCGGCCTTCACAACCTCGAGGAAGACGGGGAAATGCCGCTCGATTTCGCGGCGCCGCGACCCGGGAAACAGACCGATGAGGTTTTTCTCGCGCACGCCGAGGCGGCGGTGGGCCAGAATGTCGTCCACCAGCGGATGGCCGACGAACTCGGTGCGCAGGCCGGCGTCCTCGAAAATCGGCTTCTCAAAGGGGAAGGTGCAGAGCATGAGGTCGAGGATGCGGGCGAGCTTCGGCACGCGGCTGCGGTGCCAAGCCCAGACCATGGGGGCGATGAAGTAGGCGATTTTCGTGCGCGGCGAGAGCCGATGCACGCGCTCGGCGAGGCGCTGGTTAAAGCCCGGGTAGTCGATGAGGATGAGGGCATCGGGCTCATCGGCGACGATGCGCTGCGTCATCTCATCGAGGCGGCGCAGGAAGAAACGCGCGTGCCGCAGCACCTCGACGATACCGATGACGGCGGCCTGCTCGACCCAGTCCTGCACGCCGGGCGCCAGCTCGTGCATGAGCGGGCCGCCGAGGCCGACGATCTCGAGCTCGGGTCGGCGGCGCAGCAGCTCGCGGATGAGCAGGGCTCCCTGTTTGTCGCCGCTGGCTTCTCCGGCAATGACGTAAAACTTCATGTCCTCATGTTACCACGGCGCCTAAGGCTTGGCAAGTTCGGATTTCCCCGTCCGCATGCCGCATTTTTCGGCAGAAAACGCTTCACAAAGCCCTTCAAATTTGCATAATAGCCGCATGTTGCACGATTTGATCGTCACCTGGATGAGCTGGGTGGAGCAGTGGGGCTACTGGGGAGTCGGCCTGTTGATGGCCATGGAGAGCTCGATTCTGCCGGTGCCGAGCGAGGTGGTTGTGCCGCCCGCCGCCATCATGGCCGCGCAGCCGGATGCGCAGATGAGTTTCTGGGGCGTGGTCATCGCCGGCACCGTCGGTTCGTACGTCGGCTCGGTCATCATGTATCTCTGCGCCCTGCTGATCGGGCGCCCCTTCATCTACCGCTTCGGCAAGTATTTCTTTATGCCGCCTCACAAGGTCGAGAGTGCCGAGCTCTTCATGAAGCGCTATTCGACGGCGGGTATCTTCTTTTCGCGCTTCCTTCCGGTCATCCGGCATCTCATCTCGCTGCCGGCGGGTCTGGCGCGCGTCAATTTTCTGAGCTTCAGCGCGGCGACCATCACGGGCTCGGCGATGTGGTGTGCGGTGCTGGCTTGGTTCGGCGACAAGGTGGGCAAGGAGCATCCGAATATTCTCGCCTCCCCCGAGCAGCTCATCAGCGCGGTGAAGGCCGAGTCGCATCTCATTGTGCTGGCGGTGCTGATGCTGGCGGCGCTCTACGTGCTCATGAAGTTTCTGACGCGCCCGAAGAAGTCGACCGCCTCCGCCGAGCAAGCCGACGCTCCCGGCGCCGACAAATGAACGCGGCTGCGGCCGGGTCGCGCCGCGCCGGGTGCTGCGGGCAGCCGGGGCGCTGCAGCTGAGCGCCGCGCCGCAGGGCGCCGCACCCGCGCATCTTGCGCTTGCCAAACACGGTGTCGGCTGCTATACTGCGGGGCATGAAACCGCTGACCAAACTGGGCGAATATCAAACGGACGACGGCTCGCTCTGGGAGCTCTGGGAACGCGACGGCGTGCTCACGCTCCAGCACGACGGCATGCCCTGCGCGACTTCGTTCACGCACGGCAGCGAGGATTCGCTGGCCGAGACGGCCGTCTCGCCCATCACCCGCGCCGGCCAACCCTGCATCATGATTGCCGGGCTGGGGCTGGGCTACGGCCTCGCCAAGGCGATGCAATGCCTGCCCAAGGAGAAAGCGCGCTTCATCGTGGCCGAGCCGGTGGCGGCCGTTGTCGACTGGAACCGCCGCTTCGGTGAAAACGCTCCGCTCTGGGAAGACAAGCGCGTGAGCGTCGAGACGCAGAGCGCCGTTGAGCTCTGCCGCAAGCGCACCGGCTCGCTGCACGCCATCATCATGCGCCACAGCCACGCCCGCTGCGTGCTGAGTCTCGGCGATGCTCAGGCGCTTTTCAACGCGCTCAAGGGCGGCAGCCTGCTGGCCATCTCGCTGGCCAAGCCCGACAAGCGGCTTGAGGGCACGCTGCGCAAGGCGGGCTTTGAGCTGAGCAGCCTGGCGGTGCCGGCTTCATCGAAGGGCAAGCAGCTGCGCTTCCACACGCTGCTGCTGGCGCGGCGCGGCCGCTTCGTTCCCTTTGCCGAGCGCGGCGCCAACTGATGGGCCTCGCCCCTCGCCTCCCCCTTTGCCGCCGGTTTCGCATGCGTTTTTTCGATTGCCCCACACCCGCCTGAACGCTCATGTTTCGATTCTTCCGCCGCCGTGGCTACAATCTTCTGGAGCGCGAGATGCTTGCGGCTCAGCGCACGCGCGGTGTGCGCCAGCTGGTGTGCGTGGCTGCCGTCATCGTGCTGGTGATCGCGAGTTTCGTGGGTACGATGATCGTTTTATCACCTCTCTATGAGCTCTACGAACTGCGCGGGGAGCGGCAGTTCATGGAGGAGAAGCTTCACGAGGCCAAAATGAACGAGGAGATGCACCGCGATCACTACCGCTGGATGCAGGATCCCGAATACTTCGAGCAGATTGCCCGCGACCGAGCCAACATGGCCAAGCCCGGCGAGAAAGTCATCCGCATCTCTGAGCCCTCGCATCGCCCCCCGCGCGACGAAGCGCCGCTTGACTGAAGAGACTTGCAGTGAGCCGAACGGAGGCTGAAGTAAGGCTGAAGCGAGCCTGAGGCGCGGCGCGACCGAAGAGCGGCCGCTCTCATGCGGCGGGCAGCGTCGTTCGGCGGGCAGCGTCGTTCGGCGGGCAGCGTCGTTCGGCGGGCAGCGGCATGCGGCACGCAGCGGCGGGCACGCGGTAAGACGCTCATCCCGGCACCGCATGCGGTGAGACGCCCTTTGACGCCCCGCACGCGGCGAGACGAGCCTCCCCGCGCCGCATGCCGTGAGACGCCTTCCCCGCGCTGCATGCCAGAGAGACGCCCTTCCCCGAGCCGCATGCCCGTGAGACGCCCTTCCCCCCGTCCCGCGCACAGCGAGGCTCATCCCCGCGCCGCCCGGCGTCTCCCGCTCGGCGTCTCCCGCCCGCTGCGTCAGGCGCAGGTTCGCGGCGGCGCCTATATCAACTCCGCGAGATCAATGCCGAAGGCGAAGCGGAGGGTCAGGTAGATGACGCAGATCATGAAAAGCAGGGCGATGGCCTTGCGAATCGAGCGCAGCAGCGACCAGAACACGAGCAGCAACAGCGACGCCGTGCCGGCATTGCCGGGCGCCGACCAGAGCTGCGACCAATCAACGGACTGCGTCAGCGACTCGACAAGCTGCACCGCCTGCGAGGCCGTCTCATCTGCCCGATGTTCCGTATTCATAAGAGGGTGAAAGCGCGCGGCGCGACTTCATGCCAGCAGCTTGATGACCTGCCGCGCAGCCCCCGCGATGTCGGCCTGCTGCAAGAGCCACGAGACAATCACCACGCGGCGGGCTCCGGCGGCAAGCACGGCCGGCAGCGTATCGCCGTTGATGCCGCCGATGCAGAACATCGGAAAATCGCCCAACTCGCGCTGCACCGCCGCCACATCCTGCAGGCCAATCGCCGCGCGCCCGGGCTTGGTGCCCGTCGGGAAGAGCGGGCCGAAGCCGATGTAGTCCGCCCCCTCCTCGCGAGCCGCCAGCGCCTGCTGCGGGCTGTGCGTCGAGCGACCGATGATCATCTGCGGCCCGACGATGCGGCGCAGCTCGGCGAGGGGGCCCGCATCCTGCCCGACGTGCACGGCATCGGCTCCGAGCTCGGCGGCGAGATCCGGGTAATCATTGAGCACGAAAAGAGCGCCCGCCTCGCGGCAGAGCGGCTGCATGCGCCTCGCCAGATCCCGCACCTCATCCCGGCTCTGCTTCTTGGCGCGAAGCTGGATGATGCGCACGCCGCCCTCCAAAAGCGCCGCCACCTTGCCCTCGAGTTCATCAGGGCGCATATAGCCCGTATCTGCAATGCCGTAGAGGCGACAATCGGCCGGTCTCATCTTCATGGCCCTATGCTGCCACAGACGGCCGCGCGTATCAAGCCGAAAAACACCCCGCAGCGCCCCCGCAGCGCATCGCCCCCGCGGCGAAGTGAACCCTCGCGCGACTCAACACTTGACAATTTGAAACAAGAGGGGTATGTTCCCGGGCCTATGGCCAAGGATCAGATGCTCAAAAAGCTCGAAAAGGAGCCCATCGGACGTCTGCTGCTGCAATATTCTCTGCCGGCAGTTATCGGGCTTGCCGCCGTTTCCGCCTACAATATCATCGACTCCATCTTCGTCGGTCAATGGTGCAGCCCCTATGCCGTGGCGGCTCTCGGACTGATCTTCCCGGTGATGAACCTCACGGTTGCCTTCGGCACGCTCGTCGGCCTCGGTACGGCTGCGACGGCATCCATCACCCTCGGGCAGCACGACTACCCGCGCGCCTTCCGCGTGCTGGGGCACTGCGTGGTGCTGGGCATCATCACGGGTCTGCTCGTCGGCTGGGCACCGCTGCCGTGGCTGCATGAGATTCTCGCCTTTTTCGGAGCGCGGGGCGAGGCTCTGGAAGAGGCCTACAACTTCATGTATGTCATCATGCTGGGCTTCCCGGTGAGCACCTGTTTCCTCAACCTCAACCACCTGATGCGCGCCAGCGGCTACCCGCGCAAAGCCATGATGAGCCTGCTCATCACGATGGTGGTCAACCTCGCGGCCGCACCGATTTTCATGCGCGTCTTTGACATGGGAGTCGCCGGTGCCGCTTGGGCGACGATTGCGGCGCAGGCCGTCGGCCTCGTCTGGGTGCTGCTCCACTACTTCAACAGCCGCAACCTGCTGCACTTCCGCCGCGGCATCTACAAGCTCAACGGGCGCATCGTGCGCCGCATTCTCACGGTCGGTCTGCCGCCCTGCCTGCTCAACGTCTGCGGCTGCCTCATCACCGTGGTCTACAACCACCTCTTTCTCGAGTTCGACGGCGATATGGGCGTGGGTGCCTTCGGCGCCGTCAACCGCACGCTCTTCTTCTTCGTCATGATTGTGCTGGGTATCGCCCAAGGCGTGCAGCCCATTGCCGGCTACAACCTCGGCATGGGCAAATTTACCCGCGTGCGCCGCGTGCTCCGCATCGCGCTCATTGCCGCCTTCGTCATCTCGACGATCGGTTTCGCTCTCGTTCAGCTCTTCCCGCGCGAAATCCTCGAGCTCTTCGCCAAGGAGCAGGACGCCAACGCCACGAAGCTCATCGACTTGGGAGCCAAGGGCGTGGTGCTCTTCTCGTACTTCTTCCCGCTGGTGGGCGTGCAGGTCATCATCAGTAACTTCTTCCAAGCCATCGGGCGCCCCGTTATGAGTATCTTCCTGAGCCTGACGCGCCAGTTGCTCTGCCTGCTGCCCTGCCTGTTTATCCTGCCGCGCCTCTTCGGCGAAGACGGCATCTGGCTCTCGCAGTCGGTCTCCGACCTCATCTCCGTCGCTCTGAGCCTCGTGGTGCTGCGCCTCTACCTGAGCCACTACATGCCGAAGAAGGACCACGCCCTGTCGCGGATTCACGATGAGGAACCCGGCAGCGCCGAACCCCAAACCCCCGAAAGCCGCCATGCCTGACGCTCCCGACCGCATCCGCCTCATCATCGCCACGCGCAACGCCCACAAGGCGCAGGAGATTGCGGCGATGCTGCCGCCGCGCTACGAGGTGCTGACGCTGGCCGACTTCCCCGAGGCGCCGGAGGTTGAGGAAGACGGATCGAGCTTCGCCGAGAACGCCCGCCTGAAGTCCTGCGGCATCTCGTCCTGTCTGCCGGGTCTCGTGCTGGCGGATGATTCGGGGCTCTGCGTCGATGCGCTCGGCGGGGCTCCCGGCATTCATTCGGCGCGCTACGCCGGGGTGCACGGCGACGATGCCGCCAACAACCGCAAGCTGATCGACGAGCTGGCGGTGCGCCCCGAGGCGGCTCCGTACACAGCGCGTTTCGTCTGCGCCATGAGCCTCTCGGAGGGCGGGCGCGAGCTGGCGGCCTTCGAGGGTCGCGTCGAGGGGCGCATCACGCTCACGCCTTCGGGCGCGGCCGGCTTCGGCTATGACCCGCTTTTCATCCCCGAGGGCTATGAGCTGACTTTCGCGGACATGCCCGCCGCCGAGAAAAACAGCCTTTCGCACCGCAGCCGCGCGCTCGCGCAGCTCGCCGCCTATTTCGATCGCTAATGACGACGGCAAGCTCGATGATCAGGAGCGCGAGGCCATGAAGGCCGCTCGCGCCGAGCGCCGCGCCGAGCGCCGTCAGGGTGGTGCCCGCCCCGAGGCTCCTGAGGCTCCGCAGGCCCCCGAAGCTCCCGAGGCTCCGCAGGCCCCCGAGGCTCCTCAGGCCTGAGTAAACAGACGAGCCGCCTCCGGCTCGACGAGGTCACATCCTCTGCAAGGGACGCAAGCTCTCCGCGAGCTTGCGTCCTTATTGTTCGGACGGAAAAAGTCAGCGATAGATAACGAAAAGAAAGTGTTTTACTTTGTGAACTTTTAGCTGTAGAATACGAGACGAAGCTGCGTTCTCACCAGCGAAGGGTTCAACGAAACAACCAAGCCCGATTCAAAACGATGAAACATTACCTCAAGATGATGATGATGATGGCCGGGGCTCTCGCAGCTCCGAGTCTGCTTGCCCCGTCGGCCGAGGCGGCTCCCCTGCCGCCGCCCCCCGGCGTCAACTCCTGCCCCGTGCACAAGTTCTATGTGCCCGAGTGCGGCAAATGCCAGCGCAATGCGGCGGCTCGCAGCCGCTCCTGCCCGGTGCATCAGTTTTACGTGCCCGAGTGCGGCAAGTGCCAGCGCAATGCGGCCGCACGCGGCTACAGGATTCTGCCGCCCGGGCGCCACGCCCGGCCGCTTCCTCCGCCTCCGCCCAAGGGTAAGCCGGCACCTCCGCCTCACAAGGGCAAGCCCCTGCCGCCGCCCCACAAAGGCAAGCCCCTGCCGCCGCCCCACCGTCACTGACGCCGCGGCTCTCTGAGCTGCGGAAGCGAAAGCGAGACCTAAAAGAGCTCATCCCCCCGCCGGAACACAAGGCCGACGGGGGGATTTTTGCTGCCGCCGGGCGCAGGCTGTCAGCAAGAGCGGCGCGGGGGTGCCGACGACAAGAGCGACGCGTCGGGAACCGCCTTCGGAATCGGCGCGGGGCGCTTCACCACAGCGGGAGCGCCGACGGGCAAGAGCGGGCGGGCGCTTCAGTAAGGAGGCGTCTCTCGCGGAGTCTCGCGGCCGTGGAGGTAGCGCACGATGCGGCTGACACCCGCGCCGTAGGGCGAGGCGAGACGGCGGTCGGGCTCCGAATCGATGAGCACGCCGCGGCGCTTTCTCCGGCAGTAGATCATCACGGTGACGACGAGGGCCGCCGCCAGACAGCCGAGCGTGATGAGCAGAGGGCGGTTCTGCTCATCGGTGAAAAAGGCGGTGAACTTCTTGCCGGTTCCGGCCTGCTCTTCTTCGCCCTTGTTCTTCATGGGCAGGTCGATCATGGGCATCTTCTCGTTGAGTTCGTCGCGGATGGGCTTGAGGTCGGCAGCCATCGGCGCGACGGATTGCTGCAGCGAGCGGATGGCGGCGATGAGCCCGTCGACACCGCCGCCGCGGTTCACCGCCGCGTCTCGCATGGCCAACAGCCAGCGGTGTCTCTCTTCATCGCTGACGCGCAACTCCTGCAAGCCCAGCTCCAGCTCAGCGGGGGCGCCGAGCGGGTAGCTGATCAACAGGGTGTATTCGCAGGGCAGCGAGGTGGTTCGCAGGAGGTTGGCGACCGAGAGCCCCGGGCCGAGATTCTGCCCGCTCTTGTAGACGACAACGTTGATGCGGTAGTTGGCCTGGGTGTTGACTTGAGAGAGCACGTAGAGCAGGTCGGCCTGCTCGACGGTGCTGAAGAGCTGCTGCGGGTCAATGAGCCCGTGCTCGGGGGGGCGGTTGTAGGCGCTCACGTAGCGCTCGGGCACGCTGCGGTCGCTCTCATCGCTCTGTCGGCGGCGCTCCGGAGCCTCGGGGGCGACGCGCCGCGCGGGAATCAGGGTCGTGTAGCCCTCGGCCAGCTCGCCGGACATGAGGCTGCGGTAATCCTCTTCGCGCCATGCGGGCGGCAGGTCATCGCCGCCCGCCGCAGCCGCCGGAGGGGCAGCGGGCGGATCTACCGTTGCCGCCTTCTCGCCCGGTGAGGCGGAGGCATCGGGCGCGGGGGTGTTTTCACCGAGGTCGGGATCGACAGCGACGTCTTCGCTGTCGGGGTCGACCGCCACATCCTCGCTGTCGGGGTCGACGGCCACGTCTTCGCTGTCGGGATCGACGGCGATATCTTCGCTGTCGGGGTCGACGGCGACGTCCTCACTCTCCGGGTCGACGGCGACGTCTTCACC
>DXFQ01000102.1 GCA_019114365.1 Candidatus Parakkermansia intestinigallinarum | reverse complement strand
TTAGCCTCTCCGATGCCCCGCCCGGAAGGTCTTCCGGTGAATGCTGCCTTGCGGCGCACTCGCGGCATCGCGGAAAGTCTTTGCTGAAAATTGCCTCGGCCGGCCGGATCAGGGATTGCCTCTCGCGTCTTGCATCGCTCGGCGACTTGCGTCACCTTCGCGATTCGCGGCGCTTGGCTTTCGCCCGTCCTTTCGGACCGCCCCGTGTCGGGGTGCCGCGAATTATACAGATGAGTTGCCGCGACGTCAAGCTTTTTCGGCTGAATTTTTCGCAAATTTCTCTGCTTGTTTCACAAGGTATTGATAATTCGCGAGTTTGGTTCGGCATTGTTATCAGTATTTTTTGCTTAGGTGGCGTTTCAGCCGCTGGGATGCCGGACTTTTGCTGATGGTTGTCCCGCTTGAAGGGTTTTTGAGGGGCTGCTGTCAGGCGGCGGGCTGCCTTGCCCTGCCGCAAAAGTCCGGCGGGACGGGCTGTCAGAGGGAGGCGATGTCTTGCGCGATTTGTTGGCGCAGGGCGTCGATGCTGCGGAAGGGGGTTTCGGGGCGCAGGAAGCGGCGCAGTGAGATGGTGAGCTGTTCGCCGTAGAGGTCGCCGCTGTAGCCGCCGAGGAAGTGGGTTTCGAGGCGGACGATTTTGGTGTCTTCGCGGATGGTGGGGCGCAGGCCGAGGTTGGCGATGCCGCGGAGTTGTTGCCCGCGGTGTTCGCAGCTGACTTCGTAGACGCCGTAGGGCGGCAGGGCGGCGACGGTCGACAGGGCGATGTTGGCGGTGGGGAAGCCAAGGCGGCGGGCGAGTTGCTGCCCGTGCTCGACGCGGCCGCAGATGGTGAAGGGGTAGCCGAGCATGCAGCCGACGCGCTCGAGGTCTCCGGCGGCGAGGCGCTCGCGGATGCGGCTCGAGCAGATGATGTCTCCTTCTTGGCTGAGGAGTTCGTTGATGCAGGGGGTGAAGCGGAGTTCGGCGGCGGCGCGACGCAGGAATTCGGTGTTGCCGCGGCCGCCTTTCCCAAAGTGCCAGTTGGCGCCGACGGAGATGCCGGCGATGGGGCAGGCGGCGGCGAGTTCGCGCAGGAAGGTGCCGGCTTCGGTGTCGGCGAGTTCGCGCGTGAAGGGTAGCAGCAGGAGCAGGTCGGCGCCGAGGGAGGCGATGCGCTTGGCTTTGAAGGCGGCGTCGGGGGTGAGGAGTTTGGGGGCGGCAGCGGGGTTGAGGAGGGTGAGGGGGTGCTGCTCGAAGGTGAGGACGCCGCGCAGGGCGCCGGGGCTCGCTGCGCTGCGGATGACGGCGGCATGCCCCCGGTGGACGCCGTCGAAGAAGCCCATGGCCCAGTGGATGGGGCGGTGTAGGCGGCGCAGGTCGGCGGTGCTGTGGAGGATTTGCATGGGGAGGGGTGGGGGAGGCTCGCGGTTCGCTGCCGGGCTGCGGTTTAGTTTTCGCGCCGGCTCAACACCTGTTCGATGCTCAGGAGGCGGGCCAGGAGTTCGTCGCGAGTGCAGGCTTTGAGCGCAGGAACGCTGATGGCTTCTTCGACGCGGAAGGGGCCGGAGCGGCTGCGCCGCAGGGCGGTGAGGTGGGCGCCGCAGCCGAGCAGTTGGCCGATGTCGTGGGCGTAGGTGCGGACGTAGAAGCCTTTGCTGCAGCGGACGCGAAAGTCGACTTCGGCGCTGGCGAGGTCGATGCGCAGGATGTCGTGCTCGCGGACGGTGACGTGCCGCGCTTGCCGCTCGATGCTCTGCCCTTTGCGGGCGAGTTTGTAGCAGGGGACGCCGTTGATTTTGACGGCGGAGTACATGGGCGGGGTTTGGTCGAAGCTGCCGCTGTAGTGCTCGAAGGCGGCGCGGATGGCGTCGGCGCTGAGGTGGTCGGTGGGGCGGGTGGCGATGATTTGGCCGT
The DNA here is from genome assembly GCA_019114365.1 of Candidatus Parakkermansia intestinigallinarum. GTDB lineage: Bacteria > Verrucomicrobiota > Verrucomicrobiia > Verrucomicrobiales > Akkermansiaceae > Akkermansia > Akkermansia intestinigallinarum. Next base: position 3,745 of record DXFQ01000102.1, on the reverse strand, counting down.
CGGCGTCTTGGCTGTTGGTTTCGATGCCGAGTTTCATGGTGGCCAGGTATTCTTTGTCATCGCACATGAGGCGGTCTTGCAGTTTGGTGGCTTTGCCGATGACGACCATGAGCAGGCCGGTGGCCATGGGGTCGAGGGTGCCGCAGTGCCCGACTTTGCGGGTGTTGAGGACGCGGCGGCAGAGGGCGACGGCGTTGTGCGAGGTGAAGCCGGGGTCTTTGTCGACGAGGAGGACGCCGCAGGGGGCGTCGGGTGCTTCCGAGGTGCTCATGGGGATGGGGAGGGGTGGCGGGGGGATGCCGACGGCCGGGGAGCCGAGGGCGGCGCGGGCGCTGCGATGGTGCGGCGATGCTGAGGCTTCGGTCTGTGCGGCTTCAGGCTGTGCGGCGGGGCGGTGAGGCGGGAGGTTTGCGGGAGGTTTTTAGTCGGCGGGGAGGGTGCGCAGGATGCGGCGCAGTTCGTTGAGGACGCGTTCGCGGCAGTCGGCGAGGCTGCCGCGCATGCGGATGCCGGCGGCCATGCTGTGGCCGCCGCCGTCGAAGCAGCGGGCGACGTCGGCGACGTTGACGCGGGGGTCTTTGGAGCGCAGGGAGATGCGGATGCGGCCGTCTTCGAGGTCTTCAAAGATGGCGCTGGCTTTGACGCCGCGGATGACGCGGATGATGTCGACGAGGTCTTTGGTGTCTTCGAGGTTGATGCCGAGGCGTTGTTTGGTGCCGGCTTCCATGGAGTAGTGTGAGAGCATGCCGCGCTCTTCAATGACGAGGCGGTTGAGGACTTCGCGCTGGACGATGATGGTGCTGAGGGGTTGCTCTTGGTAGAGGCGGCGGTTGATGTCGGCAACGTCGATGCCGGCGGCGATGAGTTCGGCGGCGGCGATCATGACGTCGGGGGTGGTGCTGCTGTATTGGAAGGAGCCTGTGTCGGTGCTGATGGCGGTGTAGAGGGCGGCGGCGATGGCGGGGGTGATGCCGATGCCGAGGTGGTGCAGGAGGCGCTGGATGATGTAGCCGGTGGCGGCGCAGCCGGGGTCGATGATGTTGCAGTCGCCGTAGCGGGTGTTGGTGCCGTGGTGGTCGATGTTGATTTTGCAGGGGGCGGCGGCGAGGATGGCGCAGGCGCGGTCGCCGAGGCGTTTCCAGTCGCCGGTGTCGAGGCAGATGAGGGCGTCGAGGTCGGCGGGGCAGGTGTCGGGGACGGGTTCGATGAGTTCGGCGCCGCGCAGGAAGGTGTAGCGCGAGGGGACGGGATCTTCGTTCCAGAGGCGTACGTGTTTGCCGAGGCTGCGCAGGGCAAGGCCGAGGGCGATGGTGGAGCCGATGGCGTCGCCGTCGGGGCGGAAGTGGGCGATGATGCCGAGGCGTTGATGCTGCTGCAGCTGCGCGACGAGGGGGGCGAACATGCGGGGAGTATAATGCAGGCGGCGGCAAAAGGCAAGCTCTACCCGCAGGCGGCGGGGTGCCGATGGGTAGGCGGGGCGGCAAACGAAAAAGACCGCAGCTGCGTGCAGCTGCGGTCTTGCGAGTAGGGCTACAGGGACTCGAACCCCGAATAGCGGTGCCAGAAACCGATGTGTTGCCAATTACACCATAGCCCTGTGTTTCGGACGGGCGCAGTATACTCCTGCGCGGATGTGGTGTCAAGACTATTCTGACGTTTTTTCGCTTCGGAGGCGCTTTTTTTTGCATTTGGGGGCGGGGTTGCCGCTGCGGCGGGGTGTAACGGTTGGTTTTAGGACGCAAGCGGGCGTTGACATTGCGCGTGTTCTTTGTATAATGGCGCGCATGAGAAATCAAGACGAGAAGATGCCGGAGGATCAGGATTGCTGCTGCGCCGATGAGCCGCAACAGGAGGCTCCGCTCAATGAGACGCCCGTGGATGAGTCGGATGCTCAGCAGGCAGCCGATGCAACGGATGAGTTGACGAAGTGGCGCGAGCGCGCGCTGCGCACGGCGGCGGAGTACGATAATTACCGCAAGCGCTGCGTGAAGGATAATCAGGATTTCCGCAAGTATGCCAACCGAGGGCTGCTGGAGGAGTTGCTGCCGGTGGTGGATAATTTCGAGATGGGGATGCAGATGGCCGGGCAGGATACGTCGTCGATGATTTACATCGGTATGAGTATGGTGCAAAAGCAGCTCAGTGACTTTCTCACCGGGCAGGGCGTGGAGCGCATTGCGGCGGAGCCGGGTCAGGCTTTCGACCACAATGTGCACGAGGCGATTCAGAGCGAGCCGTCGGACCAGCCCGAGGGGACGATTCTGCGCGTGCTGCGCCCGGGGTATATGCTGAAGGACCGCTTGCTGCGCCCGGTGAATGTGGTGGTGGCGGCTCCCCGCGACGCGGAGGCATGAGGGCTGCTGATACGCTGATTTTCAAGTTCTGAAACGGTTATGGCAAAGGATTATTACGAGGTGTTGGGTGTGGATCGCCAAGCGGATGACGCGACGATTAAGAAGGCTTACCGCAAGCTGGCGATGAAGTATCACCCGGATCGCAATCCGGATAATAAGGAGGCAGAGGAGAAGTTCAAGGAGATCGGTGAGGCCTACGAGGTGCTCAGTGATGCCGATAAGCGCGCGGCTTATGATCGCATGGGGCACGAGGCGTTTAAGAATGGCGGTATGGGCGGCGCCGGCGGCGCGGGTAATCCGTTCGGCGGGTTTACGGATCCGATGGATATTTTCGCGCAGATGTTCGGCGGGATGGGCGGTTTCGGCGGTCGCGGCCGCCGTCAGGCTGATCCGCGCCAGCCGGGTTCGGATTTGCGCTATGATCTCGATGTGACGCTGGAGGAGGCGGCCCACGGCTGCGATAAGACGCTCGAGATTGAGCGCCTTGTTTCCTGCGAGGCATGCCACGGGACGGGCTCAAAGGACGGGTCTGCCGGGTTCAAGACTTGCCCGACTTGCCAAGGGACGGGTGTGGTGACGCGCCAGTCGGGGTTTTTCGTGCAGCAGAGTACGTGCCCGACTTGCCGCGGCGCGGGGCAGACGATCAGCAATCCTTGCCCGAAGTGCCGCGGTGAGGGTCGCGTGCACAAGGATGTGCAGATTACGCTGCATGTGCCGGCCGGTGTCGATACGGGGACGAAGTTGCGCTCGAGCGGCAATGGCGATGCAGGGCTGCACGGCGGTGAGACGGGTGATCTCTATGTTTTCATCGAGGTGAAGCCGCATGAGATTTTTACTCGCGAGAAGTCGGATCTGAGCTGCGCGATGCCGGTGTCTTTCATGGATGCGGCGACGGGCTGTGTGCTGAAGGTGCCGACGCTGGACGGGGCGGCGAAGTTGAAGTTGCCGGCAGGTACGACGAGCGGGACGATTTTCCGCGTGCGCGGCCAGGGTATGCCGTCGCTGAAGGGGTCGGGTCGCGGTGATCTGATGGTTGAGGTGACGGTGGAGACGCCGACGAATCTGGACTCGAAGCAGAAGAAGGCGCTCGAGGAGTTCGGCAAGACGCTCAAGGAGTCTAATCAGCCCGAGGTGCAGGAGTTCCTGAAGCGCGCGGCGAAGTATCTGAAGTGAGGAGGGGGAGGCGCGATGCACCGCTGTTGTCTGCCGGGGGCCGATTGGTCGGCTGATTCTCTGCTGCTGGAGGGCGAGGAGGCTCACCATGCGCTGCGCGTGATGCGTTTGCGCCCGGGTGATGTTTGCGAGCTTTTCGACGGGGAGGGGCAGGCGGCGCGGGTGCGCGTGGCGGCGGTTTCCGGGGCGTCGATGCGGGTGGAGGTTGAGGAGTTGCT
>DXFQ01000101.1 GCA_019114365.1 Candidatus Parakkermansia intestinigallinarum | reverse complement strand
ATTCCCCGCCGCTCTCTCATCGGCCGAAGGCTTGGCGTGCGCTCGACTCGGAGGAGGGGTGCAAATCACTCCTCCCACTTGCCGTCGTCGCTGTAGGGGACGGCTTTGAGTTTCGGAGCCTTAATGAGCTTCATCACGTCTTTGCCCGGCTTCTTGGCCGAAACATCGAGCTTCTTCTCGGTGAAGACGGCGAAGTCAGCCTCGGGCTTGACGTCGCCGCCCGTCGCCAGAGAGAAGTAGCCGCGCTCGGGGTTGAGGCGGCAGTTGATATTCATGTTGAGGTTGCCGTCCTTCGTGAAGCGGAAGGTGTCGGCCAAGCTCCACTCCTTGCCCGTCCAGCGGAAAGCGGGGCCGAAGGTGGCGCGGCGCTCGTGCTCCTTGGACTCGACATTGCGGCGGAAGTCTTCAACGAAGCCGCATCCGCCGTCGATGCCGCGGCGGATGGCTTGGACGCGCCAGCAGCTCAGCAGCTCCCATCGCTTCGTGGCGGGGTTGTAGATGTAGCCGGCAATCTGGCGGAAGTGCTCGCCGTCCGGCTTCTCAACCACCAGCGTGCGAATTACCTCGCCCTCCTTCCAAGGGAAGAGGCGCATGGACCTGCCGCCGGTGCCCTCACCGCCGAAGCGAGCCGTCACCACGCCGCGGCCGCGCTGCACCAACTTGGCGCGCTCCTCCTCCGGGGCGGCGTGCGGATTGTCGCCCGAGTCCTTGGCGTCCCAGATCGAGAAAATCGCCACGCGCTTCGTCTTGCCGGATTCGTCCTCGGGGAGCTCCTGCACGCCGATGTAGCCGCCGCCAAAGCTGTTGCAGGCGAAGTAAGTGCCGGGAGCACTCTTCTCGATCACCATCTCGGTGTAGGCCGCCGTGTGGGGCACCTGCGGGAGATAATTCAGATGCACGGAAGTGCACTGACGCTTGGCCATGTTCTCCGGTTTCCAGTAGTCGGAAGCAGGATCGGCCACGACAGCGGAGCTGCAAAGTGCGGCCACGCCCAGAGATGCAGTCAGAAAAGCTCGGAATGCGTTCATCGGCTACATCCTAGTCAAATCGGCCGAGCATGGCAAGCACAAAGTGCACTCCTTTGCCCCGCGAGCAACGCTTTTTTACCCTCTCCGCCCCGTGCCTGCACAACTCCCCGTACACGGGACTTCGGAGCCGCGCCGTCCCCGCGCTTCCTGCCGCCTGCGCGGGTCTTTTCATCCGCTCCGTCGTCCGCGCTCTCTGCCGCCTGCGCGGGTCTTTTCATCCGCTCCGCCGTCCGCACACTCCGCCGCCTGCGCGGGACTTTTCGTCCGCTCCGCCGCCCGCGCTCCCCACCGACGGTACGGAGCTTTTCGTTTGTCTTCTCAAGGGATAAAACTTGCGCGACGGCACAAGCTGTGCTAGGCTCCCTGTCATGAAGGAGCACGGAAAACGCAGCTGGTGGAGACGCCTCGGCAGCCTCCTCTTCGGCTGCGGGGGCTGCGGCAGCTGCGGCAGCTGCGGGAAAGACGGCGACTGCGGCGCTTCCCCCTGCGGCGGCGATGCCTGCGCTTGCCGACACCGCGAAAAGACCTGCCGCAGCGGCCGATGCAGCGGCAAACACTGCGGGGAGCCGGGAGCGACGGGCACGCTGGCTGATCTGGCCGTCGGGCAGAGCGGACGCGTCATCGAGGTGGCCGACGGCGATCAGGATCTCATCAACCGCTTTGCCGACCACGGGCTCGTGCGGGGCATCCGCGTCACGGTACACGAGCAGGCGCTCTTCGGCGGCCCCATGCTCGTCGCCGTGCAGGGCACCATGGTCGCGCTGAGACTGCGCGAAGCCCGCCTCATCCGCGTCAAAGTCTGCCGCGAGGGCGACGACACACCAAGCTTCGACCCCGACATCAGCTGGAAGCAGACGCCCCACCCGGACGAGCCCTGAGCCTCGCCCCCGTGTCCGCCATCGCCACCGCCACCGCAACCACCGCCATCGCCACCGCTACCGCCGCCATCGCTACCGCTGCCACCGCCATCGCCGCCACGCAACGCCATGACTGATCTTCCGCAAGCCATCCTCATCGGCACGCCGCACTGCGGCAAGACCGCGCTCTTCAACCGCCTCACGCGCACCAACCGCCCCGTCGGCATGACCGTCGAAGAGGTGCACGAAGTGCTGCACACCGAAAGCGGCGACGTCGACCTCATCGACCTGCCGGGCGTCTACCGCTTGGGTGAAAACTCACCCGAAGAAGCGCTCGCCATGCACTGCCTCTGCCGCCATCGGCCGAGGCTCGTCATCAGCGTTGTCGACGCCACCAACCTCGACGTGCAGCTCTACCTCACCCTTCAGCTCTGGCACTTCGGCTGGCAGGTTCTGCTCGTTCTCAACATGGCCGATGCCGCCGTCAATGCCGGTCTGCGCTTCGACGTGCGCCGCATGGAAGAGCTCATCGGCGTGCGCGTGCTGCGCACCGATGCGTTTCACGGCACCGGCATCAACCGCCTGCGCCGCCTCATCGGCCGCGTCTGCCACGGACTCGCCGAATCAGGCACCATCCGCCGCCCGGCCTACGGCGAAGCCATCGACCGCATCTTTCACATCCTGACGCACGCCTACGAGAGCGCCCAATTTCCGCCGCACGACGAGCCGCCGACCTACATCGCCTCGCGCCTGCTGGAGGGCAACTCGCGCATGATTGCCCACTTTGCCCACCACGGCGAAAAGGGGCAGCGCTTTCTGCAAATCGTCGACGACTGCCGAGACTCGCTCGCTCGCGAGTTCGGCGTGAGCCCCGCAGAGCTGCTCACCGACAAGCGCTACGGCGTCATCCACGGGCTGGTCGGCGAATGCGTGCACGGCAACTCCGGCGAGTGGGATGCCCGCAAACTCACCTTGGCCTTCGACCGCCTGCTCACCCACCGCTATCTGGGCATGATTGTCTTCGTCGCCATCATGTTCTTCATCTTCTACATCAGCTTTGCGCTGGGCAACCCCATGGTCGAAGCCGTGCAGAGCGCCTTTGACGCCCTTGCCGAACGGGTGAGCGAGCTGCTCGGCGACGGGCATCCCCTGCTCGTCTCGCTGATCACCGGGGGCGTCATCGGCGGCGCGGGCGGCGTCATCAGCTTCGTCCCCACCATCGTCATCCTCTTCGCCTGTCTCTCCCTGCTGGAAGCCACCGGCTACATGGCGCGCGTCGCCTTCCTCATGGATCGCTTCATGCACAAGATGGGCCTGCACGGCAAAAGCTTCATCCCCATGCTGCTGGGCTTCAGCTGCAACGTGCCTGCCGTGCTGGCCACGCGCAGCATCGAGAGCCGCACGGATCGGCTCGTCACCATGTTCGTGCTGCCGTGGATGAACTGCTCGGCGCGGCTCGTCGTCTTCACCCTCATCATTCAGGCGCTCGTCCCGGAGCAGTGGCGCACGCTCACCCTCTGGAGCCTCTACCTGCTGGGCGTCGTCGTCGCCGTCATCATCGCCCGCCTGCTCAAAAGCACGCTCTTTCGCGGCGGCGACGAGCTCTTCATCATGGAGCTGCCGCCCTACCGCCTGCCCTCTCTGCGCGGCTACCTCATGAGCGTGTGGGAGAAGGCGAGCGGGTATCTGAAAAAAGCCGCCACCTTCATCCTCTTCGGCTCCGTCATCCTCTGGGCCTTCAACACCTTCCCCCTGCGCGAGGATGCGGAGGGCGGGGCTCCTCAGGCTCAAGTGGCGCACCCGGATTGTTACGCCGCGCGCATCGGCCGCCTCTTTGAACCCGTCTCGCAGTACGCCGGCATGGACTGGCAGGCCAACTCCGCCATGATCGGAGCCTTCTCGGCCAAAGAGCTCCTCGTCACCCAGCTCTGCATTCTCTTTCACGCCGGCCCCGACCCCGCCAGCGAAGTCGGCATGAGCGACGAAGAGAAAAGCGCCTACGAAGAAGGGCTCACCCGAGAAGCCATCCGCAACCACTACAACATCCCGCAGGCTCTCGGCATCATGGTCTTTGCCCTGCTGGCGCTTCCCTGCATCGGCACCGTCGCCGTCATCCGCAAAGAATCGGGAAGCTGGGGCTTCACGCTGATGCAGTTTCTGACCTGCAACGTCGTCGGCTTCGCCGCCGCCGTTTTCGTCTACCAGATCGCCTCCCTGTTCTCCGCCTGAACTGCCCCGAACTTTCGCCCGACGCGGTGTCAAACCGACCCGACGCGGTGTCATACCGACCCGTCGCGGCGTCATCAACGCCCGCTGCGTTGTCATACAGACAGAAAAAAGGGTTGCATGCACGCAGCGGCGTGCTATCTTAAAAAAGATCCCCCTCTGCCGGGGAGAGTTTAACCCACCATCAACCATATGACAATCTCAAGCCTTCTCAAGACCGCTGCCCTGGTCGGCGCACTGGCGCCCCTCGCCCAGGCTCAGGCTCCCGTCCCTTCACCCGCACCCGTTCCGCCGCCTGCCCCGAAGCCGGCACCCGCTCCGCTTCCGGCACCGCGACCGATCGTCTCTGACCGCGAGACCATCCAGGCTCAGGTCGATGCACTCAACAATATCGCCAATGAGCTGATGTCCGTCGGTCTCAGCGAAGACGAGGCCCGCGAGATTGTCAACAAGATCGCCCCCAAGGTCCTCGGCCAGCGCCCGGTGCACGCCGTCCCGGCAACAAAGATTCAGCCCGCTCCGGTGCCGGCTCCCAAACCCGGAGCCCGAATCCGCGGCAAGATGCAGACGAAGGTCTTTGTCAACGGGCAGGAGGTCAGCAGCAGCGAGCGCGTCATTGACGAGCCCGCGCCCGTCGTGACTCCGAGCGTCAAGATCAATGGTCGCCCCGTCGCCCTGCCCCCTGAAGGCGGCAAGGTCATCGTCACGCCCGACGGCGGCGTCCGGGTTGAGAAACCCGCCCCTGCGCCCGCTCCGGCTCCCGCCCCCGCTCCCGCGCCGACCGAAAAGGTCATCATCACCAGCCATGGCGGACCCGTCATCGGCGGGGCTGAGGGCAACACCCGCATCTTCATCAACGGACAGCCCGTGCCGGCCAACGCCGAGATCACCGTCGGCCCCGACGGCAAAATGATCAACCTGAAGCCGCTTCCCGTTCCCCCGGCTCCCAAGCCCCCCTGCTGCGGCCCCAAGCCTGACGCCAAGCCCGTCCCCGCTCCCGTCCCCCCGGCTCCCAAGCCTGAGGCCAAGCCCATGCCCGCTCCCGCTCCTGCGCCCGCTGACGAGGCCGCGCAGGCCGTGAAGCCCGCTCCGCTGCCCGCGCCGGCTCCCGCCGACAAGGCCATGCCGGATGAACAAAAGCCTCGCCTTTTCATCAACGGCCGAGAAGTTACTCTGCCGGCGAACGGCGGAACGATCATCATCGATGAGAACGGCCGTGTGACCACCCCGGCTCAACCCTGAGCCGCCGTCGCGCAGCTCGGCGAAAGCTCAGCTCTCCGCCCCCGTTTGCCCATGAGCAAACGGGGGCTTTTTTTTGCACCGCACGCTTTGCATTAAACTTGACCTGAGCGCCCCTCTGTGGTATCATATTACCCGTGCCTCTGTTCGATTCGGCACCCCTCCCGTCGGCGGGCGCCGATGGGAGTGCACCATGCCGAAACGGCGGGCGCACCCGCTTTTTCAGCTCCTTCCGAACAAGGGGCACAACGCCTTGTTGCACGGAAACGCCCGACGCCATACCGCCCTTTCACCCATGCTCATTCTTCACAGCTCAGACTGGCACCTCGGCAATCGGCTGATGGATCACAATCGGCTCGACGAGTTTCGCGCCTTTTTCGACTGGCTGCTCGAGCTGATGAGCGAGCGGCGCCCCGACGTTCTGCTCATCTCGGGCGATGTCTTCGACAGCAGCACGCCCGGAGATCGGGCCCAAGGGCTGCTCTATGACTTCCTGAGCCGGGCGGACGCCACGGGCTGCCGCCGCATCATTCTCACCGCCGGCAATCACGACAGCGCCGCCCAGCTCAGCAAGGCCGCGCCGCTGCTGCCGCGCTACCACGCCACGGTCGTCGCCTCGCTGAACCGCGACGACCTGCTCGCCTGCCGACTGCCGCTCTGCGATGAAGGCGGCACGCGGCGTGCGACGCTCTACGCCGTGCCCTTTCTGCGCCCGGCCGATGTGGCTCTGCCCGTCTCGCCCGACGATCCCCGCGAGCTGCGCGAGACGGCCTACACCCGAGGCATTGCCGAGGTCTACGCCGCGCTGGCCCGCGACGCCCGCGAGCAGAAGAAGCTCTACGGCGGAGCGGCCATCGCCATGGGGCATCTGAGCGTGCTCGGCACCGAAATGACGGCTTCGACGCGCTGCCTCATCGGCACGCTCGAGAGTGTCGGCCGCGATATCTTCGAGCCGGTCTTCGACTACGTGGCTCTGGGGCACATCCACAAGCCCGCCGCCCCCGAAGAGGGGCGCATCCACTACTGCGGCAGCCCGCTGGCCATGGGGCTTGACGAAGCCTCCTACCGCCACCGCCTGCTGTGGATCACGGTGGACGATGACGGAGGCGTGGAGGTGGAGGCCGAGCCCGTGCCGGTCTTCACGCTGGCGGAGCAAGTGGAGCTCGCCGACCGACAGGGCTTTGAGGCGCTGGCGGAGCAGCTCCGGCGCCGAGCCCGCGAGGCCAATGCTGACTGCCGCCGAGGCAGCGATATCGTGCCGTCTCACCGGGTGCTGCTGCGCTACAGCGGCGGCGACCTAACGCAGAGCGAGCTGCTGGAGCGCGCGGAGGCGCTCCGCGAGGCCGCCGGTCTCGAGCTGGTGCTGGCGCGTCGGTGCAGCGCAGAGACCGCCGAAGCGGACGCTGAGGATGAGCTGAAGCTCTCTCTCGCCGAGCTCACGCCCGAAGAGGTGCTCCGGCGCCGCATGGAGGAAACGGCGGGCACGGCGCCGCCGGATCCCGAGAGGCAGGAGCGCCTGCTGGAGCTGTTCCGCAGCTGCCTGCACGAGCTCGAGGCGCAGCGCAGCAGCAGGAGGGAGGCCAAACAGCGCCCCGCATCCGCCGCAACCGCCGCATCCGCTGCATCCGCCGACTTACCCGAATCCCCCGAATCCCCGGTCTCCGGCCTATCCTCCGACACATGAAACTGCTCCGACTCAGCTTCAGCAACCTCAACTCGCTGGCGAGCGACTTCTGCATCGACTTTGAGCACCCGCAGCTCGCCGATGCGGGCATCTTCATCATTGCCGGGCCGACGGGCTCGGGCAAGACGACGATTCTCGACGCCGTCACCTACGCTCTCTACGGTGAAACGTCGCGCCTCGGCAGTTTTTCGCAGACCCGCAATGAGCTCATGAGCCGCAGTGCGCAGAGTTGCAGCGCGGAGTTGCTGTTTGAGAAGGTCTGCGAGGGGCGGCGACGGCGTTTCCGCGTCTCCACCGCGCAGAAGCGGACGCGGCGTGCGAGCTCGGCGACGCCCTACGGCCCGGAGCAGCGGCGGCTGACGGAGATTCTCCCCGGCGGTGCGGAGGTGGTGCTCAGCGAAAAGAGCGGCGACGTCGACGAGCTCGTCGTTGAAATCTGCGGGCTGAGCTACGACGATTTCAGCCGCTGCATCATGCTGCCGCAGGGGAAGTTTCAGGATTTTCTGCGAGCCTCGGCCAAGGAGAGGGCGGAGAGTTTGATGTCCATCACGGGCACGGAGATTTATGCGGAGCTGGGCCTACACGTCCGCGCGCGGATGAAGGAGCTGAAGGACGAGCGGGCACGCTTCCGCTTTCTTCCGGTGCTCAGCGGGGAGGAGCGCAGCGAGGCGGAGCGGCTGCTGGCCGAGGCCGTGCAGCAGAAACGCGATGAGGAGGCGGCTCGGGCAACGATTGAGCTGGAGCTCCGGGAGCAAGCGGCCTTCGAGAAGCTCTGCGCTGATGAGGCGGCGGCTCGCGCCCATCGCGACGAGCTTCGCCTCGCGGTTGAGCGCTTCCGGGTCTCGGGCGACGAGGCGCGCTGCGAGGCGGCTCTGCGCGCGCGGCGGGTGCAGCCGAGCGATCAGCGCTGCGCCGAGGCAGAGGCACGCTGCCGCCGCGAAGGGGAGGCGGCAGCGAAGCTCGAGGCGCTGAGCCCGTCCCTGGGGGAGAAGCGACGAGCGGCCGAAAATGTCGCGAACGATTGCGCCGTGCGTCTGTGCAACGAGAGTCTCCGCTTCGATGAGCGTGAGCAACGGGTTCGCGAGCGTCTGCAACCCCTCGAACAGGATTTGCAGCGCCAAGAGACGCTGCGGCAGGAGCGTCTCGCTCAGGCTCAGGCGCCCCGTCGGCGGCTGAAGGTGCTGCAAGGTGAGCAGGATGAGCTCCGGCGGCGGATAGCGCAGGCAGAGGCCTCGCGGGACGAAGCCGAGCGCGAGCTGCAGCAGCTCGGCGACGGCAGCGACTGGGGGGAGGCTCTCGTCGGCTGGGAGATTTCGCTCCGGTGCTGGGAGGATCGCATGCAGGGGGTGGCTCTGCTGCCGAGGGAGCTGAGCAGCGATGAGGCGCGGCGGCAAACGGCGGCTCTCGAGCATGAGCTGGGGCACTTGGCGGGCGGCGAGTCTCTCGCCGAAGCCAACGAGCGGCTCAGGCGCCTGCGCGAGCTTGTCGAGGCGGCGCAGGAGTCGGCGTCTCTCGCGAATAGGCTCAGCGAGCTTCGCCGCCGCAGCGAGGCTCTCGGCTCGCTCGGCGAGGCCGCGCAGCAGGAGGAGCGGAAGGCCGCGCAGCGCGTGCGGCAGGCCGAGCAGCACGCCGAGGCCGTCGGGCGGCTGGCATCGGTCGAAGAGCAGCTGAGGCGGCTGGCCGCCGATTTCCGGGCGGGGCGATACACGCACTGCCCCTGCTGCGGCTCATCGATGCCGGGAGAAGAACCGCCGCCTCTGCCGCCCGATGCGTCGGAGACGGCGCAGGCTTGGCTGCGCGAGGCCCGCCGTGAGTACGAGGCCGCGGCTCTCAAGCTCCGCCGCGCCGAGCAGGAGCTTGCCGAGGCCCGCGGGGAAATCGCGGCGTCGGAGGCGCAGTTGCCCGCCCGCGAGGAGAAGGTGGCGGAGCTGCTGCGGCAACTGGGATGGGCGGAGCTGCCTGCGGATCCGGCGGCGCTCTGCCGGGATTTGGAGGTGCGCGTCGCGGCGATGCAGGAGCTCGAACGGCAGCGCGACGAGCTTCGGCGCCTGTTGCCGGCGCTCGAAGCACGCGAGGATTTCAGCAGGCGGCTCGCCGCGCACCGCAACATGGTTCCGGGCGCGGAGCCGCCGCATGAGCCGGCCGGGGCGCGGAGGCTCTACGAACAGGCGCGAGCTCGCTTGGTCGCTTGGGAAGCGGCGCAGCGGGTGCAACGCGAGCAGGCGGAGGCTCTCGCCGAGGCCCGCAAGCTCCTTTCGCTCAAGCAGACGGAGCTGATGCAGACGCAGCGCCTGCTCGACGGTGCGGACAAGGCGCTCGCCGAGGCGCAGGAGGCGTGCCGAGCGCTCGAGCAGAGGAGGCTGGACGAATGGGGCGCCGAGGGTGCCCGAGGGTCTCAGGCTCTGCTGGCGACTTGGCGCGATGATCTTCGCTCGCTCGAGCGGGCGCTGAGCGAGGCGCAGAAGCGCGAGGCGGCGGCGCGGGCGGACGACGAGAAGACGGCAGCCCTGCTCAAGCAGCAGCAAGAGCGCCGTGCCGAGGCGGAGCTCGCCTGCCGCAAGGCCGAAGGCGAGTTCGCCGAGGCGCTGGCAGCGGTCGGCTTCGCCGACGAGGCGGCCTACCGAGCAGCGCTGCTGCCCGAGGCGCGTCTCGAGGAGCTGCTGGCGACGCGCAGCGAACTGAGCGACGGGCTGCGCGAGGCCGAACAGGCGCTGCAACACTGGAGCGCTCAGCTGGAGCCGCTGCGCCGACAGCGGGCTGCGGTGAATGCCGACGAACTGCGCGAGCAGCGCGATCAACTCGACGCACGGCTCCGCGAACTCGAGCCCCGCCTGCAGGAGCTCACGGGCAAGCTCAGCTACGATGATCGGCAGCGCGACGCGAACCGCGCGCTCGAGAGTGAGTTGGGCGAGCTGACGGAGCGCCTGCGCCTCTGGGAGGAGCTCTACGAGGCGATGGGCGGCACGGCGGATTCTTTCCGCGACTACGCGCAGGGCATTACGATGAAGATGCTGGTCTCTCTGGCCAACAGCCACCTGCGGCGGCTCCACGATCGCTACCTGCTGCTCTCCGATCCCGAGAAGCCGCTGGAGCTGAGTATCATCGACAGCTATCAGGACGACAAGCCGCGCTCCTGCAGCAATCTGTCAGGCGGCGAGAGTTTCATTGTGAGCCTCGCCCTGGCGCTCGGTCTTTCGCACATGGTGAGCGACGCGCAGCTCGATTCGCTCTTTCTCGATGAGGGCTTCGGCACGCTCGACGGCGAGACGCTCGAGCAGGTCATGGAGAGCTTGCAGAAGCTCAGTGCATCGGGTAAAATGGTGGGCGTCATCTCGCACGTCGAAAAACTCCGCGAGCGGATTCCTGCCGCCATCTGCGTCGTGCCGATGCGCCAGGGGCTCTCGACGCTCTCGGGCGAGGCCGTCGTGCTCGCCCGCCCGCCGCAGGGCTGAGGGCGCTCGCCTCCCCATCCTCCCCATCCTCCCCATCCTCTCCTTCCTCCGCCGCGTTTCCTCGTTCTTCGCCGCATTCCCGCATCGTTCCTCTCTCTCTTCCGCCTGATATGACAACTCCAAAGCGCATTTTTCTGGGCTGGCATCGCCCGGCCATCGAGCTCATCACCGAACGCCTGCTCGCCATCGCGCAAGGCGATCCGCAAAGCTTTCGCCGCATGGTCGTCCTCGTGCCGACGCGCGAGAGCGGGCGACGCCTCCGCGAGGCTCTGGCAGCCGGCTCTCCTCGCGGGGCTCTGCTGATGCCGCGCATCATGCAGCCTCATCAGCTTCTCGGGCTCGACGCAGCCTCCCTCGCCTCCCCTCTCGAATGTCTGGCCGCTTGGCTCGCCGAGCTTCGCTCCCCGGACGCCGCCGCTCGCTTCCAGCTGCTCTTCCCCGAACAAGCAGCCTTGGCAGAACTCGAAGATGAGGCGGAGGCGGGCACGCGCGATGCGCTGGCGCATCGGCTCATGCACCTCTGCGACACGCTGAGCGATGAGCTGGTCGAGCCTCGGGACGTCGCGGCGCTCCTGCGGCGCGACCCTGCCGCCCTGCGCCGCTTCGGTCTCGACAGCGATGCGGGGCGGCAGCGCGTCGCCGAGCTGCTGCGCCTCGCCGATGCCGATGAAGAAACACGCTGGCAACAGCTGGCCGAGCTCGCGGGACAGGTCGAGGAGCGCCTGCACCGCTGGGGCTTCATCAGCCGCCGCGAGGCCCTCGCACACCGCTCGGCGGCGCACGCTCTGCCCGCCCGCACGCAGCGCATCGTGGCGGCCTGCCTGCCCCAGCTCTCACAAGCGGAGCGCGCCTGTCTCACGCAGCTTTGCGCCCGGCTCGACGGAGGCGTTGAAATCTGGGTGCACGCCCCCGAGGCCGAGCGAGGGCACTTCGACGAAGTCGGCTTGCCGACGGCAGATTGGGCTCTGCGCCCCATTCCCGTCGACGACGAGCACTTGCACGTCGCGGCGAAGGGTGGGCAAATGGCGGCTCTGGCGCTGAGGCTCTTCGGCGGGCAAGCCTCGGCACAGTGTGCGCTCGGCGTCTGCGATTCGCAGTTTCTTCCGATTCTCAGTCTCTCCTTCGCCGAGAAAGGCTGGCCGCTCTACGACCCGCAGGGCCGCAGCGCCGCCGGCACCGACCTCCTCGAACTCGCGACACGGCTCGTCGAGGTGCTGCGCCACCCGAATCAGGCAGCCCCTCTCGCGGCGCTGCTGCGCAACGGCGTGGCCATGCAGCTCTTCGGCATACGGCGGACAGAGGCCGTGACCGCCTGTCTCGAAGAGCTCATGAGCGAAAAATTCCCCGCTCGGGCGGATGCCCTTGAAGCCTACGCGCAGAACAAGGCCCGCAGCAAGGTTGACGACGCAACCGAGCGGGCCGCCGCCCCGGCAGGCGGCAAGGCGGCCGCTTTATCGACTCGGCAGCTCCTCGCTGCCTACATCCGCCGCATGCGGCAGTTCATCGCCGAGCTGCGCCGACCGGGCAGCAGCGCCGAGGCTCTGCTGCACCTCGCGGCGCGCCTCACAAGCCTGAGTGCGGGCAGTTCGCCCTATCAGCGCGTCGGCACCGAGGCAGCGGCCTCTCTCGAACGGCTGGCACACTTCCTGGCGAGCTGCCCGGACGCGCCGAGCACCGCCGAGGCTCTGGACATGCTCTCTGAGGAGCAGAGCAGCATCCGCCTGCAACAGGAGCAGAGAAGCGAAGCCGCGCTCGACGCGCTCGGCTGGCTCGAACTCCCCTACGCCTCCGGCTCGCATCTGCTGCTCGCGGGGCTGCACGAGGGAGCCGTGCCGGAAGCCCTGCCCGACGACCCCCTCCTGACCGAACCGCTGCGGCAGCTCATCGGGGCGGACAGCCACAGCCGTCGCCTTGCCCGCGACAGCTACCTGCTGCTTGCCCTGCTGCACGCGCACCCGCAAACGGACATCATCGTCGCTCGCGCCAATGCCGACGGCGACCCCTGCACCCCCTCCTCGCTGCTGCTGCGCTGCCCGTCCGAGCCCCCCGAGCTGCTGACCGACCGCATCCGCAAGCTCTTCGTCAACCTCGACGCCGGTGAAGCTGAGCCGCTCTACGACGCCGGAGACTGGAGCTGGCACGCCCCCGAGCCAACCGCCGACGGCAGCGCCGACGCCTCCGCAACCCATCCCGCTACCGCCCCCGCGACCGCCCTTCCGCTCAAGGCCGAACCCGGCGAGGGCAGCGCCTCGGGTCGCGCATTCTGGCCGATTCACATCCGCATCCCGCAACTGAGCGGAGAGCCCGCCGCAGCGGCCGGCACCCCCGAGCGCTACAAACCGGAACATGCGGAAGCCGTGCCGCCCGAGCCCGTCACGCTGCTGGGCTCCCGCCTGCGCTCGCCCTGGGCCGACCCGCAGCGCAGCTTCTCCCCCAGCAGCATCAACGCCTTCCTGAAATGCCCGCTGCGCTTCTGGCTCAAGCGACTCCTCGGCGTCGACAAGTATGAAATCTATGACGAAGGCGTCAACAGCCTCGACGCTCTCACGCGCGGCACCCTCATCCACAGCGTGCTGGAAGACATCGGCAAAACTTACCCGGAGATGAGCGACGGCCTGAGCGTCGAGGAGATACGCGACAGGGCGCTGAATGGTCTGCACGCCGCCGTCGATGACTTTTTCTGCTCGCAACCGCCGCCCTCCGTCCGCCCCCTCTGCACGATTCTCGAGCGCCATCTCGGCGAGTTTGCTCGGATGCACTTCGAGAGCCTCAAGGCGGGCTGGATCGTCGAGGAGCCTGAAAAAGAGGTCTTCTGGGAGCCCGTTGAAGGAGTGAGTTTCCGCATGAGAGTTGACCGCATCGACCGCCATCCCGACGGCCGCCTCCGCATCATCGACTACAAAACCGGACCCGGCAAGCTGAAAAGGGACAAAGCCGACTTCTCCGACATCAAACACAACGAGGACTTCCACCGTTTCATGTCGCCTCTGCCGACCTTCGGCAAGGACAGTCAGGCGCTCACCGACATTCAGCTTCCGCTCTACGCCGCCTGGGCCGCCGATTTTTACAAGTCCGCCCCCGAGCTGATTGAGACCGGCTACTGCGTCTTTCCCCTCAGCTCGGAGAGCGTGCAATACGTCCCCTGCACGCAACGCAACGGGGTGCGCGAGGTCATCGAGTACGCCGTCAGCATGATGCGCGCCGGTGCCTGCCTCGTTCCGCGCGAACTCTGGGAAGGCGTGCGAGGCAACAACAACGACAAAAACAACAACGACGCGCTGCTCAGCATCGACCGCAACAAGGACCTGCGCGCCGTCTTCGGGCTGGCGCCTCTCCACGCAGCCTCGGGCGGCGCGGGTGGCCCCGAGGAGCTCTGACGCGCCCGCCGCTTCCGGCCTCCGCCCTCCCTCCATCCCATCCGCCGCGCTTCCGCCTCATCGCCTCATCGCCTCATCGCCTC
>DXFQ01000100.1 GCA_019114365.1 Candidatus Parakkermansia intestinigallinarum | reverse complement strand
CGCCCCAAGCGCCCCGACTCCCCCCGCAACGCCCGCCCCGCAGCCCTGAGTGGCACTTCCCGAGTACGGGGCACCTTGCCCGCGCAGCACCGCGAGTTCGGCCTAACTTGAGCGCAGCAAGCGCCCCGCGGAGAAAAAGCACTGCGGCGGGCTCACTCTCACCGTTTTACCCCCTTGCACGGGCGGCGCATCCGTGCTATCATAAGCTCGGCAGAATTTGCCCCCGGCCCCGCCTGTGAACACAAACCCCGACACCCCCGGCTCCGACACCCCCTCAGCCCCCGGCGAGCTGAGCGAAAAGCAGACGCGTGCCCTCATCGACAGCCAACTGCGGCAAGTCGGCTGGGAAGCCGACACCGCCCAGCTGCGCTACGCCCTCGGCGCCCGCCCAAGCCCGGGGCGCAACATCGCCATCGCCGAATGGCCCGTGAACTCCGACATCGTCAGCGGAGGCTTCGCCGACTACGCCCTCTTCATCGGCGAGCAACTCGTCGGCCTCATCGAAGCCAAGAAATGGGGAAAAGACATCACCGCCGAACTCGACTACCAAGGGCGGGAATACGCCCGCAGCCTGCGCCCTGAAGACCTCAAATACAGCTCGGGAAGCTGGGGAGAATACCGCGTCCCCTTCATCTTCTCCACCAACGGGAGAGCCTACAGCGAACAACTCAGAACCCACTCCGGCATCTGGTGGCTGGATCTGCGCCGAGACAGCAACACCCCGGACGCCCTGCACGGCTGGATGAGCCCCGAAGGCCTCCTGCACAAGCTCAGCGAAAACATCGCCGACAAAAACCAGCGCCTCGAAACCCTGTCGCGAGACCTCCTCACAGACCCCGCAGGCCTCAACCTGCGCCCCTACCAGCTCAAAGCCATCAACGCCGCCGAGCAAGCCATCATCGACGGGCGCCGCAACATCCTGCTGGCCATGGCCACCGGCACAGGCAAAACGCGCACCGTGCTCGGCATGATCTACCGCTTCCTGAAAAGCGAGCGCTTTCGCCGCATCCTCTTTCTCGTCGACAGAACGGAACTCGGCGAACAAGCCCTCGACGTCTTCCGCGAAGTGCGTCTCGAAGACCTCCTGACCCTCGACGCCATCTACAACATCAAAGGCCTCAGCGAAACCCTCGCCGAGCGCGAAACCCGCATCCACATCTCCACCGTCCAAGGCCTCGTCAAGCGCCTGCTCTACGCCGCAGACGACGAGAGAAAACCCGCCGTCAGCGACTACGACCTCATCATCGTCGACGAAGCCCACCGCGGCTACATCCTCGACAAGGAAATGAGCCAAGCCGAGCTCTTCTTCAGCGACCAGCGCGACTACCAGAGCAAATACCGCAGCGTCATCGACTACTTCGACGCCGTCAAAATCGGCCTCACCGCCACCCCCGCCCTGCACACCACACAAATCTTCGGCGCGCCCGTCTTCATCTACTCCTACGCCGAAGCCGTCCTCGACGGCTACCTCGTCGACCACGACGCCCCGCACCTCATCACCACCAAACTCAGCCGCGACGGCATCCGCTTTGCACCGGGCGAAGACGTCTCCGGCTACTACGCAGGCGAAGAAGTCCGGCACTGGGAAATCGCCGACGAAATCAACTACGACGTCGATCAATTCAACCGCCGAGTCATCACCGAAGCCTTCAACCGCGAAGTCCTGCGCGAAGTCGCCCGAGACATTGACCCCGAGGCCTCCAAAACCCAGGGTAAAACCCTCATCTTCGCCGTCAACGACAAACACGCAGACCTCATCGTCAACATCCTGCGAGACATCTACGCCCCGCAGGGCGTCGACAGCCGCGCCATCCTCAAAATCACCGGCAGCGTCGCCAACGGAAGCCGCGAGCGCATCCGCGAAGCCATCCGGCGCTTCAAGAACGAAGAATACCCCTCCATCGTCGTCACCGTCGACCTGCTGACCACCGGCGTCGACGTCCCCTCCATCACCAAACTCGTCTTCCTGCGGCGCGTCAAATCACGCATCCTCTTCGAGCAGATGAAAGGCCGGGCCACCCGCCTCTGCCCGGAAATCAACAAAGACCACTTCGACATCTACGACTGCGTCGGCGTCTGCGAAGCCATGCAGCAGGTCGACACCATGCAGCCCATCGGCGCGAGCCCCGGCCACAGCTTCACCGAACTCATCGACGGACTCAACACCCTGAGCGACCCCGAGCTCATCAGCGAACACATCAGCCACATCATCGTCAAACTCCGCCGCAAAATCCTGCGCGTCACCGAAGCCGAGCGCCGCAGCTTCAACAGCCACTTTGCCGACCACACCGAAGGCAGCCACCCCGCCGCCTTCATTGAAAGCCTGCGCAACCAGCCGCCCCGCGAAGCCAAAGAAACCCTCCTGAGCCACCGCCCCCTCTTCGTGTGGCTCGACCAAGTGCACCTGCGCGGCGTCCCCACCCTCATCTCCGACAAGCCCGACGGCGAGCTTCGGCACAGCCGCGGCTTCGGCAGCGGCACCATGGGTGCGGAAGACTACCTGCAAGCCTTCACCCGCTTCATCCGCGAGAACCGAGACAAAATCACCGCGCTGAACCTCATCTGCACCAAACCCGCCGACCTCACGCGCCAAGCCCTCAAATCGCTCGAGCGAGAACTCGCCCGCGCCGGCTACACCGAGCAGCAACTCAACACCGCCCTCTCACAGCTGAGCAACGCCGACATCGCCGCAGACATCATCAGCATCATCCGGCAGCAAGCCATGGGCATCCCCCTGCAAAACCACCGAGAGCGCATCAGCCTCGCCATCGCAAAACTGCGGCAAGCCCACAACTTCAGCAAAACCGAGCTCAACTGGCTGGAGCGCATCGAAAAATACCTCATCAACGAAAGCGTCCTCACCCGAGGCACCTTCGACGAAGAACAGCGCTTCCGCCAGAACGGCGGCTTCAGGCGCCTCAACCAAATCTTTGACGGCAAACTCGATGCCCTCATCACCGAACTGAACCAATACCTCTACCACAGCGAACGCACAGCATGACCACCCAGGAAATCGTCTCCAAACTCTGGAACCTCTGCAACGTCCTGCGCGACGACGGCATCACCTACCACCAGTACGTCACCGAGCTCACCTACCTGCTCTTCCTCAAAATGGCCAAAGAAACCGGCACCGAAGAGCACATCCCCCCCGACTGCCGCTGGGACACCCTCACCGCCCTCAGCGGCACTGAACTCAAAAGCGGCTACAAAGCCCTGCTCGAGCGCCTCGGGCGCGAAGGCAGCAAGCATCTGCAAGCCATCTACGGCGGCGCCGTCTCCCAGATCGCCGAACCCGCCAACCTCGAAAAAATCATCAGCACCATCGACGCGCTCGACTGGTACTCCGCGCGAGAAGAAGGCCTGGGCAACCTCTACGAAGGCCTGCTGGAGAAAAACGCCAATGAGAAAAAATCCGGCGCCGGCCAATACTTCACCCCGCGCCCCCTCATCAACGTCATCACCCGCCTCGTCAAACCGCAGCCCGGCGAGCGCTGCAATGACCCCGCCTGCGGCACCTTCGGCTTCATGATCGCCGCCGCGCAATACGTGCGCGAGCACAGCGATGACTTCTTCAGCCTCAGCGAAGACGAAGCTCTCTTTGAAATCCGGGAAGCCTTCACGGGCTGTGAGCTCGTCAAAGACACCCACCGCCTGGCCCTCATGAACGCCATGCTGCACGGGCTGGAAGGCGAGATTCTCAACGCCGACACCCTCTCCAATGACGGCAAAAAGCTGCGCAACTACGACGTCGTGCTCACCAACCCACCCTTCGGCACCAAGCGCGGCGGCGAGCGCGCCACGCGAGACGACCTCACCTACCCCACCAGCAACAAACAGCTCAACTTCCTGCAACACATCTACCGCAGCCTGCGCCCGACGGGGAAGGCCCGCGCCGCCGTCGTCGTGCCCGACAACGTCCTCTTTGCGGACAACGACGGCGAGCGCATTCGCCGCGACCTGATGGAGAAGTGCAACCTGCACACCATCCTGCGCCTGCCCTCGGGCATCTTCTACGCTCAGGGCGTCAAGACAAACGTGCTCTTCTTCACGCGCGGTCAGAAAGACAGCGGCAACACGCGGGAAGTCTGGGTCTACGATCTGCGCACCAACATGCCGCGCTTCGGCAAGACAAACCCGATGACGGAGGAGCACTACGCCGGCTTCGTCCAAGCCTACGAAGCAGCCGACCGCCGCGCGGTGCAGGACGAGCGCTGGCGCTGCTTCACCCGCGACGAGATTCTGGCTCGAGACAAGAGCTCGCTCGATCTCAAATGGCTCAAGGACGAAGAGGAGAGCATCGAGGGCAGTATCGAAGACCTCATGCACATGCTGAGCGAAGAGCTGCAACGCGAACAGGCCGCCTTCTCCGAGCTCGAGAAACTGCTGAACCTCAACGACACCCCCGAGGCATGAGCGACCGCATCGAAGCCATCATCGACGCCCTGCGCAAAAAGCTGCTCGATGCCGCCGTCCGCGGCGAGCTCGTCGATCACGACAACCGGGAAGAACCCGCCTCCGCCCTGCTGGAGCGCATCGCCGCAGAGCGCAGCCGGCTGATCCGCGAGAAAAAGATCAAAAAGCCCAAATCAAGCTCGCGCATCGAGCGCCGCGACGGGCATTTCTACGAGAGCGTGGACGGCTCAACACCCGTCTGCATCGATGATGAACTGCCCTTTGTGATCCCCGATAGCTGGGAGTGGGTGAGGATGGGAGAAATCTCGGAGTCAGCTCTCGGAAAGACTTTAGATCAAAAGAAAAACACAGGAGAATTTTATCCTTATATATGTAACATTAACGTTCGCCAAGACGGAATCTCTCTCTGCACGCTGAAGAAAACGCGTTTTGAGCAAGATGAACTCGAAAAATATAGTTTAGCTCTAGGAGATCTACTGGTGTGCGAGGGGGGAGACATCGGCCGAGCCGCAGTCTGGGAGCAAGATTTACCCATGCGTTACCAAAAGGCTCTTCATCGGATACGGTTCTTCGGCAAGATCAGTCCTCACTACATCAGAGACGTGATGGAGCTCTACAAATTCAGCAAAGAATTGGATAAATTCTGCAAAGGCGTTACCATCAAGCACTTAGCTCAACCAGAGTTGAGAAAAATCTTCATTCCCCTCCCCCCCCTTCAAGAGCAACACCGCATCGCCGATGCCTTAGAGCGCCACCTGAAACAACTGGACATCCTGCGAGAAAGCCACCGACGCATGCGTCGCATCCTCCACGAAACGCCCACCAGCCTGAGGCAGCAGCTGCTGCAAGCGGCCATCGAGGGCAAGCTCGTCGCGCAGGATCCGAAGGAGGAACCCGCCTCGGCTCTGCTGGAGCGCATCGCAAAAGAGCGAGCCGCCCTGCCCGGCAAGCGCAAAGCCGCCCCGCAGAGCCGCATCGAGCGCCGCTCCGGCGGCATCTTCGAGATCTTCCCCGACGGCTCGGAAAAAGACATCTCCGACGAGATTCCCTTCGATATCCCGAAGAGTTGGGAGTGGGTGAGGCTAGAGACCGTATGCACCTATATTCAGCGAGGGAAATCACCAAAATACTCCGAAATAGTCAAGATTCCTGTTATATCACAAAAATGTATACAATGGTCTGGTTTTACTATTGAAAAGGCTCGCTTTATAGATCCTAAATCTTTGTCGAGCTACAACAGAGAGCGTTTTCTGGAGGATGGAGACCTACTGCTGAATTCGACGGGAACCGGTACTATCGGAAGGATGGCCATCTATATGTCGGATCTAAACCCATACGGTGTCGCCCTTGCCGACGGTCACGTCACAGTAGTCCGCCCCTACAAGGATTTCGTCTTGAACCGATTTATATGTACCCTTTTTGCGAGCCCGCAGATTCAATCTCAAATCGAGAAAAGATCTGACGGTAGCACAAATCAAATTGAATTTTCTCTTTCTAAAGTCAAAGAGACACTTGTTCCTCTCCCCCCTCTTCAGGAGCAGCAGCGCATCGTGCAACGGCTGGAGGAACTTCTTCCCCTCGTAAGTCAGGCATAAAGGGCCGCCCCGCGTGCCTTACCGCCTCCCCGGTTATCTCCCCGGGACTCGCCTAGAGATAATCGGGGAGGCGGTACTCGTGTTTTTGGTTTTTTCCTAATTAGAATTATTATTCATTTTTTAAATATCTTCTCGCAAGACATGTCAGAGCAAACAGAAATTGAATCACCTGAGAACGGTACAGTCGGAAAACAGAAGGAAACTTCACCGGGGAACTATATATATCTATATTATTATACACGCCCCGAATTTTTGGAGAGCATTCTCACCAAAGATGGGATGAAAGTTTCTATTACAGGAACCGGCAACGACCCCCTAGAAGGAGATTTTGCATCAGAAAGAAATTGGGATGCGATAGACATATCTAAGCGATCCAGGGCTCTGCTAAAAACCCAAGAATCAAAAGAGTATCTTAGAGAGCATATTATGATGAAAGTTTTTTGTTTGTCTGGGAATGTAACATCCCCTCTCATGTGGGGGCACTACGCAGCAGGTTATACAGGCGCTTGCCTAGTGTTTAAAATTGAAAAAAAGAGCAAAGCATTCGACAGAATTAGCGTCGTAGTCTATAGAGACCAAAGAATTGACATAGAAGACTGTTTATACGAGGAGGATGACTCTATTTATCTCAACACCAATCTGGCAAAGTACTACGCCTGTTACACGAAGATTTCGGACTGGTCATATGAGCGAGAATTTAGGCTGGATCTTACGCCTAATATGCCAGATACTCCGAATATCAGTATTAGAGATGGGATGCTTTTCTCCGATTATCTCATGCCATACTTAGATGCCATCGTACTTGGTTGTCGATGCTCAATACCCCTACCCCTTATCGATGCTTGGCTTGACTCATACAGCGCCAAGTACCGACCCCGCAGAGGCGATCGTCCTAAGCCTCGCCACATCAAATCATACTTGTACTTAAAAAACAAAAATATTATTGTCGACGGTTACGGTGATATGCCGGACAACCTCTACCTAGAACTATACCAAAAAACTATAGTGGCCGCAGAAGCCCCCTGTGAGTGCACTCTTATTCCTCTGTCGTATAATGGCAAGAACGAAAGTAGATTAATCAGCAATATTCACCTTCCGGATCACATCCACGCTAGACTATCGGCAAAATGCTTTGCAATGGCAATCATAAAGGGATTCAAAGACCAGTTACCTCAAATGGCTCAGAAATGCGCGCAGCTTTCCTTATGTTCTAAAAATCAAGAAAATAATGAATCTGACGTTAATGCTATCATCGAGAAACTCCTCAGGAATAATACATTTCCCCATCAAAATCAGCAACTCTGGGAAGAAATTATATTTCTCATCTATCGGGAAATGCTGCAACATGTTGGTAAAGCCAATAGTTGATTCTGTTCCCACTTTTTTGTCGGCTAAGAGATTCTGCCCAAACTCCCCTAGAGCACGTGACATCGCAGGCGAGCGGCCTCGGCCTTCTTCCCAGCGCCTTGCGGCAGTCCTCAACCTTCCCCATAACTCTCGACCAGCAACACTCAACCCACACACAGCTTCACCGTACCCACCGGCGAGCGCACCTGCCGAGTCATCGTCAAGCTCCGCCGCATAATCCAGCGCGGCAGCGAGGTCAACGACAACAATACTTTTGACAATAAACAATGATCATCATATGAGCATTATATTTATGCCGCTTCGCTTGTACATGATACACAAAGATGGAGTTTCTATCAATCAGGCAACACAAGCTTGCAGGATTCCAGAAGGTATACCTCTCGAAGACAAACCAATTCCGTGCGCTGTTTGTGGGGAAATGCCACGATTCGTAGTAAGGGAGGAGAGTGGCCCAATTAAAGAGTGGCATTATGTTGAGCACAAGTGTAACTTGAATAAGCTAAAGATAAAGCTTTGCCCTTTCATTAATGAAGCTATTCGGATGATACAGCCTAACGCAAGCAGGAGGTTGGCCATCGCTGTAACGAAATGGAACGCATGTCAAAGGTATATCGAGAAGCTTGCCAAGAGAATTGTGCAAGAGCCCTACCGGCAACAGACCCGCATGCAGGTGTACCTCATCCGCGGCATCCCGGGCTCGGGAAAGACGACGCATGCGAAGAGGGTTCTTCACTCCGATGTTGTGATTGAAGACGACGACTTCTTCACGAGGAATGGTGTGTATAAGTTCATCGAGGCGAAGCTTCCCGAGGCTCAGGCTTTTGCGCTCAAGCGCTTTTCGCTGGCTATTGCAGACAGAAACAATAGGGACAAAACGATTTCGGTGTGCAACACGTTTTCCCGCCGTTGGGAAATAGCTCCGTACATTGAGGCCTGCAAGAAAGCGGGTGTTGAGTTCTCGGTTATTCGCATGGATGGGACCTTTGAGAATGTTCATGACATTCCCGAATACAAGGTTCACAACATGAGCAGGAGTATTGAAAATGTCGACGGCGAAGTTGTTCAGATTCCCGTGCGCCTTTAACGCTTCTCCGCGAGACAATCGGATACCCCTCCGGCGTTCTCCTCGGTGAGAGCCGGAGGTTGCGTCCGCGCTTTACCGGAAGGGCCTCCGCGCTCAGGGACGCATGCGTGTTTCGGTGAGGCGAGGGGACGGAATGCCGCGCGGCATGGTCTCATGTGCCTGCCCTGCTCTCTTCTCCGAGCTTGACAGCGGGCCGCTGTTTGTGGTAGGGGTAGGAGTGTATGAGGTCTCTTTTTCTCTCTTTCAGCATGGCCGCGCTGGGCGCGGGGGGCTCGTTGGTGATGGCTCAGGGGGCGGCGGGGCTCACGAATGGGACGGAGCCGTCGCCGGCGGTGGTGCGGGCGGAGCATTTGACGGTGGCGGGGGCGCTGGATGGCGGGGATGCGCAGGCGCCGGGGCGCCGCTGCTATCGCTTGAATGAGGGCTGGGATTTTGTGCGCGGCGGGGAGAATCCGCCGGCGGCGGATGCGTTCCGCGAGCGGGTGTCGCTGCCGCATTCCGTGGATGGTGTGCTGCCGGTTGAGGCGAGCGGCGGTCGCAATTATCAGGGGCCGGCTTGGCATCGCCGCTCGTTTGAGTTGCCGAAGGCTGAGGAGGGCCGCCGCCGCTTGCTTTATTTTGAGGGGGTGATGGGGCGCTGCCGGGTGTTTGTTGACGGTGTTGAGGTGGGGCAGCATTTGGGCGGTTATTTGCCGGTGGTGTTTGAGGGTGCTTGGGAGTTCCAGCGCAGTAAGGGGCTGTGACGCGCAAGCGGAAGTTGGCTGAGGATGTGATGGTGGCGGAGGGGCTGATTGACGGTAAGGTGGTGTGCCGCGATGTGGTGCGCCCGGCGCGCCGCCCGTCTCGCTTGCGGCTGCGGGTGGATGCGTCTTTGCCGGATTTGCGGGCGGATGGGTCGTCTCTGGTGCCGGTGGTGGCGGAGGTGACGGATGATGCGGGGTCGGTGAAGCGTTTGAGCAATGAGTGGGTGCAGTTTTCGGTGGAGGGTGCCGGGGTGGCGGTGGATGGGGCTCCGCGTCAGGTGGAGTGGGGGTCTGCGCCGCTGCTGATTCGCGTGGGGGATGTGCCGGGTGAGATTCGGGTGCGTGCGCGTTTGCTGCACGAGGGGTCTCAGGCGCCTCAGGAGGCGCCGGTGCTGGTGATTCCGGTGGGGGAGGATGATGCGCTGTCTCTGCCGCCGGCGGGTTGATGCGGGCTGCTTTGTCAATTGCTGTATGAGGTCCTCTTTTGATTTATGGCTGCATGTATGTTTGCTCAAGAGGTTCCGAGGGTATGCGGCGCATAATGGTTCTCGGTCTGTCGCAAGACGGGCTGGTGATGCGGCGATTCAAGGTGCAGCCTCTGCTATCCGCGCCGCTTCGCGCGGCGGAAAGTGCCGTAGGCTTTCTGCGACTCAGCCTCTATGATACCGGCGATGAGGGTGTGCTCTGAGGAGAGGGGCTGAATGAAGGAGCCCCGATGGCAGGGGCTCTTCTTCTACTGACGCCCTCGGCGAATGACACGTCGTGGGTTCTTTTGGACTTGCAAGGGCGTGATTTTCAGGTACAATAGTGCGCGTTACCTTCCCCCGCCCGAATCGGGGTCGTCATTCGTTACGCCATGAACATTCTTGACTTCATCCGCCGCAATTCCGTCATCGTTCTCATTGCCATCGCCGGCGTCGGTACCGGCCTCATCGTGATGGACTACGCCGGCAACAGTTCCCTTTTCTCGCGCGATTACTACTTCAAGGTCGGCGATACCAACTACAGCTACGAGGACTATCTGAATCTCGGGGAAGGCGGCAGCGCCGGCCTCAGCCGCATGATTTACGCCTGCGATAACATGGTGCGCAATGCCTTTGACAAGAACAAGAATCAGAAGATTGACGACGACGAGGCCGCTGCGATGGAGGCTTGGTATGAGAGCAATGCCGATTCGCCGCTCGTGCTCTCTCGCGCGCAGTTGCAGATGACGCTGCAGCTCTGGAGCATGGCGCCCACCAAGCGCGCCGAGACGAATGTGGCCATCACCCGCGCCATCATCCGCCGCGAGGGCGAGGAGCTCGGTCTGCGCCCGAGCCGCGAGCAGATTGACGCCTACCTGCACCAGCTGCCCTGCCTCATGGAGAACGGGCAGTTCAGCGAGCAACGCTACAACCAACTCAGCGGGCGCGAGGCGGATCACAGCACCTCGCAGGAGCGCGCTTTCCGCGAGCTGGTGGCCGATATTATCACGTGGAATGCGCTCTGCGAGCTGCACACGGGCAGCCTGAGCACCCATCCGTCCACGCAGATGCTGATCACGGACGTTCTCTTCCAGAACTTCTCGGGCAAGAGTGTGTGGCTCCCGGCTTCCGCGGTCGAGGCGCCCGCCGAGCCTACGGAGGAGCAGATCAAGGCTTTCTGGGAGCTGAACAAGGACAATTACAAGACGGACGAGCGCCGCATTGTGACGGTCTACACGCTCACGGCCAAGAGCGGCTCGATGAACAACAATGTCACCAGTCAGGTGATGATGCAGGTGCACGAGAGTGCCGGTCGTGGTCTTGAGACTATCCTGCAAAGCAATGCAGAGAGTCCGGAAAATCCGCCCTTCAGCTTCTCGAAGGAAACGTTGCCGATCTGCACGTTGGGCGAGCTGCCCGAGGCGCTCAAGCTTGAGGTGCCCGTCGCCGGCGGCGGACAAGCCACGCTCGGGCAGCTGGCATTCACCTCTGTCAAGCCCGGCAATGCACCGACGCTCGCCGACTACGAAAAGGCTCTCGCCGCCGGCAACACCGAGGGGCTGGCACGCATGAGCCAGCTGTGCGGTCCCTTCAGCCACGAGGGCAAGAGCATCATCATGCGTGTCGAGGCCGTGGAGGCTCCCACGGTGCTGAGCTACGAGGATGCTCGCGAGAAGGCTCTCACCGACCTGCGCAAGCAGAATGAGCTCGACGCCATCACCAAGGCCGGCAACGAGCTCCGGGAGACTTTGGACAAGGCGCTGGCCAAGGGCCAAGGCGACGCCGCCTTCACCATGGCTCATGCGATGGGCGGACAGGTGAGCGACTTCGGCCCCTGCTCTCTTCAGTCGCGGAGCACGCTGCCGACGGGTTATACCATGGAGACGCTGCTGTCGGTGCCTTCCAACAAGGTCGCGGAACCTCAGATCTCGGAGGAAGGCGCCAGCCTCGCCATCGTCACGTCGCGCACGGTCACCGATGACGATGCGTACCGCACCTCGCGCATGATTTTCTCGATGCAGGCCAATTCGTCGCTCAAGCAGATGCTCATTCGCGACTGGCTGCTGAGCGCCTACCAGCGTTACGAGCTGAAGCTCTCCGAAAACGCCTCCGGCAGAGACTGATCGTTCGCGCCGGAATGCCCGGCCGCCCGGCCGCACATCTCCTTCCCCCATCCCTTCCCGTCCGACACAGGTCACCCACCCGCACAAGCTGAATCACCATGGCGCGCAGCCTGCCTCCCCAGACCAAATACATCGTAGGCAACGAGGCCTGTGAGCGATTCAGCTTTTACGGCATGCGCAGTATTCTGACGCTTTACATGACGTCGATGCTGCTGATGAGCGAGAAGGACGCCATGGCGGTCTCGCACCTCTTCATTGCGCTCATCTACATTCTGCCCATGCTCGGGGCTTGGGTCGCCGACCGTTTTCTGGGGCGCTACCACACCATTCTCTACGTCTCGCTCTTCTACTGCATCGGGCACGGTGTGCTCGCGCTGGCTGATCTGACGGGCGATATCGACACCAAGCGGACGATCCTCTTCACCGGTCTGTTCATCATTGCCGTCGGCGCCGGCGGCATCAAGCCCTGCGTTTCCGCCTTTGTGGGTGATCAGGTCGAGGGCATGAAGGATTCCGTCGTGATGACGCGCATCTACGCCGCCTTCTACTGGTCCATCAACCTCGGCTCCTTCTTCTCCTTCCTCGTCGTACCGTGGGCTCGGCAAAGCCTCGGTTACGGTTGGGCCTTCGGGATACCCGGCATCTTCATGGCCATCGCCACCTTCATCTTCTGGTGCGGGCGCCGGCACTATCAGCACAAAAAGCCCACGCAGCCCGAGTTTCTGCCGGCTCTTGCCACTCGGCTCTTTCTGGGGCGTGCCCGCGCCTGCGAGCGCTACGGGGCTCAGAAGGTGAGCAAGGCGACGGACACGGCTCTCTGCATCGCTGCCTTCATCGTCATTGCCCCCATCGTCGTCCTGCTGGGCTGGTGGGTCTACACGGGGGCAGAGAAGATGGCGCTGCTCAGCGGGCTGGGTGCAGCGGCGGCGTCTTTCTGCGGTCTGATCATGCTTCTGCTGTTTGTGGCGGCTTTGGTGCTGGCGGGCTTGAGGCTTGCGGCCAGCTTCCGCCTCAGCGGTTTCTTCGGCACGGCCGGCAGCATGCTCTACTGCAAACGCGCCGAGCTAGAGGCGCACTACAGCCGCGAACGGCGGATCGAAGCGCGCAACATGTTTCGCGTGCTCATTGTCTTTCTGATGATTATCCCCTTCTGGAGCCTTTTCGACCAAACGATGTCGAGCTGGGTGCTCCAAGGGGATCGCATGACGCCTCTGCAATTCGGCCTCTTTGGCCGTGAATGGCGCTTCGGAGCCGAGGAGATTCAAAGCATCAATCCCCTTTTCGTGATGATTCTCGTGCCGCTTGTCACGCTGCTCATCTACCCGCGCATCGGCAAGTGGGGCGCTCCGCTCAAGCGCATGGGTGTCGGCATCGTGCTGGCCGGCGTCTCGTATTTCGCCGTCGCCGGCATTCAGACGCAGCTTGAGCACGGCGCTCAGCTGAGCATCCTCTGGCAATGCCTCCCCTACCTCATTCTCACCACTTCCGAGATTCTCGTGAGCACCACCGGCCTCGAATACGCCTACACGGCTGCCGGCAAAAATATGAAGAGCATCGTGCTGAGCTTCTGGTATCTCACCTCCACACTCGGCAACCTGCTGGTCATGTACCTCTCCTCGGCGGTCAGCAATCCCTGCAGCACGCCGACCTTTTTACTCTACGGCAGCATGGCCGTCGTCGTCGGTCTCGTGTTTATCTACGTGACGACGCGCCGCTGCTTTGCGGCTGAGGCTCTGCCGGAGGATCAGGTCTGAGTCCGGCGAGGCTTTCCCCTCAGCTCCGTTCCAGAACGAAGAGATATTCGCGAACACGCAGAGGCCGGGAGCGCAGGTTGCGGCTGCCCCGGAAGGCGTTGTAGGGGGTCTCTCGGCATGCGACGCGCCCGAGTTTGCCGAGAAAGTCCGTCAATTCCTCGCGACCGATGAAGCCCTCCGAGTTGTAGGAGATGAGCAGATAC
The DNA here is from genome assembly GCA_019114365.1 of Candidatus Parakkermansia intestinigallinarum. Classification (GTDB taxonomy): domain Bacteria; phylum Verrucomicrobiota; class Verrucomicrobiia; order Verrucomicrobiales; family Akkermansiaceae; genus Akkermansia; species Akkermansia intestinigallinarum. The sequence continues at coordinate 2,513 of DXFQ01000100.1, read as the reverse complement.
TTCGCCGGGCATTGCTCGACTAAACGGAAGAGCGACTCGCGCGCCCGCGCCGGAGAGTTGTAGGCCGAGCGGTTCCAATCCGCCGGGATGCCCGAAACCCGAGAGATTTCCGACGGGCGGCGATACTCGGCTATCAGGTTGAGCATGAAGTAGTTGGAGCCGTAGGGGTGCTGGTTGTAGGGCGGGTCGAGGTAACAGAGATCGAGTTGCGGCAAGCGCGCCGCCAGCGAGCCGGCGTCGCCTTGCTCGACCCGGCATTCGCAGCTGAAGCGCGAGAAGATCGGCAACATCAGCTCAATATCGCCCGTGATGCGCGAAAGCGCTTGCCGATTCTCGCCGCCGAACTGCCCGATGCCGCGGCGATTCTTGTAAAAGCCCTTGAAGACGCCTGCCGTGTTGTTGTGTACCGAGGCGCCGTAAAGCAGCGGCGCGAGGAAAAAATCGCGCCGGGAGGCGGGCAGTTCGTCGATGGCTCGGCGTGCCGCATCGATGAAAAGGGCGTTGCGCCGCGTGAAAAACACGCGTTCTCCCGGCGCGATGTGCGCGTCATCCGCCGGGGCGTAGAGCTCCGACACGGGGCCGCCCTCGGGCATCAGCTCGGCGCTTCGCTCCCGCAGGCGCTCCAGATCGGCCTCGAGTTCGCGGCGATCCACCGTCTCGGCATTGGTCAGGTAGCAGCGGTTGACGCAGGCTGCATAAGACTCGAGATCATTGGCGATGAGGAGCCGGCAGTGCTGTTTGAGATAGCGTGCGACGATTCCCGAGCCGGAAAACAAATCGGCCGCACGCAAGGATTGCCCTCCGAGGCGCTCGCGGATGGCCTTCACCGACGCGTCGATGAAGGGGAGCAAGGCGCGTTTGTTGCCCAAGTATGTCACAATCTGTTCCGAGAGAAAAGCGGGACTCTCTTCTCGGGGCAAGGCTGAATCCGGCGTCGGCATGAATCGTAAGACTCGGGGATTCTACACAATGAGTCGACTCCTGGCAAGTCAAAGCTCAGCGCCTTGCCGCCGGGCTTGCGCGCCGCGCTGCCGACAGCGGAAAGAGCCGCTCACGGGCATGTGCCGCAGGCCATCGCTCCGGCAAGGAGAAGCCGGAGATGAGGGCGCAGCGAGCCTCCTTGCGAGTGTTGTCATCTTCCGAGCTGCAGGGCGGGCTCCAGCGGTCGCAGTGCCGTGCGGCCGTCGCGGTGCAAGGTGAGCACCATCGGCGCCTCATCAGCACGGTGAAGCGGGTAATGCCGTTCGGCGCAGGATGCCGGATGCCCGCCGGCGTCGAGGAAAGTCTCGCTGGCCAGCGCTCCGTCTTCGCGGTAGCGGCAGTGCCGCTCCGCATACCCCAGAGCCTCATTCATCTGCGGTCTTCCCTCCGCATTCTGATAGCGCTCCCACTCCGGGCGACCCTTGAGGTCGCAGTGCACCAGACGCGCGGCGCAGACGGGTTCACAGCCCCGCAATGCGCCGTCGCACCCGCCGTAAAGCTCAAGAGTGTCAGCCCCTCCCGGCGAGCGCTTGGTGCATACGACGGCGGCTCCCGCTGACGCGTTGTAAACCGGCTGCCGTTGGGCATCGAGCCACTCGACGCGCAGCAGTCGATTGCCGTCGCTCATCGTGTGCTTCTCGATGGCGTAGCCCAAGCGATTCACCGCCAGAGCCTCGCCGACATAGTTGCGGCGCTGCATCTCGTGCGCCGTTTCGTCATAGGCATACTCCACCCGGCTCTCCCCCAGCGCGTTGACGGTCGGCTGCTCCTTCTCGTTGAGATAGGCCGTCACCAAGGGGCGATTCCGCTCGTCGTAGCGGGTTGTTGCGACGGCATAACCGGGGAGCCGCGCACACACCAGAGCCCCGTCGGCATCCCGCAGTTCCGTGCGCACGCAGTTGCCGCGCTCATCGTAAAAGAAATGGCGGCTTGCCACTCCCGCGGCGTCCGCTGCGGGTTCGCCGGCTCCGTCGTAATTCGCCTTGCAGCTCACGCGTCCCTTGTCATCATAGCGTATACGCTGCTCGGCCACGCGGCTGCCGGGCATTGGTGTCACCTCACCGGAGGCATCGACGTAGGCCAGACGCCGCAGTCTCCCGTCGTCTGCGTACTCGAAGCGAATGTGGGCGGTCTCGCCGCTGTCGGCCACGCTGTCGGGCAGCGGAGAGAGCCCCACGGGCAGGGAGGCGTCGGGCGTGTTCACGGCGCCCCTGAAGCACTCGATGTGTCCGCGATCCTCCCGCCAAGTCATCATATGATAAATCCCCATACCCAGCACCCCGACGAGAAGAGCCATCGCCGCCAGGGAGCCGAGATACACCCAAGCGTCTTCGAGTATGCGTCCTATTTTTCTGATCATGTTGAAGGTGCAGCTGCGACAATCAGACACGGCCGGAGCGGCCTGCATTCAGAAACAGTTAGCGAGGTCGGGCAGACGACGCTCCTCCGCGGTGCCCCTCAATCGACTCAATCCCCTCAATCCCCTCAATCCCCCTCAATCCCCCTCAATCCCCCTCAATCCCCCTCAATCC
>DXFQ01000099.1 GCA_019114365.1 Candidatus Parakkermansia intestinigallinarum | reverse complement strand
GAAAAGCCGCCCCCGCGTCAAAAAACGCTATGGGAGGGGGTGCTTCTCTAGTTTTGCCCTCTCCTTGCCCGACAACCCGCATGATTACTGCATCCCTTTTCCCCCCTGCTCAAACTTTGGGACAGGTGTGGATCATGATGGTCTTTGCCATTCTTTGCTTGCAAGTCGATGGGTGACTGTGGTACGATAGCGGCTATGGAGGCGGAATGCACACGTTGCCACAGGAAATTTCAGACCCGGCGGGAAGGTGTCGATATATGCCCCGATTGCCTGAGCTCCGAGTTTTGCGTTCAGGAGGTCGTGGAGCAGTCTCCGGAAGAGGCTCGCGAGGAGGCTCAGCTTCGTCGGCAGGTCAATCGATCCAACCGCCGCCAGCAGGCTCGAGCGGAGAGCTTGGTTGATAATTACACTTCGGCCGAGCCTTTCCGGCACGTAGGCGGGTTGCGCCTTGTGTTCGGCCTGGTGGTCTTCGGCATCGTTGCCTTTGCTTTTTTGATGGGGACGGATTCGTCGTACGAGACGTTTCTCAGTGAGCTGCCGCCGATGGGTCAGCACGCCTTGGCGGCTCTTTTCTGCGTGCCGGCTTCGCTGTTGATCTTCTTTTCCGTCAGGCGTTTGCGCTGGGTGACGGGGGCTCTGGCTCTGGCGGTTTTGGCCGGTTCGTGGTATCTTCCGCTGCTGAGTTACCGGATGATTCTCGGCGATGATATTCCCGAAAAGAAGGCGGCTTCGGAGCCCGAGGCGCGGCTGCGGGATGACGGTGCCGCGACCAAGGTTGTTCCCCGAAGGGGGACGCGGGTGCTTTCGACGGAGCGTATTGCCGCTTTGCGCGGGCTTTTCAAGGACGAACCCGAAGGGCGCTATTACCTCGTTTACATGAACACGCCGGCGAAGTACGATGATGTCTTCTGCCGCGCCTTGAAGCGCATCTGCATGGCGGATGCCGTGCGCCCCTACCGAGAGAATGCCGGGGCGGTTTATCTGGTGAAGCGGGCTCATCCGGACTGTTCCGCACGGGAAATGCGGCGTCTGCTGGAGCGCTACGGCGTTGTGACCTATGATGAAGACGGCGTCTTTGAGGTGAACTTTGACGAGGAGAAATCCAACCTCGGCCGCCGCCCGGTCCCGACGTCGAGAAATCCCAATGCCGATCCGCAGTTTGTGGAGTCGAATCTCCTCTGCATCATGAGCCCCGATGCTGATCGCGTTGCGCGGGCCGCCGAGGCTCTCGCCGCCGCTCGCGTGACGGTGAGGCGCGATTTGATTCGCGAGAAGTTGATGGCCGTGCTGCAGGATGCGTGGGCGAGTGAGCCGGAGGCGTGGGGGCAGCTCGTCCGTGCATTGATTGTTTATTCGGAGCCCGGCGACGCAGCGGTGCTGCCGCCGGTGCGGCGCTACTTTGATTTCAGGCTTGCCGGAGGCTCTCGCGGCGGTTCGGCGGACGATGAGGTGGTCGCCTACTTGGTTCGGGAGACTCCCGCGACGATGGTGCAGCCGGTGGTGGATTTCTGGGCGCAGGATCCCGTTAACCGCAGCAACGCCATCGTTCTGCTGGGCTCTGCCGCTGAGGAAGCCGTGCTGAACAGCGCCGGCAACGGCGAAGATCCGCAGAAGCTCCATGCTCTGCTCAACTACCTTTCCCTTTGCGGTACCGAGCGCTGCGTGCCGCTGCTGGAGTCTTTGCTGAAGCATCCCGACGACCTGACGCGCCACAGTGCCGAGGCCACACTGCTCCGAGTTCGTGAACGATTGGCTGCGCCGGATGCGGCCCCGTGACTGTTTTTCTGACCACTCACCTCTTCCTTGTCAATTGAACGTCGTATGAAACGATCCGTATCTCTGCTTTTCTTCTTTGTCTTTCTGGCGCTTCTCGCCGGCTTTATCTGTTACCCGGGATTTTATCAGTTGCCCAAGCCGATCGCGGCGCTGCAACCGTCTCCCCAAGGGCCGAGCGCGTCGCCCGATGCCGCGCCTTCCGAGACGCCGTCCGGCGATGGATTCGTGCCGCTTCCCGATCAGGGCGGCATCGTGATCGACGAGTCCGACAGCGCCGGGGACGGCAGTTCGCCCGATGCCTCGGGCGGTGACGATGGGGCTTTGGTTGATAGCTGGGATGACGGCAGTTGGGATGAGGAGGACTCTGACGACGGGCAGGCGCTCGCCACGGAGCGCGATCCGAACTCCTACATGCCGGAAGAGCAGGGGGCCGTTCCGCAGCACTTCCTGGAGCACAACGTGCCCGTTGATCCGAAGCAGATGAAGCTTCCCGGCGTGTACTCCCAAGGTGAGCTGCGTCAGGTGCGCCGCCGCGGGGATAAGCTTGCCGAGGTGCTGGCGAAGGAGGCGAAGGAGAGCGATCGCAAGGGGTATTACCACGCGAATGATGTGACCTCTGCTCAGTGGGCGAACGCCGAGGCGCTGCGCGAACAGCTGCTTGCCCGCGTGACTGCGGGGCTCGCTCAGGCCGATTCGGAGAGCATGTGGAACTACCTGCGCGAGCCGGCGAACCGCTTGGATGTGGCTCGCCTGTTGCTCATTGAAAAGGCCGGAGCGGCTGCCGTCTCCAAGGTGGCGCAATCGGGCATGGGCGGCCGCCTGCTTGAGGAGATGGGCAACGATTTGGAGTGGATGTACGGGTTGCTCTACTCCGGGCCGACGCAGAAGCTCGACGTGGCTTTGACCTACCTCGCGGCCATTTATGCTCGCCATTCGGAGGATTGGCACGACAGGTTGCTGCGCCGCGTCGCCACGACGACGGCTCTGGAGTTTGCGCGCGAAGGCTGGCCGGAGAAAGAGATGCTCGCGCGTTGCTCCTACTACTACAACAGTGCCCGTCAAGGCCGCCTCAACGTCCTTTTCGACAGCCTGCAGTACTGGGAGACACGCTTGGTGACCGGGTGCACGGAGTACGACGGTTGGGGCAGTGTGCGCTCGCTGACCTGGCAGCGGGATAATGTGCGCCTGCCCGTGCAGGGCTACCTCAATGCCTATGATCAGGTGCAGTACCGCTTGGTGAACGTGGCGGGCGATTCGATTTTCACCGGTGAATATCTGGCGCCGATACGCAAGTACACCCGCAACATTACGGCTCTGGCGCACCGCGAGATGGGCGGCGTCTGCGGTGCCTGTTCGCACTACGGAGCCTACGGTGCGCTGGCGGCCGGCCTTCCGGCGATGACGATGGGCGAGCCCGGGCACTGCGCCTACGTGGTGCGCGTCAACGGCAAGTGGGAGAAGAGCTACACGATTTACTGGCAGCACGGCATGCACAAAACTTTCTGGGGCGAGACGGACTGGGACTTCCTGGAGCTCATGCAGCAGCTTTACTCCGATCGCTTCCGCACGCTGGCCTCCGACCAGATGCTCGCGCTTGCCGAGTTGCTCGCAAGCCAGCGCAAGGTGACATCTGCCGCCACGGCCTTCTTTGAAGCCGTCGTGGTGCAGCCCCTGCACTGGGAGGGCTGGCTGCGCTACACCGGCTATCTGAAAAAGCAGGGACCCATGAACAAGGGCAAGTGGCGCGAGGCTCACGATCTTGCTGTGGCCACGATGGCGGAGACCTATCACAACGCCTCCGCGATTCTGCTGCGCAAGTATGTGTATCCGACGCTGTTGCCGCTGACGGAGGATCCGAAGGAGCGCACGAAGATGTTTGCGGCGTTCTTTGATCAATGCGAAGACTTCGGCACGAATCGCTGGGATGTCGCACCGCTGCTCAACATGCAGATGGACACCTTCTCGACGGATAAGGAGCGCATCTCCTTCATGAAGGCGACGCTCAAAACGCTCATGAGCAAGCCCGACTACGCGTCGTCCGCGCTCGCCTGGGGGCTCGACTACATCGGCTCTCAGCCCAAGACGGACGAGAGCGAGGAGCTCAATGAAGATTTTTACAAGTTGGTGATTTCGGCGCTGTCGCGCACGCGAGCGACGGGCAAGAACAAGGATGCGGCGTGGGCGAGCCTCGGCGAAGCGATGGCGACTTCGGCGGATAACAAGGATCGCCGCGCCTTTCAGGCCATCGGCAAGCTGGCTCTGCGCAAGTTCCGCCACAATTTCCCGCGCAACCGTTTCCGCTTCCGAGCCGTCAGCGGCAAGGTGGTGTCATCGACGGGACTGATTCAGACGGCTACGACCCTGACGGAGGAGCAGCGCGCGCAGGCCTGCCTGCACTGGGGGGTGTTGCAGCGCACCGGCGGCCGCATGCCCGGCAAATTTGAGGGCGACGCCGGCGTCATCGTCGAGCTGGAGAAGCTTTGTGAGATCAACGGAGCGGTCTGCCTGTTGGCGGAAGATGCCAAGACGGATCGCAACTTCCGGCTCGAGTCGTCCGAGGATGGCCAGAACTGGCAGGTGCTCTGCGCCAAAGCCGAAGTCAAGGGCCCCGTGATCCGCTTCGTCGGCGACGGCAAGCAGAAGAAGACGGGACGCTTCGTGCGCATGACGCGCGAGGGGGCGAAGTACGAGCCGGATATCGTCGGCTTCTATGTGTACGGTCGCCCGATGAACTACAAGAAAAAGAGAGGAGAGAGAGATGAAGAATCATAAACTGTTATCTCTGTTGCTGCTGCCGCTGATGTTCGGCGCCGGCGTCTGGGCCGGAACCTACGAGTCGGCGCTGAATCGGGCCGGTCGCAAGCCCGTGGTGCTTTTCTGTTACGGAGCGGACTACGACAAGGTGAGCGAGCGCACCTACGAAGAGTTTATCAAGAAGCGCGGCATCAGTCAGGCGCTGCGCGGAGCCGTGCTGGTCGAGGTGCCGATTTACCAGTCGCCGGACGAGAAGCAGAAGAAGGAGTACACCAAGGTGATGGGCGATCGCTCTCTGCCCTCGGGCATTTGGAGTTACCCCTGTCTGGCGGTCGTGGATGCACAGGGCAACCTGCGCGGCATTGTGCAGAGTGCGGAAGAAATGAAAAACGCAGAGACGGCATCCGCCGCGCTGACGCGGATCATCGATCAGTTCGGCGACCAGGAGAAGCTCTTGCAAAAAGCGGAGCGTGCGTCGGGCAGCCGCCGCGCGGCCCTGATTGCCGAGGCGGCCGACATCGGCCTGCCGCTGCCTCCCTCCGCCCTCAAGCCCGATGCCCGCAGCGAACGCCGAGCGAACCGCCGACGCTCGAAAAACGCCGATGCATCCGAGCAGGACGACCTTGCCGGCCGTTTCACCTTCGACCCGCTGGCTCTCGTAGAGAAGTTGGAGCCCATGAGCATTGTCGACGCGCACAACCATGTGCGCACGCTGGAGGCGAGCGGCGTCTACTCGAAGCGGCAGCGGCAAGAAATGCTTGCCGCGCTGGGCGGGCACGTGCGTCGCAGCAAAGGCTCGCCCGCACTGCTGCGCGCCATCTACACGGAGATGAGAAACATCGACCCGAGCAACCTTTACGGAGCCTACGCCGAAGGCGCTCTCGAACTCTGGTGCAAAGATGATGAACCGGCGCCGTCCGGCAAGTGAGCCGGCACCGGGCAGATCGACATGAAAAAGCGCATAGCCATTTACGCGGGGAGCTTTGACCCGCCGACCAACGGGCACCTCTGGATGATACGCCGAGGCGCGGAAATGTTCGACGAACTCGTCGTGGCGCTGGCGGTGAACCCGGAGAAGAAAAGCTTTCTGTCCGCCGCCGAGCGCATGGAAGCCCTGCGTCTGATGGTGGACGGCCTGCCTCACGTGCGGGTTGCCTCCGTGCTCAACGGCTTCCTGGTCGATTTCGCCCACAACGAAGGAGCGTGTTTTCTGCTCCGCGGCGTCCGCAGTACGGTAGACTTTGAGTATGAGAAAATCATGGCTCGCATGAACACGCGCATGGCCCCGGATGTGCAGTCGGTCTTTCTCATCCCTCCCAGCGAGCTGGAGGAGATCTCGTCCTCCGTCGTCCGAGGCTTCCTGAGCACGCCGGGCTGGTCTCGCTGGGTGCGCGCCTGCGTCCCCGAGCACGTTGCCCGCATCATTGAGCAGCACATGGCCGAGGTCTGAGGCCGAACCGAGGCTGACGGGGATGCGGACGAGGTGATGGGGCGCGGGCGGGGCTCGGACGGGCTGCGGCTGCCCGTCTTGTCTCGGCAGAGGAGAGAAGCGGCAAAATGTTTCTGCGGGTTGGCGGGCGGCAGTCTGTGCTTGACAGCAGGCGCTGTCCGTGATTGAATTGTCACACTATGAAATTCACCTCATTCTCTCTCCTCTTGTCCTTGTCGGTTCTGCTGTCGCCCGTCGTGAGTACGGCGCAGGCTGCCCTTCCTGCTTTTACCGGGCAGTACGGCGCTTACAGCGATCCTTCCAATGACAAAAAAGCCGTGCGCGAAGCCGGCAAGAAGGCTCGCGCCCTGCTCAAAAAGACCATCACCACGCGCCGCGCCGCGGTCGGCATGCTCAAGCGGGTCAAGGATGAAAAGACGGCGGAGCGCAGTGCCAAGTCGATGGAGCGGCTCTATGCGGCTATCTCTCGCAAGCCGTCCCTGCGCGAGCGCGCCAAGGACAATGATCGCGATACCCCGCGCTACGGCAGCAACAATACGGCCAACTTGGAGGCGGAGGCTTTCCGAGAGGAGATGGAGAAGAATGAACGCGTCTTTGAGCGCATTCAGGCGGACGTCGATGCTCATTTTGAGCGCATTGAGGGGCTGGGGGTCGATACGACCAAGCTGCGCGAACTGGCCGAGAAGATTCTCAGCCTTGACTTGAGCAGCGTCGAGTCTGCGGATTGATACGTTGCCATGCGCTTTGCCCGCGCCCGCGCGCGCGGCGGGAGAAAGGGCGCCCGCTCTTGTCGGTGCCGGACGGCCGTCGATCGAGACGCCGCCGAGCGCCTGCCGAGGCCTTCTCTTTCTCTGCCGCACGGGGCTCATGGCGCGGGCTGAGCTTGACAGTGCGGTCCGTTTTCGTTAATCTAAGGCCATGTTCTCACTTCTTTCCGACAAGCTCGATGATGCCTTTCGCAAACTACGCGGCCTGAGCCACATTTCGGAGTCCAACATCAAGGAGGCCATGCGCGATATTCGCATGGCGCTGCTCGATGCCGATGTGGAATACAGCGTGGCTCGCGAGTTCATCGCCCATGTGAAGGAGCAGGCGATGGGGGAGAAGGTGCTCAAGACGGTGCGACCCGGCGAGCAGATTGTCAAGATTTTCCGCGATGAGCTCGCCGAGCTTCTGGGCGGCGATGCCACTGAGCTGGATCTGACGCCGCCGGCTCGCATTCTTGTGGTCGGGCTCAATGGTGCGGGTAAGACGACGACGAGTGCGAAGCTCGCTCGGCGTCTCAAGAAGGAGGGGCACAAGCCCCTGCTGGTCGCCTGTGACTTGGTGCGTCCCGCCGCTATTGATCAGCTGGCAACTCTGGCCTCTCAGATCGAGGTGCCGGTGTATACGCCGTCTCCGACCGAGAAAGACGTGATCCGCGTCGCCAAGGATGCCCTGCGCTGGGCCGAGGGGCAGGAGCACGATGTGATGATTTTCGACACGGCCGGGCGACAGGAAGTCGATGAGCCCCTCGTTGCCGAGCTGCGCAAGCTGGCGAAGTTTCTCAACCCGCAGGAGGCTCTGCTGGTGGCCGACGCCGCCACGGGGCAGCAGGCGGTGCGCGTGGCTCAGACCTTCGATGCCGCCGTCGGTCTGACGGGCATCATCCTCACCAAGCTCGACGGCGATGCGCGCGGCGGTGCGGCTTTGTCGATGCGGGCCGTGACGGGCAAGCCCATCAAGTTCATCGGCGAGGGCGAGAAGCTCGACATGTTCGGCCCCTTCGTGCCGCTGCGCATGGCCGACCGCATCCTCGGCATGGGCGACATTGTCGGCTTGGTCGAGAAGGCGGCGGAGAAGATTGATGAGAAGTCGGCGATGAATGCGATGAACCGCATGATGAGCGGTGAGTTCAACTTCAATGACTTCCTCAACCAGATGCACATGATGCGCAGCCTCGGGCCGCTGGAGGGGTTGCTCAAACTGCTGCCGGGCTTCGGCAAGATTCGCAAGATGCTGCCCGACAATGCCCTTGACCAGAGCCGCATGAAGCGCATGGAGGCCATCGTCCTTTCGATGACGAAGGCCGAGCGCCTCAACTACAAGCTGCTCATACCCTCTCGCCGCCGCCGCATCGCCAAGGGTGCAGGCGTTTCCGAGATTGAAGTCAACCGCTTCATCAAGCAGTTCCGCGAGATGAAGGAGATGATGAGCGGCAAGGGCGCCATGGGGGGGCTGATGAAGAGTATGTTCAAGGGCGGCAAGCCGGGTGCGGCGCCCGCCGGAATGCCCGATCTTTCGTCCATGATGGGAGCTGACGGCAAGCCCGATCTGAGCAAGATGCCTGATCTCTCGGCTCTCGAGGGGCTCGGCGGCGGCGCTGCCCGCGCCCCGAAGATTCCCAAGGGGCTGGGCGGATTCAGCGGCTTGTTCCGTCGCCGCTGAGTCGAGCCGCATGAGAGGAGGCTGAAGGTGCTGCGTGTTTTGTCGGTTTTGTTGCTGGGTTGGGCGGCGGTGGCGCAGGCGCTCGACCCTTCGCAGGTCGTCGTTGTTTGCAACGAGAAGTCGGCGCTGAGCCGCGAGGCGACGGCCGCCTACTGCCGGGCTCGCCGCATCCCCGATGAGCAGGTGGTGAATCTCGGCTCGCTGCCCGAGAAGGAGCTCATCACGTGGGAGGAGTATCAGCGCTGCATCGTGGCGCCTCTGCTGCACCGCGCCGAACTGGGTTTCTGGCATTTCCCCTCGATGCGCCACAAGGACGGCCGCCGCATCTACGCGATTGTCCTGATGCCGGATGTGCCGCTGCGCATCAGCCGTGAGCCCGGCGAAAAAGAAATGTCGCTTGCCAACAGCGGCGCCTCCGTGGATTCCGAGCTCTCCCTCGTCGGCTTTCAGTATAAGCGCATCGGCATGCTCGCCAATCCCTACTGCGGCAAGGACCTGCCCCTTGATCGCTTCGAGGGCGAGGCTCTTTCCGTTTGCCGCATCGACGGCCCCGACCGCGCGTGCATCATGCGTATGATCAACGACCCCCTGCGCGTTGAAAAGACGGGCTTGCGCGGGTGGACCGTGGTCGATAGCGGCGGCCCGTACCGCGAGGGCGACGACTGGTTTGCCCGTCTTGCCAAGACGGCGCTGTCTCATCACCTGCCGCTCTACGTTGACCGCGAGCGCGAGAGCCTGCCCAAGGGCTATCCCCTGATGCAGGGCGTGGCGTTTTACTTCGGCTGGTATGCGGAGTTCGCCGATGGGCCTTTTGCCGAGGGGCAGGGGGATTTCCGCTTTGTTCCGGGAGCCGTCGCGTATCATTTGCATTCGTTCAGCGCGACGTCTCTGCACGATAAGCGCCGTTGGGTTGCGGCGCTGCTGCGTCGGGGGGCAGCCGTGACGGCGGGCAATGTGGCCGAGCCCTTTCTCGGCGGTAACATACGGCACGATTTCTTTTACGACCGCCTGCTCAAGGGCTACACCGTGGCCGAGGCGGCTCTGATGGCTCAGCCGACGCTCTCGTGGCAGTGGGTGGTGCTCGGCGACCCGCTGTATCGCCCCTTTCCGCAGGGCGCTACGCAGCGCGCAGAGGGGAGGGATACATGGTCTCTCTGGCTGAGTCTCAACGAGAGGACCAGGGGCGATATCGCGCAGCTGAGGCGGCTGATTCCGCGCGAGGCGAAGCCGTCTCAGGCTCCCTTGATGGCCGAAATGTGCGGCGCTCTTTGCATGGAGATCGGGCAAGAGCAGGTGGCGGACGCCATGTTTGACTTCGCGGCGCTCAAATACCCGGAACTCCGCGACCGCCTGCGCTGCATGCACCGCCGCGCGCTTGCTCTGCTGGCGCTCCAGCGCGTCGATGACGCACGCAAACTGCTCGCCGAAGCGCAGTTGCAGGCCCGGGGAACCCCTTGGGCTGAGGCCATGCGCATCTGTGCTCAGAGAGTCGATAAGAAGACGCAGAAGCCGAAGAGTTCGCCGAAGCCGGCGGCGGGGGGCGCGTCTCGCTGAGCAACGGCACCGGAAGGTGAAACAATAAGCCCGGCAAGGCGGCTGTGCCGCCGGTGCCGGGCCGGATTGAGGCTATGAAGTGCGAGAAACCTTCCGCCTGATTGTTGTTCAGGTTTTAGCAGAGCTCTGCGCGGTAGCGCGCAAAGACCTCTTCGGGATCAGCGCCCGGAGCCTTCAACTCCCCGAAGATTCGGTTGCGCACCGCAATGGCCGCCTGAAAAGCGGCGCGGCAATTGCTGTGCTGCTTGTCCGAAAAATACTTCGTGAACTGGTACCCCGACCGGGTGATCGACAAGCGCCAGCCTTGGAATGACGTGCGCTTGTAGGTGTAGCGTGATATGTTCTTAGCTCTCATGCTTCTGGGCGGGTGTTGTTGGGCACCCGAGCATTCAATTACCATAACTTTGGAAGGATTTCAAGTAAAAAAAATCCTTCCGCCGCGGCAGCATCAGGAGAGCAGGGGCTTGGCGAGTTCCCAGCAACGGATGAATGAGCGTGCAAAGTCCTGCGGTCGGCGCTCGATCCAGCGGTTGATGAGCGCGGCAGAGAAGGGCAGGACTCCTTCAATTTCAGCAGCCGGGAAGCGCAGTTTGCCGTTGTGCAGGGCGGCGTAGAGCTCGACGTGTTCCCAGCCCGTATCCGGAGATGGGTTGAGGTGGGCGAGTCTGACGAGGCGTGCATCGCTGATGCCGAGCTCTTCCGCCAGCTCGCGCCGCGCCGCCTCTTCATAGCTCTCTCCGGCATCGAGGTGGCCGGCCGCGGACGAATCCCAGAGCCCCGGCTGGCGGTCCTTGAGCAGCGAGCGCTTTTGCAGCAAGCAATCGCGATGCTTGTTAAAGACGAGGATATGGACGGCCCGGTGCAGCAGATTGCCTTCGTGGACCTCGCGGCGCGAGGCTTGCCCGACCACCTCATCCTGCTCATTCACCACATCGAAGAGCTCGTCGTCGCGCTGGGGAACGCTCGCCAGCGGGTTCGGGTCATACAGGTTCGTCAGCTCAACCCACTGCCGCAGGCTGAGCTCCTCGGCGCGGGCCGTCGGAGCAATGCCGAGCTTCGACGCCACGGTGGCCCAGTCGGGCGACTCGGGGAGAAACTTGTACATCTGCTTGCGGCGCTGGGCGTAGCATCGCTGCATGAGCGAGTCGGCCAGACGGTGGTCAAAGGGCGGCAGCGATCGCGGATCGCGCGGCGTGAGCAGCATCACCGTCGAATCCACCTTCGGACGCGGAGAGAAGGCTTCGGGCGGCACCATCTTGAGTGCGCGAGGCACCCAATCCATCTGAACCCGCAGCGACAGAATGCCGAATGCGTCGTCGCCGGGTTCGGCCAGAATGCGGTCGATGAACTCCTTTTGGAGCATCACGACGGCTCGCTCGCAGGCGCAGGGCGCCGTGAGAAAATTCGCCAGAATCGCTCCGCCGCAGGAGTAGGGCAGATTGCCGAGAAACTTCACGGGCCGTTCGGCAAAAAGACAGCGCGGGTCCCACGATGCCCCGTCGGCGTGGTGCACCTCGACGTGCGCGTCACCGGCCCAGCGCTCGCGGTGGTAGGCGGCAAGGCGGGCGTCGTACTCCACGAGAATCAGCTTGCGGCAGAGAGGCGCCGCAAACTCCGTCAGCGCACCCGTTCCCGGCCCGACCTCGACCACGCAGTCGTCGGGCCCGATCTCGAGGTACGAGACAATGGCGCGGGCAATGTTCTCGTCAATGAGAAAGTTTTGCCCCATGGCCTTAGAGGGCTCAATGCCGGCCTTTTCGAGGACGTCGCGGATCTGAGTGGCATTCATGCGCGCGCATTGTAGCTTGCACACCCGCGATTGGCAAGCTCTTTCCAAGCTCTATCCAAGCTCTTTCGCCTTTACAAAGCCCGGTCGGCGTGCTAAGCTCGCCGCTGCTATGATGCACCTGCCCATTCGCCCCCGTCGCAACCGCAAATCAGCCGTGGTTCGAGATCTGATTGCCGAGAGCTCGCTGAGCGCCTCGCATCTTATTTACCCCATGTTCGTGCAGGAGGGCGACGAGAACACCCCCATTGAATCGCTCCCGGGCTGCAAGCGCTGGAGTGTCGCGGGCATCGTAGACGAATGCGCCCGGCTCTACGCCCTCGGCATTCGCTGCATTGATCTCTTCGCCGTTGTGCCCGAGGCGAAAAAAGATCCCGAGGGCTCCGAGGCATGGAATCCCGAGGGCGTCGTCCCCCGCGCCATCAGAGCCATCAAGGCGGCCGTGCCGTCCATGTGCGTCATGACCGATGTGGCGCTCGACCCCTTCAATACCTACGGACAGGACGGCCTCGTGCGCGAGTACCCCGACGGAAGCTATGAGATTCTCAACGATGAAACCGTCGAGGCTCTCTGCCGCCAAGCCCTCTGCCACGCGCGAGCCGGCGCCGACATCATCTCGCCCAGCGACATGATGGACGGGCGCATCGCAGCCCTGCGGCAGGCCCTCGATGCGGAGGCTTTCACGGGCGTGAGCCTGCTGAGCTACACGGCCAAGTACGCCTCGGCCTTCTACGGGCCCTTCCGCGGGGCTCTCGGCAGTGCGCCGAAGTTCGGCGACAAAAAGACCTATCAGATGGATCCCGCCAACCGCCGCGAAGCGCTGCGCGAGGCGGAGCTCGACGCCGCGGAGGGCGCCGACATGCTCATGGTGAAGCCTGCGACGCTCTACCTCGACGTCATTGCCGACATGCGGGCGCACACCCATCTGCCGATTGCCGCCTACCACGTCAGCGGTGAATACCTCATGCTCAAAGCGGCAGCGGCCTCCGGCTGGCTTGATGAAAAGACCGTCGCGCTTGAAACGCTGCTCTCCATCCGCCGCGCCGGGGCCGACATGATACTCACCTACTACGCGCCTGAGGCGGCAGCTTGGCTGGCGGGCGAAGCCTGAAGACCGCCTCCTTCCCGACTTCCCCCCTGCGACGGCAGCAGAGACAGGACATGCCCCCGAAGCTACTTCTCAGCCTGATTCGCCGCTTGCTTTTCGGCGGGCGCAGAAGGCGCGGCGATGCGCTGATCGGGCTGCTCGTGCTCGTCGTTCTGCTGCTGTTGCTCGGCTACTTCAAGGGGCACGAGCTCCGCTCAAGCGTCGAACCGGTGCACATCGGCGACGCCCCGCTGGAAAGGCTCGCCTCGCCCGATGAGCTCGAGCCGAAGCGCGACGGCCGCGTCCCCGCCTCGCAGGAGCCGGTCGTTTTTCTCATGCAGAACGTGCAGAACTACTTCGTCGATGACGGCGAAGGGCGTTCGCGCCACCGCATCAGCCTCAAACCCATCGAAGAGCGCGAAGCCGTGGCCGACGTCATCGCCTCGGCGAAGCCGGCCGTCGTCGGTTTGATCGAAATCGGCGGACCTCGCGCCCTGCAGGATCTGCGGGAGCGTCTGAGGCGCCGAGGGCTGGCGTATCCCTACTTCGTCGTGCTCATCCGCAACGGAGAAGACCGCGCCTTGGGGATTCTCTCTCAGCTGCCCATCATCCGCAACGACTCGCAGGCCGATTACCCCCTCTTCGGGCAGAACCGCCGCAAAATGCTGCGGGGCATCCTCGATGTGACACTGCAGGCCGAAGACGGCAGGCGGTTCCGCATCTTCGGCGCCCACCTCAAATCGCGCGTCGCATCGGATCCGGCGGCGGCCTCGGCTCTGCGCCGCAACGAGGCCAGGACCTTGGCCATGTACGTCAATTCCGCCATGAAGAAGCATCCGTCCATGCCCGTGTTGATCTTCGGCGATTGGAACGACGGCCCCGATGACGCTGCCGTACAAAGCTTCTTGAGCAACGGTCGCGACCTCACCCGCCTCTCCCCCGGCGACTCTGACGGCCAGTACTGGACTCTCTATTACCGCCGCGGCAAGGAGTACTGCACCTACGACCAAATCTTCGTCAACTCCGTTCTGCGGAAGCGCATGAGCGATGACTGTCGCTCGGGCATCGTCGATATCAAAGCGACAGACCAAGCCAGCGATCACCGAGCCGTCTGGTGCGAAATGCGCTGAGCCTCGGGGGCAGGGGCCTTACTTCGCGGGATGTGTCAACATCTCACTTCGCGGGATACATCAACCTGATTTGAGCGGCCCAGTTGCGGAGGCGCTTCGCAAAGCGCCGCGTCTTGCCCGAGGCCTCATCCGCCATATCGGCCACGCGCTCCGCCGCCTCGGCCGCCTTGGCGTAGTTGCCCAGCTCGAGCCAGGCGGAGATTTCTCCGGCGCCGGCCACGTACAGAATGAGCCCGCCGTACTTCAGCCCGTACTCCTGCGCTAAGGGGCGCGCTTTGATGATGCTCTCAAAGTCAGCAATGGCCTTCTCCGTCATATCCGCGCGCAGGCAGATCATCGCGTGATGGAGGCGCAGGCGGAAGCGCCAGTTGACCGGAAGATCCTTGTCCGCCAAAGCCTCTTCGAGCGCGCGGAGAGCCCCCTGCGATGCATCTTCGCCGCCCTTCATGACGAGAGCATCAGCCAGAGCACTGGCGAGCAGCGCCCGGTCGATCGGCGACAGCGCCGTCCGAGAAGCCTTATCCCCGCCCTTGAGAGCCTGACTCAGCATGTTGAGCGCCTCCTCAACCCGCCCTTCGAGCAGCAGAAGCTCAACGTGAAGGGCGATGGCACGGTAGCGCCAAGGAGAATCAATTTGCTCGCAGCGCTGCAAATAAAACACCGCTTCCCGACGCGCCTCCTGCGTCCCCAGTGAAGCATAGGCCTGAGCGGCGGAGAGGTAGTAGCGTGCCTTGACGGGCAGCGACTTCTCGACCGCCAGCCACCTCTTGAACTCCTTGGCCGCTTCGGCGTGATAGCCGGCCTCATCGAGCAGCGCCGCATGGTGCAGCCTCAAATCCGTCAGCACGCGCCGTGCTCCGGGGCGGCGCATGAGTTCCTCAGTCTTCCGCAGGCTGCGGCGATTGACCTCCTGCACATCATCCGGGAGCTGCGCCATGAGCGAAAGTTCGTGCAGCAGCGTGCAACGCAGCATCTGCTCGGGGCTCCAAGCCGTCAGATCCGCATCCTCAAGGCCGTCGAGAAGCGCTTGTGCTCTCTCCGTCTCCTGCGTCGTCGTCAGCAGAAGCTCGACGAGATCCATCGTTGCATCCGCCTTCTGAGAGTCGCTCAGAGGCAGTTGAAGCAAGCTCTCCAGCAGGCGAGCCGCCTCTGCCGGTCGAGACGGCGCAAAATACAGCGCCTCGGCCGTCAGCAACTGCGCGGCAAGCCTCGGTGACTCCTTTGCCGCATGCATCAGCCGCGCCGCCTCCGCCTCATCGCCGAGCCTCAGCGCACAGATCAGCGCATTGACGAGGGCGCTCGCCCGAAGCTCGCTCGGTGCCGACCTTGCCGCGCGGCAGTAAAGCTCATGCGCCTCCCGGGGAGAATCCTTGAGCGTACTGGCCGTAAAGAAGAGGCGGTAGGGGTCCTCTTCATCCAAAGCCTTCACGTAGGGTTCGACCTGACTCGTCAGACCCCCGGCGAGCATGCGGCGCACCTGCTCGCGCAGAATCGCCTTCGTCACCGGCTCGTTCGGAAACGAGCTCAGCGCAGCATTGACAATCTCGCGAGAGATCGGCCCATCCGACATCCTGTCACTGAGCACTTGACACTCGAACAGCGCCAGACAGCAGCGATGCTCGTTTTTCACATCCTGAGCCCATTCGACCAGCTTGTCGCGCGCGTAACTGCTCGCCTCAAAAGCTCCGCGTTCATGCAAACGCCGGAAGGCATCCTCGAGGAGGGGAGAATCGGGATTGGACGAAATAAACTGCAACAGCGTCTCCTCCGCCTTGTCGGCAGACATCGCACGTTGGTCCTCATCGCCGTTTTCCGCCATGCGGTAATAGATTTCCGCCATCGCCAAGCGCGCCCGATGCTTGAGCTGCAAATCCTGCTCACCCTCGGCCTCCAAACGCCGACACAGCGCCAGAGCCTCATCGAAGCGCCCGCCGGAGGCGAGTCGATACAGCTCGAGCAGCCGCCGCTCGGCGGAAGACTCCGCGCCCTCCGGCCAAGCCCGCTCCAGCCGCTTTTCCGTCACCGCCGGATCGCCCGAAGCCCGGTAGAGATCATACTCCGCCAGCGCGGCCGAAGCTAGGCGAGATACCTCGTCGGGCGCATCCGCCTCCAGCCCTTCCACCGCTCGGCGCAAGTCCGCATCGGGGCAGGCGTGCCAGCAGAAAATCAGAGTCCGCGCCGCGTAAGGGAAGAGCGCGTGCTCCTTCGGCACGCGCTGCAACAGCCTGCCTGCCTCATCATAGCGCCCCAGCGCCGCCAGACAGCGCCCGCGCCAGTAATCGAGCTCCGGCGAAACTCCCTCGGCTTCCAGCGCCTCGAGCGCATCAGCCGGCCGCTTATCGAGCAGAGCGCGCCTCGCCTCCTCCACCCCGGCTCGGGCAGGCAGGAGAGAAAACAGGGACAGAAACAGCAGACCGGCAGATACTCTCATAACTCATTCCTCGTTCGGCTCCGTATCAGCCTCATCAGTAGGCTCGGCATCGTGTCCATCCGGCGACGGAGACGCCGAATCCGCCTCGGCGGGAAGGCGCACCATGTTGTTGACGTAGCGCAGCCCGCTCACCGTCAGCGTCGCATCGCGACTGCTGTTTTTGACGCGGTTGCAGGTGCAATTCTGCTGATACGTCGGCATAGGCTCGCACGAAATCACCTTCGGCGTCGACAAACGCTCATCGGACGGCCATGCCGCAATCGGCACACCCTCGGCCGTGAAGGCTATGTCGACGGAAGGCGGGCAGGGATCCCACGAACCCTTGTACAGGAACGGGTAACGCACCAGAAGATCGATGGGCCCGCTGCAGGGAACACGCACGCGGTAATGCTCCCGCAGCGTGCTGAAATACTCGCTGATCGAAAAAGGCTTGCCGTCCTTGCAGGCCAGAAGCGCGTCCGCGGCATTGAAGCCGATGAGATTCAAACCGTTGTAAATACCGTGCTTATTGGACTTCGGCGCAAAGCGGTCGTACTGCGAATGCATCAGCAGGCAGAGCTCGAGGTGGCAGTGAGCACGCACCCGATTGATACCCGCCCCGCTGTAGCCCAGAATCCCGAGCGTATTGCCCGTTCCCACCACCTGACCGACCTCGACATCCGTGCGCGCCAGATGCGCGTAAAGCGAATAAATCGTCCCCTCGGGAACCTCGTGCGCCACCACCACATAGCGGCCGTAGTTGCTCAGCCCCGTGCGGCTGCAGACATGCACCACGCGGCCCGGAGCCACGGGGCGCACCTCGTCGAGCGGCGTACCGTCTGCCGTGCGGCGAAGAGGCTTGATATCAATACCCTCGTGAAAACGCGAGTAGCGCACCTCCTTGTTGTAGTCGCGAAAAGGGTTGCGGACGAGCCCGTAGGTCCCGGCCTCCCAAGGCTGCGTATGCACATCCTCGAAGGTGCGGTCGCAGTACATGAAGAAGCCCTCGTTATCGCCGCGAAGCAGAGCGTCGTTTTCCGTCGGCGGGCGGTATACGAGATCCGTCTCGGCCCGGGCGAACAGACTGAGACACAGCCACGCAGCCGGCCACAGCGCAATAGGCGAAAGCTTCATGGGCATCAGTAAATTTGCGGAATGGCACGGCCGGAGGGATCGCGCATGATATTGGTATCCACCGGCATCTTCGGGCGCGGACGCGGGTCCTTGTCCTTGTAGCGCTTCTCCTCAATCTCCGGGCGCACCGGCTCGACCTTGCGCGAAATCATCTTGAGATCGTAGCCGTTGAGGCCGCCCCAGATCGTCAGCTTGCCCGTATTGACCGGACTGTCAATGAGAATGGGCGTAAACGCCATACCGTTGACAACGGGCAGCAGGTACTTGCCCTGATTATTCAGCGTCGTGAGGTAGAGGCGGTTGCGGTACTCGGGCTTGAGGTAGAGCGTCACCGTGTATGAACCGTCGGTCTCGAGGAAAGACTCAAACTTCTCGAAATGCTCGAGATTGAAAATCGGCTGCCTCACGTAATAGCGATCCTTGTAAACAATCGTGAACGTTGCGCCGGCCTCGGAACCGTCAGCCTGTTCGAACCAATACAGAGGGTAAGCCCGTTGCTGCTGCTGGCACGACGTACCCAGCAGAACGGCCGCCAGAGAAGAAAGAATAAAGCTGATCGTTTTCATAAGCCGGTCAAAAAATGTCAGCAGCATTATAGACCCGACGTCGCGTCAAGGCGAGCTCAAAATGCAATTATGTCGCGCAGCAACCCGCTTGCCGAAACAACAAGCCCTGCCGAGACGCCCACCGCAAACTGATTGAAAACTGCAAATATTAACGAAGCTGAGATACAGACGCATTTTATGCTCGCCATATCGTAACCCATATGCTATAGTGGCCTCCGCTATGTTATCAGATCGTACCAAAGCCGGTATCGAGCGCGCGCCGCATCGCAGCCTCATGCGCGCCACGGGCATGACGGATGAAGACATCAAAAAGCCCTTCATTGCCATCTGCAACTCCTTCAACGAAGTCATCCCCGGCCACGTTCACCTCAACAAAGTGGCCGAGCTCATCAAAGCTGAAGTACGCAAAGCCGGCGGTACCCCCATCGAATTTAACCTCATCGGCGTGTGTGACGGCATCGCCATGGCCCACAAGGGCATGAAATACTCCCTGGCCAGCCGCGAACTCATCGCCGACAGCGTCGAAACCATGCTCACGGCACACGCCTTCGACGCCTGCATCTGCATCCCGAACTGCGACAAAATCGTCCCCGGCATGGTCATGGGTGCGCTGCGCTGCAACATCCCCACCATCTTCTGCTCCGGCGGCCCCATGGCTGCGGGCCGCGGGCGCAACGGCGAAGTACTCGACCTCAACAGCGTGTTTGAAGCCGTCGCCGCCTGCACCGCCGGCAAAATCAGCGAAAACGATCTGCACGACATCGAATGCCGCGCCTGCCCGGGGGCGGGCTCCTGCTCCGGCATGTTCACCGCCAACTCCATGAACTGCCTTTGCGAAGTCATCGGCCTCGCCCTGCCCGGCAACGGCACCCTGCTGGCCACCTCTGAAGAGCGCAAAGACCTCTGGCGCGCCGCCGCCCGCCGCGCCGTTGAAATGGCCAAGCAAGGCGGCCCGCTGCCGCGCGACATCGTCACGCAGGAGAGCATCGACAACGCCTTCACCTGCGACATGGCCATGGGCGGCTCCTCCAACACCGTGCTGCACACCCTCGCCTTCGCCAACGAAGCCGGCCTCAACTACGATCTGCGCCGCATCGACGCCATCTCTAAGCGCACCCCCAACATCTGCAAAGTCGCCCCGAGCTCCAAGTACCACATGCAGGACGTTCTGCGCGCCGGCGGCATCATGACCATTCTCGCCGAAATCAACCGCATCCCCGGCGCCCTGCACACCCAGTGCCCCACCGTCAGCGGCAAGACCCTCGGCGAGCAAATCGACGGCCTGCACAGCCTCGACACCGACGTCATCCGGCCGGTGGAAAAAGCCTACTCGGCCGACGGCGGCCTCGCCGTCCTCTTCGGCAACCTGGCCGAGCAGGGCGCCATCGTCAAAAAAGCCGGCGTGCTGCCTGAGATGATGGTGCACCGCGGGCCGGCCGTCATCTTCGAATGTCAGGAAGACGCCTGCGCCGGCATCCTCGCCGACAAAGTCAAACCCGGCGACGTCGTCGTCATCCGCAACGAAGGCCCGAAAGGCGGCCCCGGCATGCAGGAAATGCTCGCGCCCACCAGCTACATCATGGGCAAGGGCCTCGGCAACAGCGTCGCCCTCATCACCGACGGCCGCTTCTCCGGCGCCACCCACGGCGCATGCATCGGCCACGTCTCCCCCGAAGCCGCGGAAGGCGGGCTGATCGGCCTGCTGCGCGACGGAGACATCATCAGCATCGACATCCCCGCCCGCAGCATCAGCGTCGACCTCAGCGATGAAGAAATCGCCGAGCGCCGTGCCGCATGGGTTCCTACCTTCCAACCGGTCGAAGGCCGCTGGCTGAAACGCTACCGCAAACTTGCCGCCAACGCCGGCAAGGGCGCCGTCCTCGAATAAATCCCTCATCAACCCTCTCCTTCCTCCCTCTCGGATCCCGCTACCAAACAATGTCGTCCAAAAAACAAAACCCCATCATTCAGTATTTCTCCGAATTCGGAGTCCTGCGCGACTGCGGCAAAGACTTCTGGCTGACCAACTTCATCCAGTTCTTCGACGGACTCGCCTACTTCACCCTCATCCACATCTTCGTGCTCTTCCTGAGCAAGTGCTGCAGCTTCAACGATGCCGAAGCCGCGCTCTGGGTCGGGCTCTACACCCTGTTCCTCTCGCTCTTCGTCTTTGCCGTCGGCACCATCTGCGACATCATCGGCCTGAAGCGCACCTACCTCATCGGCTTCGCCCTGCTCATCTTCGGGCGCATCCTGCTGGGCTGCGGCTTTGACTTCGGCACGAAGCAGCTCGAGCTCATGCCCGAAAACGCCCGCTTCCTCGTCATCGCGGGCATCTGCGTCATGGCCTTCGGCACGGCCTTCATGAGCCCCTGCATCTCCACCTCCATTCGCCGCTTCACCACCCTGCGATCGAGACCCACGGGCTTCAACTTCTACTACCTGTTCATGAACGTCGGCGCTCTGCTGGCCGGCTTTGCCTTCGTCGACCCCCTGCGTGAAGCCAAGGGCCCGGTCGACGGCTTGGTGTGGATCGTCAACCTCGGCACCGCCTGCAGCGCCATCGCCTTCATCTTCACGCGCTTCGTCAACGAAGACTACTACGCCGTGCCCGAAGAGCGCGTCTCGCAGAGCAAGACGGCCGCCCGCCGCCCCCTGCAGCTCATCGGTGAAGTCGCCAAAGAAAAAGCCTTCCGCAAGCTCATCGTCTTCCTCGTGCTGACCTTGGGCGTGCGCCTCGTCTTCACCCTCCAATTCCTCGTCATGCCGCAGTACTACACCCGCACCGTCGGCGAGGACTTCAAGCTGGGCATCATCAACTCCTTCAACCCGGCCATCATCGTCATCGGCCTCATCGCCATCATCCCCATCCTCAAGAAATTCTCCACCGTCAAACTCATGATCTCGGGCATGTCCATCTCCGCCTTCGCCATGGTCTTCATGGCCATACCGGCCGAGTGGTACTTCGTCCTGCCCGGCGTTGAGACCTTGGGTCAAGCCTACTTCCTGGCCATCGTGCTGCAAATCTTCGTCTTTGCCTTCGGCGAGCTGCTCTTCAGCCCGCGCTTCTCGGAGTACGTCGCCCGCGTCGCCCCGAAAGACAAAGTTGCCTCCTACATGTCCCTCTCGGCCCTGCCGATGTTCATCGCCAAACCCATCAACGGCGTCGTCGGCGGTCTGCTCGTCTCCTACCTGTGTTACGACGGCATCGCCGCCAAGATGGATACCGGCCACATCAGCTTCTGGGACTCCCCTGAGTTCATGTGGACCATCTACCTCATCATGGCCGTCATCTCGCCCGTCGCCATCATCCTGACCAAAGACAGCTTCGTCTCCGACCACCCCGAAGAACAAGCCAAGTCCGAGAGCAACAACAAGGCCGAAAACGACACCGAAATGCCCGAAAACGGCACCGCCCAGAACGCCTGATTCCGCCACACCCCCATGTCTGACTCTCATAACCGCAACACCGAAGCAGAGCAGAAGCAACTGCTCGACGAAGTTCAACAAGCTGAAGCCGCCGCCCCGCGCAAAAAGCCCGAGGTGCAGTGGAAGCCCATCATCAACGACATGCTCGTGCTCATGCTCGTGGCCGTCGTACTGGGCCTCTTCAGCAAGTTCGCCATGAAGCCCTTTGAAATCGTCTACGACGCCCAGGACCTCATCTCCATCGCCCACAAGGCCGAAGCAGACTTCAAAAAAGGAGCCCCGCAGGCTTTCGCCTCCCTGCAGAATGAAACCTTCAGCAAAGAGCTCGACAAGCGACTCGAGGCCGCGCTCCGCGACGGCGTTGACTTCATCAACTGCACCGACAACACCGGACGCACCCCGCTGATGTGGCTCTGCTACAGCAACTTCAACAGCCCGCAGACCCTCTGCTACGCCTACGTCAGCGACGAGAAGGACGAGAAGGGCAAAACCAACCTCAAAAACTTCCACGACTACATCAAAAAGCAGGACGGCGAAGACTACAACGCCTTCTTTGATAACGAGGACCTCTACTGCAGACCCGATCTCGCGCGCTACTTCTACACCAACCGCCTGCTTGCCCAGGCCGGCATCGACGTGCACGCCACCGATGAAGACGGTTTCAACGCCCTCCACTGGGCGGCATGGAGCGGGCTTCCCTTCAACTGCGCCCGCCTTCTGGAGCGCGGGGTCGACATCAACGCCGCCGAGGGCAATGGATACACGCCCCTCATGCTCGCCGCGCTGCGCGGCCAGAGAGGTGCCGTGCGCATGCTGCTGGCGCTCGGGGCCGACACCTCGCTCAAGAATTTCAAGGGCGAAACAGCCTTGTCCATCGCCGAAAGCTACGCCGATGCGTATGCCAAGCGCGATCAGTTCCCCTACGGCCTCATCTGCTCGGAGAACCGCATCAAGGATTACGCAGCCGTCATCGAGCTGCTGAAGAACCCCGGGAGCGTCCCGCCCATTGATGCCGACGACTGCGTGCGCGTGGCTCAGATCGCCGTCACCGCCTACGTCATCCAGCGCGACAAGGCCGAAGAGGAAAAGAAGGCGGAAGAAGAGGCCAAGTACCACAAGTCCGCTCAACCCGCCGAACAGCCTGCCGCTGAGCAACAGCCTGCCTCTGAACAGCAGCCCGCAGAGCCCGCCGAACAGCCTGCCGCCGAGCAACAGCCCGCAGAGCCTGCTGCCACGCAGCCTGCCGCCGAGCAGCAGCCCGCAGAGCCTGCTGCCGCGCAGCCTGCCGCTGAGCAACAGCCCGCAGAGCCTGCTGCTACGCAGCCTGCCGCGGAGCCCGCTGCGGCTTGAGCTTGTTTTCGCAGCATCTTCTTCAGGTCGCTCCCATCTCACCCGTGACGGGCGGAGGGAGCGACCTGTTAGTTTCTGCTCTTGACGCGCCGTTTGCCCTGCATTAGAATCGCTGACGATGAAAGCCACCCGTCTGATGCCGCCTCTGCTGATGCCCCTGCTCATCCTCACCGCCTGCCATGACCAAGACGGGCAGGCTTCCGAGACCCCCGAAGCGATGTACGAGCATGCCCGCGCCCTGCTCATGCCCGCCGTCTCGCGCGAAACGGCGGATGTAGCCGGGGCGCTGGAGTGGATGCGAAAGTCGGCCGAGGCCGGGTACCTGCGCGCCCAGCTCGATCTCGGCGGCCTGTACATGTACGGCGGCAAGGGCATTGAAAAAGACGCCGGGGAGGCCCTCGCGTGGTTTTCTCGCGCAGTCGACCAAGGCTTTATTGAGGCCGAAACATCCATCGGCGACATCCTCTACCGCGGCGAAGGCGTCGCGCGCGACGTGCAGGGGGCCCTCGCTCACTGGCGACGCGCCGCCGAAGCCGGTGTTGCCGACGCTCAGTTTCGCCTCGGCGACTTCCTCATGCAGAGCGAAGCGACGCTTGCCGAGGGCCGCCAATGGCTCACCAAGGCCGCCGAGAGCGGCTTTGTCGATGCCCAGATTCAACTCGGACAGCTTCTGCTGCGGAGCGAAGAGACTGCGGCCGAGGGACTCGCATGGCTCGCCAAGGCAGCGGATGCCGGATGCGCCGAGGCTCGGTATCGACTCGGGCTTGCCCTCATCCACGGCGGCAAAGCCGAAGACGCGCCAAGAGGGCTGGAACTGCTGACCCAGGCTGCCGATGACACGGCAGGCAACGGCCTGAAAGATGC
Source organism: Candidatus Parakkermansia intestinigallinarum (assembly GCA_019114365.1). Taxonomy (GTDB): domain Bacteria; phylum Verrucomicrobiota; class Verrucomicrobiia; order Verrucomicrobiales; family Akkermansiaceae; genus Akkermansia; species Akkermansia intestinigallinarum. The sequence goes on along the minus strand of DXFQ01000099.1, from coordinate 482 downwards.
CGCACGCAATCTGGGCTTCATTTACGCAAACGGCTACGCCGGAGTGCGCCGCGACCTGAGCGAAGCCGCCCGCTGGTACCGCCTGGCCGCAGAGAAGGGGGATTCTCGCGCGCAGATGGTTTACGGACTGATGCTGATAAACGGAGAAGGCGTGGACGTAGACTTCGATCGCGGGGTGAACTACATTCGCTTGGCGGCGGGGCAGGATCTGCCGGCAGCCATACGCTTGCTCATCGGCCTGCTCGAATCTTCTCCGCAGGCCTCTGATTTCAGCGCGGAGATTGAAGCGTGGAAAGCGCGCCTGTCTCGGCTCGAAGGCGCCGACTCCGGCGAACCGGCTGCCGCAGAGAGCGTATTGCGTCAAAAAGAAAACGCACCGAAAGGTATGGATGCGTCAAAAATGAACGCACCCAAGGTAGCACAGAACATGGCCGGTATGCAAGCGTATTTAGGCGAGTAAGAATGAATGCAACGTCACGTTG
>DXFQ01000098.1 GCA_019114365.1 Candidatus Parakkermansia intestinigallinarum | reverse complement strand
TCGGGCACCTGACCGCCGACGCCCTGAGGAGGACGAATGCCGGTGGACGCGCCGCTGCGCTTCTGCTTGAGGTCGTAGAAGGTGCCGGTGAGAGCCGAGCCGCCGGACTCGCCGTCACCCAGACCCGAACCGCCGCTGCCGAGGCCGTCACCGATGCCGCCCGAGCCGATGCCCATCGAGATTTCCTCACCGATGCCGAAGTCATCGGGCGAAGCCATGTCGAGCTCGACGGCAGCCATTTGCACGGGGCTCGTGGCGCCCACGGCCACCATCACGCTCGGAGCCACGTTGGCCGAAGGCGAGGAAGCCTTCGAGCTCAAATCCTGCTGCACTTGGCGCTCCGTCGGCGGAGCATCCTTGGTCGGCGGGTTGTAAGAGACGAACTCGGCGGCCGTCTCTTTGACGATGAGCACGGCGGTGAAAAAGAGGATGAGCCCGCCGAGCACGATGAGCAGCAAGCTGGCACCGAGCGACGAGAGACGGTTGCGAAGGGCGCTCTTGCGAAGCTCGGCCTCCGCTTCTTCAGACATCTGAATGTGTAGTGACATAGGCGCGATATACGGTTGGGTTGCAGCTACAGTTTAGCACAAGCGGGCATGGCGTTCCAGCGGAAAATCCGGCATCTGTGTTACAAGAGTGTTACAGCGCACTACGGCCCATCCCTCGCGCTCTGAGCGTCGGGGGTTGCTTTTGGCGGTGAACGTGATATACTCAGCTCAAACACGAACCGCATTGCCATGTCCAATCGAATTCCCGTACGCAACCCCAATGAGCTGAGCAAAATGCGCAAGGCGGGCGAAGTCTCCGCCCGCATTCTCATGGAGCTCGCCACCATCATCAAACCCGGTATCACGACGAAGGATATCGACAATTATGCCGCTGAGCTCTTCGCTCGCGAAGGCTGCGGCAATGCCTTCCTCGGCTACGCCGGCTATCCCGGTCACCTTTGTATCTCGGTGAACGAGGTGGTCGTGCACGGCATCGGGGGCTCGCGCGTCATCCGCGAGGGGGATATCGTCAGCCTCGACGCCGGGGCCATCGTCGACGGCTGGTACGGCGACAATGCCATGACGGTGGGTGTCGGCCAAGTCAGCGAGGAGGTGCGCCGCCTGCTGGCGGTGACGGAGGAGGCTCTCTTCCGCGGCATCGAGCAGGCCAAACAGGGCAACCCGCTCAGCGAGGTGTGCGGCGCGATTGAGGATTTCGTCAAGCCCTACGGCTTCGGCATTGTGCGCGACTTTGTGGGCCACGGCGTGGGGCGGCACCTGCACGAAGAGCCGCAGATTCCGAACTACCGCCCCAATTACCCCCTGCCCCGACTCAAGCGGGGGATGGTGCTGGCCATCGAACCGATGATCACGATGGGCGGCTTCCGCGTCAAGGTGCTCGAGGATAACTGGACGACGATTACCGCAGACGGTTCATGGTCCGCTCACTTCGAGCATACGGTGGCCGTCGGTTCGCACGGCGGTGAGATTCTCACCGAGCGCCCGCGCATTGCTCTGCCTGAGCAGCTGGGCATCACCCTCTGAGCCTCGGCAAAGTGACTTTGCCCTGCCGCCTGCGCTTGCAGGGGGCAGGGCTTTTTTTTCGCTCGCAGGCTTTGCTCAGGGAGCGGTTCGGGGCGCGGCACCTCCGCCGCCCGCATCATCCGCTCCGCCGCCCGCATCATCCGCTCCGCTGCCTGCGTCATCCGCTCCGCTGCCTGCGTCATCCGCTCCGCTGCCCGCATCACTCGCTCCGCCGCCCGCGACCTCCAGCTCGGCGCGGCCCTCGGCCGCCATCATCGCCTGCTGCGTCCCGGTGACGACGATGCGCGACGAGGTGCTGATCGGGCCGGTGACGGAGACCATGCCGCGATATTCCGAGCCGGTCTGCACGGGCACGAGCGAGGCGCGGTTCTGCGCGTCGAGCTGCACCAGCATGGTTTTTCCCTGCAGGCTGACGACGGCGCTGACGGGCACGAGCAGGGCGTCCTTCTGCTCGCTGACGAGCGCCCGCACGGTCACGAACATGCCCGGCCGCAGCATGGCGCCGACGTTGGGCAGAGAGGCATCGAGCATGATGGTGCCGGTGGAGCTGTCCACGGCGTTATCGGCACCGACGATGACGGCGGGCTGCGGCGTGGGCTCGCCCGAGGGCAGCAGCACCTCCACCTTCTGCCCGGGGCTCAGCGGGCCGCCGACTCCGCCTTGGCGCAGCCACTCCTGTTCGCTGACGCTGAAGTAAACGCGCAGCGGGTCGAGCCGGCTGACCGTCACCATGGATCGGCCGTTGGGCGACACGTAGCTGCCGACGTCGGCCTCCGCAAAGCCCATGATGCCGTCTACCGGCGAGCTGAGCGTGCAGTACGCGACGTTCGTTTCAGCCAGAGCCACACCGGCCTCGGCTGCCTGAAGGGCCGCGCGCGCGGCCTTGGCCGTCTGCTGCGCGTTGGTGTATTGCTGGCGAGAAATGGCTCCGTTGGCCACGAGAGGCGCGTAATAGCCGACATCCTGCTCGGCGGCGACGGCGTCGGCCTGCGCCTGACTGCTCTTCTGCCGCGCCTGCTCCAGGGCCTGCTCGTAGCGCCTCGAGTCGATGCGGTAGAGCAAGTCGCCGCGCTTGACGGATTGTCCGTTGGTGAAGAGGCGCTCCTGAACGTAGCCTTCGACCTGCGGCAGCACCGCCGCCGTTACCTGAGCCTGCAAACGCCCCACCCATTCGCGATACACGGGCAGGTCGCCCCGCACGGGTGAGGCGACGGAAACGACGTAGCGGGGCAGGGCTCGCGGCGCCTCGGATTTCGAGTCGCAGTTTGCCGTCAACAGCCCGGCGAGAATCAGCAGCGCGGCCGCGATTCGGTGCGGCAGGGCGCGGTGCCCGGAGGCGGAGGGTGCGGCGGGCAGTCCCTGCGGCTCGATTCTGACCGGGCGGCGGCGCCATCGCCGCGCGATTCTGTGCCGATCGGGCTCACTCGGAGGGAGGCGCCTCGGTTTCGGGCAGCGGTTCTCGGAGGTCTCTCGGCGGCTCTTGGGTCTCTGTTCCATATCCGCTCTGAGTCGCGAGCCGCCGCATTCGATGAATAATAATCAGAAATTCGGCTCCGCAAGGCTGTTCGCGAGCTCGGGGAAGGCTGTCGCGCAATCGTCTTGCGCCGCCGTGCCGTATCTGCTACAATGCCGCCCGTGACGAGCTTAGGACAGAGCGGTCGGCGCGCAGCGCGCCGACGCGTTGCGCTTGCCCTGCTCTGTGCGCTGACGGCGCTCTGGGGGCTCGGCGGCGGGGCGCTGCGCATTGCGACCGAGGGACCCGGCGTGATGGGGGTGAACAATGCCGTGCCTTGGGGCTGGGACATCGTCCATTTCGTTTTCTGGATCGGCCTCGGCCACGCCGGCACGCTCATATCCGCGATTCTCCTACTCACGAGGCAGCGATGGCGGCTGGCCATTGCCCGCCACGCGGAGCTGATGACGCTCTGCGCCGTCATCACGGCCGCCGTTTTTCCGCTGGTGCACGTCGGCCGCATTCAAATGGTCTGGATGCTCTCGCCCCTGCCCGTCGCCTCGGGCGCTTGGCCCGATCTCTGCTCGCCGCTGGTCTGGGATGCGCTCGCCGTCAGTTCCTATCTCCTGCTCTCTCTGCTCTACTGGCGCATCGGCATCGCGGGCGAGTCCCTGCCCGACGGCCCGAAGCGGGCGGCTTGGGGGCGCTGCTGCGTGCTGCTGGCCGGCATTCTCACGCCGCTGGTCGTCAGTGTGCACTCCATCGTCGGCAGCGATTTTGCCGTAACTCTCCGCTGGAACTCGGCGCTCATTCCGCCCTACTTCGTCTGCGGCGCTCTGCTCAGCGGCATGGCGATGGTGATGCTCATCGCTCTGGCTCGTCGGGCGGACGAGGGGGTGCTGAGCCGTCTCGCCCTGCTCACGCTGAGCATGGCCATGGCCATGGGGCTCTTTTACGCCGTCGAGCTCATCGGCCACCCCGAACTCTTTGACGCGAGCTACGCGGGCATGTTCCTGCTCAACGTGGGCTTGCCCGCTCTGCTGTGGGCGGCTCCCCTGCGGCGGCAAAGGCTGTTTTGCGCCGTCGTGAGCGTCAGCGTGCTCGCGGGCATGTGGCTGGAGCGCGTCCACATCGTCGTCGGGCGCTCGCTGGCAGCGACGGCGGGCAGCTAC
>DXFQ01000097.1 GCA_019114365.1 Candidatus Parakkermansia intestinigallinarum | reverse complement strand
GGATGGAGCCGCCGGTATCCGAGCCGAGAGCCGCTAGGGCGATACCGCCGCCGACGGCTGCCGCCGAGCCGCTCGATGAGCCGCCCGGAACGCGCTCGGGATCGGCCGGGTTGCGGGTGAGGCCGAAGGCGGAATTTTTGCCGGTGGAGCCCATGGCAAACTCGTCCATGTTGGTGCGGCCGAAGGGAATGGCGCCGGCGGCGCGCAGCTTCGCGACGGCGGTGGCGTCGTAGGGGGAAATGTAGTTGGCCAGCATGCGCGAGGCGCAGCGCGTCGGCTCGCCCTGCACGCAGATGTTGTCTTTGACGGCGATGGGGATGCCGCCCAAGGGCTTGCTGAGGTCTGCCCGAGCGGCCTCGGCGAGCGCGCGCTCGGTGTCATGGGAGATGTAGGCGTTGAGCCGGGGATTCTCCTGCTCGATGCGGCGGGAGAGCTCTTGTACGAGTTCGACGGGGCTGACGGTTCCGGCGAGGAGTTGCTGCCGCCAGTGAGTGACTGATCCGAAGGGCTGGGTCATCGGTGTGGTGTGGTGCGGGTGATCAGTGCGCGGATTCGACGACTTTCGGGACGCGGAATTGCCCGTCCTCTTGCGCGGGGGCGTTGGCGAGAGCCGCCTGCCGATCGAGGCTTTCGCCGGGGCAGTCGGCGCGCAGGGCGTCGCAGGTGGGCAGCGGGTGCGTCATGGCTTCGACACCTTCGATGTCCCACTGCTCAAGTTGGTTGACGTAGCTGAGAATTTGGTTGAGATCGGCGGTGAAACGCTCCGTCTCTTGCTCAGTGAGGTCGATTTTGGCGAGGCCGGCAATATAGGCTACGTCGATGTTCGCTTGCATATGGCGTTGGGGTCAGGAGTGGATGAGTACGTGCAGACCGAGGCGGTAGAGGCCGTAGATGACGGCAAGCAGCGCGATGAGCATGAAGAGGTTTTCGCCGAAGGCGCCCTTGACGTCCGAACCGTGGCTCGCCGCTCTCGCCCCGACGAGGTGGTGCCTGCGGCGGCGCTCAAGGACATCTTCGGAGGGTTCGAGGGTGTCGACGGCGCGGCGGCGCCCCGCGCCGCGCTCGAAGGCGGCGTCGCGGTGCCGGGGCATTTCACTCCGAAGGCGGTTGCTGGCGGCGTTTCTTGTGTTCATCGTGTCGGAAGAGGGATGGAGAGGGATGGAGAGGGATGGAGAGGGATGGAGTCAGCGGGTGATCCACAGGCTGATGAGCCAAGTGATCAGGAGCAGAACGAAAAGCGGCAGGTGAAAGACGAGACCCTTGGTGAAGGTCGCCATGAGCTCCTTCTTGTTCAGCCCCGTGCCGTCATCGCCCGAGCGCGGGCGGTGGCGCAGCACGTCGCTGTGCCGGAAGCGGGACTTCATGGCGTAGGCTTCTTCGTAGTCGTTTTCGGCGCGATCGAGCTTGGTGAAGGCGTCCCGCAAGCGGTCGCGGAGCCCCTCGGTGTTCCAGCTCTGCGGCTGCATGGCGGAGAGAATTTGGAGGTGTTTCTTGAAGCAGGTGCAGATGGAGTCCAGCTCCCGGTGCTCGCGCTCCATGGATTCAAGCTCTTGCTCAATTCGCCGCACGGTGTTGTGCATGTTCATGCCGAGGCGGTTCATCTCATAGCAGAAGCGCTGCTTCTGTTCGTTGCCCTGCTCGAGTTCTCGCCGCTGCGCCTCCCACTGCTCGCGCTGAGCCTCATAGAATTCGGCCTGCTGGCGGGCCTGCTCGGCCTGCTTCATGACGTTTTCCGGCGTGTGCATGTCGCCGTCGGCCACTTGAGGATTGAGCTCCATCTGCCGGTAGCTCGGTGAAATCCTCGTCGCTTCTGTACGCAGCACGGCCATGATCGTTAGCTGAAATTAAGTTCTTTTGACGCTTTTGTCAAGGATATTTAGCTTTCCATGACAAAAAAGAGCCGCTGAGATTCGGTGCCGCCGCATGCTGTTCCCGGCGCTCAGGGCGGCCGTGCAAGGGGAGGCCGGGACGACGGGTCAAGCTGCGGAAAACAAAACAGGCGAACGTGAATCTCACATTCGCCTGTTTATGCTCGATGGGGGACTCGAACCCCCACGGATCGCTCCACTAGATCCTTAGTCTAGCGCGTCTACCAATTCCGCCAACCGAGCTTCTGTGACCCTCGCGCTCAGCGTTGCCGCCTTGCATCGGGTGCGCCGCAAGTATACGCGAGGTGACGCGTGATTGCAAGCTTTTTTTGCAATTTTTTTCATTTTTTGCGGGAGATCATCAGCCGAGGAGGCGAAAGACGCTCGCGCAGGCCGGGATGAGGGCAGCGTAAACCCCTTCAGCAGAGGACTTTATCACTTGGAGTCCCGACGCCCGCGGTAGTTGCCGCGGCGGTCGTAATAGCTCTTGTCGCCGTTGCCGTTGCTTTGGCTGCGGCCCTGATAGTTACCGTGGCGGTCGTAATAGCTCTCGTTGCCGCTGCCGTTGCTTTGGCTGCGCCCCTGATAGTTGCCGCGGCGGTCGTAATAGCTCTTGCCGCCGTTGCCGTTGCTTTGGCTGCGGCCCTGATAGTTGCCGTGGTGGTCGTAATAGCTCTTGCCGCCGTTGCCGTTGCTTTG
>DXFQ01000096.1 GCA_019114365.1 Candidatus Parakkermansia intestinigallinarum | reverse complement strand
CCACCGGCAGGCGTCGTCGCGTCAGCGGGAGTTGTTGCGCCACCGGCAGGCGTCGTCGGAGCAGCAGGCGTTGTTGCGCCACCGGCGGGCGTCGTCGGAGCAGAGGGCGTTGAAGTCTGACCCGGCACACTCCCCTGTTGAGCAGTCTGCGTCTCTGCAGGAGCTTGGGTCGCCGAAGTGTCGCCTACTGCCGACTGATCCGTTGCAGTTCCCGGCGCCGCGGCGCTGTTTGTTCCCGAATTGTCGCCACCCGAACCAAACAAGAAGTAGGCGCCCAAGCCGACAGCAGCAAGGCCAAGCAGTACACCGATCCAACCCTTGCCGCCCTTTTTCCCAATCTTTTCAGGGATGGCAAGGTTAAAGTCGGTAATTTTGACCATAGCCTCCATGTCAAGTTCACCGTTGGTATCACGCTTGCCGAGACCCCAGATGACGGCCAGACGATTCTTGTGTCCGTCGCGATAGAGGCGGTACAACTCCGGAGCCTTGGCCGGCAGCGGGATAAGCAACGTGTCGACGAGGGTGCGAATGTTCGGGTCGGCAAGCGGATTCTTGGCGTCTTCCACCAAGCTAACCAAAGCAGCGTGCAGGGCTTCGAACTCTCCGGCGGGGACGTTGCTCAGGTCCGGGTTGATGGGTTCGCTGTTGCAAAGCAACTCTTCGCCATCTACGATGACCGACGCTTGGACGCTCAGACCGTCGTTCTGCATTTCCATGCGGGGCAGGAAAGGATCGAGCCGTGAGCAGAGCAGACGCTGGTTTTCATAATACCAGAAGTCAGGACCGTTGCGCGAGGTCATCAGTCTTTCGTATTCCTCGAGATCAAATGCGAGGCCCTTGTTGGGAATGGCTGTGATACTCATATGTGTGGTTGGAATGGTAGTGTGTGGGTATTGTGTATTGTGTCTTTCGAATGAAAAGTCGGGATGATGCCGTGTCAGTCCAACTCAACGAGGCATTTTTGGTGCATCATGTCGCTGCCGCGTACTTTCAGACCCCAAGATCGAAGCTTGTAGACAGAGCCGGTGCTCGCGCCTCTGGCGTCGGGAATCATCGTCTTGGTGTTATACGGCGAACTGAGGTAGGGCAACATGAGTTCGTACTTCTCACCGTCGTTTTCGAGCAGCTTGTTGATTCCGTTCATCAGCTCAAAGACGATCGCTTCGGCCCCTTCCGGCTCTTCGCCGTTGGCATACAAGTAGTCGAAAAGATACCGACTGAAATTGTAAAGGCCGACACAACTCTCCTTCTCGAGGGCAGCGCTGATAGCCCCCCCTGTCTCGCGCTTTCGGTTGGCCGACGCGCAGGTCCAAGTAAAGAGGTTGGAGAGCATCGCGAAGAGCAGGTAATCCGGCTCGTTGCTGCTCAAGGCTGCCTGCCACTTACGGAAATAACGACTACTGGCCGGTGTGTTGAGGATCTCGGGCACCAGCAAGCGGCGCAGGGAGCTGTCCCCTCCGAGCTCCTGTCCCGCAGTCGCTGTAGCGGCAGAGGCGGAATCGGCGGAAGCCTCCGGTTCGAGCGACGGCTCTCCATTCTCCTCGGGAGGCAGCGCGCTTAGCTCAGGCTGCGTCGCCGCGGCTTCCGAAGACTCTCCTGCTTCTGCGCCGAGCGAATCCGAGGAAGTCGACGGGGCTAACGCAGCCCCGTCACCGGAAAGCGGCTTGTCGGGCAAAGCTTGTTCAGGCTGAGAATGAACGGACTCGGATTGCCGGATATCGTCCACTGTGATTTCCGCCAAGGCATCCGAGACTCGCGAGATGAGCTGCTGCAAGAGTTTCTCCAGACGCCCCTCCTTTTCTTTCTGTTCAGCAAGCAGCTTGTTGAGTCTATCCCTGTCTTCGAGCAGGACGGCGTTGCGCTCCTGAAGACTGCGCTTCTGGTCATGCTCAAGGATGAGAGCTTGAAGCAAAGCCGTGAGGTTCGCGGGGCTCCCGATAACGCGAGAAGCGTTATCGACCACTTCCCCGAGCTTGGCCCATTCTTCCGAGGCTTTCTCAGAGCCGCATCCGGAGCTTGAATCTAACGCATGCATATGACGTTAAACTTAACACATGGGGTTGACGCTTCGGAGCTCAGACGTTCGGCAACTCGCACTGGAAGCGGCATTCCTCCATCCAGAATCCGGCCTCGGAGAGAGTGCGGAGTTGCAGTTCGACGAGGCTGCTGTCGAAATTGGTGTCGCTCGGGTCGGTGCATTCGACGCTCACCAATTCGATGTCATCCTCTTCCATCTCGTAGCTTTCGCCGCAGGTCGGCGGTTGTTTGCGCCTCACGATAACGGTCAGGGGAGCATTCGGAGCTTTACGTGAATCACCCTTCCAACGCAGCTTGTACTGCCGCTCGGGCGTCGAGTTCTCAGCGCGATACTTCTGACGACCGATGTAGGAGTTGATCATGATCGGGTAGCCGTGGTAGGTCGTTCCGTCATCCGTCACATAGGTGTCGCGCTCGTTGGTCTCTTCCTTCGGCGCCAGCAGAATGTGGTCAAAGCCGTCTTGGCGAGAATCGCTGCACATGACACCCCAGTAGTTGCGGCAACGCTTCTTCACGTCGGTGCTGCGCTTCTTCGTGTCGGCATCGCTCGCCGCCTGGTCTTCGGCAATGTTCCAAATGGCCCCGAGGAGTTTGCTCTTCCCCGCTGCGTAGAGCGCGCAGCCCACAGCCGTTACGGTCTTGGCGTCGTTGATGCGCATGTTGGAGGCCATGGGGTACCAATCGCCGGCCAAGTAGCCCTTCATGCGCACGATGCGTTGCGGGCGAATCGGCAGGTAGGCCTTGAGCAGCTCTTCCACCTTCGGCATCTCGGAAATCTTGCCGCTGAGGGTGACGATGTCGACATCGTAGGCTGCGACAAACTTGCCGAGCGGTTCGATGCCCAGTTTCAGTTCGTCTTCGATGCAGCGGTTGATGTCTTCAGGATCGTAACGGAGGCGGTCTTCGGCCTGGACGAAGTTCTCCATGCCGATTCCCGAATCGGCGAGGAATTTGTTGAGGTCGTTGATGGCGCACTCGTCAGCTCCGCAATCCTCGATGGTTCGGAAGTCCACCCCTTCTTCACTTGTAAAGAAGCCGTTGGGCAGAGTCCCCACGTCCGTGAGCCACTGGCGCACGACGGGCAGGAAGAGCAGCGTGACGATGCGCTGCCACGTAGAGCGCTCCGAGAGTCTGGTGCGGGTGCGAGACATCACGTTGCAGAAGATATCCGCCTCTTTGTCATCGGGCGAAACACCGCGAGCCTCAAGCAGAGAGGGCAGCAGCACGCGCTCGATGATGGCTTTGGTGACGCTGTCGCCGGCATAACAACTACAGTCGCGGAAGAGGACATTGTAGCGCAGGGCGACCTGTGCACCGGGAGCCGTGTTTTTGTACTCAATGATGGAGCTGTCGAGCGTGCCGCCGCCGATGTCGACGGTCATGACGCGCACGCGGCCGCTACGGTAGTCCGCAGGATTCGGGTTGCGGCCGTAGAGGGCGATCCAGAGGTTGGCGGAAAGGCGCCTGATCTCGGAGTAAATGAAGGGCAGCTGCGAGGCCACGGCTTCATCCAGCTCGACGCAGAGGCTCGGGCGCCCCTGCGTGGAGTCAAGCTCCAAGGGCTTGCGAGAGTCCATGTGAGCCAGAGTAAAGATATCCACCGCCTGCTTCCAAGCTTGGTAGTAATAGGCGCGCTCCTGAGCAATCCATCCCGACGGGAAGGTGACGTTGACGCTGCGCAGGCGACGGTTGATGAAGGGGCTGTTTCCTTCGCGCCAGTTGTACGAGGTAATCTGCCGATACGCTGATTCGATGATGGTCAAGGCCGACCAAACCATGGCCGTACTGCGCGGGTAGGTGGGATTGACCTGACGGCACCCCGGACGCTCAGTGATCGTCGGGTTCTCGAAGGGCGGATGATCGATATCCCAGTCTCGCCCGTCGAGATAAAGGTAGCGGCAGATCTGCCCGCGCAGGGCCGGCAAGGAGTTTCTCTTTCGGGGGATCGAGGACCAGGCATTCGGGTTGATGTTCCAGGATTGCTGGCCTCCCTGCCCGACACCGTAGGGATCTCGATCCCAAAGATAGCGCTTGGGCGAACTCATCGAGACATTGAGGCCCTGCTTCATGTCGATGTTGTGCATCTGGTCCTTGGCCTCTTGCCCCATGAGCGCCGGTGAAATTTCGACGAACATCTGCGGGACTCGCTCCTTGCAAATGTATTTGGTCTTGGTGATGACTTTGCCGGCACTCAGGAATCCTCCCTTCTGTGTGGTGACGGACTCGTCCTTGAGATACTCTTTGCTCGTTGTGAAGGGGGTCTTTTCCGAGCCGAAGGAGGGAATGTCCCAATCGGCAAACATGGGCTCCTGAAGCAGGAACCATGAGTCGCAGATAGTTTCACCCACCGACTCAAACTTGGAAACGGAGGCGACCTCCCCGCGATCATTCACCTTCGGGTATTCCTGTCCTCGCGGCAGAAAACGGATGTTGCGGCAAACGGCGCAGAGATTGCCGTCGGTGGCCATGTTGGTGTGATTCTCCAGCGCGAGGACAACGGTACGGGTGTTGCCGAAGTCGACAACCAGATCGACGTCAATCGGCGAATCGGCCGAGGGAACCTGCCAGATGACTTCGATATCATCGAGTTTGACGCGCTCGCCCGGCTTCAGTTCGATATTCAACGGCACTTTGATCGAGTCCTGCTTCGCCTTGCTGTCGGGAATTTCTCGGACGGATCGGTAAGCATAGGGCGAGACCGTCAACTGCGTCTCGTCTTGGGGATAGAGATCGACCGTTATCTCGTGTTCATCATGGAAGGTGCCGCGCTTCACCGTACCCAGATTGGTCTCAATAGCGAGCCAGACGCCGATATTGTTGGCAGCACCTTTGTAGCCAAGCCTGTAGCGAATCCAACCAAGATTCTCACCGCTTGTCTCATCCTTGGGCAAGGGCTGCCAAGCTCTGCCTTCGCGGCAGATTTTGGCAAGAGGGCCGCGAAGACCTCCGTGCGTGTCGATGAGCTGGCGAGAGAGGGGGATGAAGAAGTAGTGATGCCCCGTGTTGGGCAGTACCAGACATTCAATAGACATATGCGAAAGAGAGGTTGGGGGTTACAGATTGCTGACAAGCTCCGTCAGTTCCTTGTCGCCGGGCTGTTCGCCTCGGGACTTGTCGGGCGCATCATTGTCGCGCAGTCGCCTGAGGTAGGAGATGAAGGGAGCGATAACTGAGATGAAGTATGTGCTGTCTTGCCTGTTGATGCGCTCGCGGCTCGCGTAGGAGTTATCGCTGATGCGCTCGAGGAGAGCGACGCAGTCCTCTTCGGAACGGTGAGGCTCGTCGTTCGGGAAGGCGAGTTTGACGATGTAGGTGGCGACGAGTCGACGCCATTCTCGGCGCTCCTCTCGAGAGAGCGGACGCACGACCGGCACGAGCCACTTGGTGATGACGGACGTGTCCATGTCGCTCATGATGTAGGAGAGAATGCGGGCTCGGTGCTCAGCGCTTTCAAAGCCGAGAAGGCGCTGGAGCGTCTTGCGCTTGGCTGCCTCCATCCAGGCAACGACCTGTCGATCGACGTAGTCGGGCACGTCGTTCTGCATGCGCGGCACGATTTCGAGCACTTCGGGCGAGACGTCCTGAAAGTCGATGATTTGCTTGGCGATGCTCTCATCGCTGTTGTCATCGGGGTTCTTCTCCAGCGCGTCTATCATCATGTCGATATCCTTGTTGCGGGAGGCCTCTTCTTCTTCGTGTCCGGGAAGGGCCTCAGCCATGCAGTCCGTCCACTCGGCAGCGAGCGCATCGAGCTTGGCTTCGAGGAGGGCCGGACGCTTGGATTTATCAAGCTGTTCGAGCATGGCGCGGAAAAGGTAGCTGCGGCCGCCAAACTCGTTCTCATTGAAGTCGGCCATGCGGCTGAGCGATTCTTCGGTACCGGCAAACTGGCGGCTGAAGTGACGATCCTTGAGGATCATCTCAATGACTTCGCGCTTGCGGGTCTCATCCATGTTTTCGATGTGCCCGTCGCTGAAAGCCGGGTAGTTGATGCTGAAGGTGGTGACGACGGACGGATCGGCGAGATCGCCGAGGCTCTTGAGTTTGTCAAAAACGCCGTTGAGTCCGGCCGTTCCGGTGCCGTTTTCGTTGACCAGATTGAGCAATTTAGCCGAGAAGGTCAGAATGAGGTTAATCTGCAGCTCACGATCGCGGGAGAGCGGATTGCTCGCTTTGCCCATGGTCTTGAACCAGTAGCGTATACCGTTCATGATCTGCACGGGGTTGGCCGGGTAGGTCGGGCCTGCAGGCATGCGGACGAGCAGAGAGAAGACGTCGATGTTGAGCTCGCGAGCACTGCTGATGACGATCGAGGCAGTCTTGCCTCGCTTCATAACCTGCGTGAGGGCAAGCAGGGGGTAGCGGCCATTCTCATCGCGGTATTCAAGTGCCAGCTGATCATCCGTGAGCAGTACGGCGCTCTTGTACTCGTTGGCCACACCCGGGAAGTCCAGCAGGTCAGCTTTATCGAGCAGCTTGTAGACGTCTTCGTTGGTCTGCTCGATGATGCTGCGCTTGAGCGGCACGACGATGAGTGAGACGAGCCCCTGAGTGAGCGCAAAGTCGATGTGGTTGGAGAACAGCGGCGTGCCGATCTTTTGGGTAATGGCCGCGCTTTCATCGTCGATATCAACGACGGTGCAGGAGTTCACAAGCGTTCTCACATAGTCGGACTCGTTGTAATGTTTAGCCGACGAGATATTGAGCAACAGCGCTGCAAGCTCGATGTTGCAGAAGTAGCGTTTCTTGGCCAGCGTAGCTCGGCGAGAGCGCAGGCGACGATAAAGCTCGGAGAGGTTCTTCCACGAGTCCCACATGATCTCGGCGGCAAAACGCTCGACGTTCGCCTCTGACGAGACGAGCTGATCATCGTTGAGGATGTTGCTGCGGCGATCCTCCCACTCGCTCTTGAGGTTGACGTAGCGCGGGCTCTCCATGTCGATGAGCACGTCAATGACGTTGAGAACCTCAGTGAGCAGGGAGAAGGCGTTTTTATCGGGCACGACGCGAGGCTTGCGAGGCCCTGCTACGGCTAAGATATCCTTGAGATCCTCAGGACGAAGGGTACGCAGTTTGCCCGTGCTGTCCTTGGCGGAGGTTTCGCCCATGTAGCCAACGGCCAGGGAAAGCAGAATCTCGCGCTCTGATGCAAACTGAATCTCCACGGGATAATCCGGGTGTTCAACAGCGTCAACCATGTGGAAACGCGTCACACAGCCCGAGCCGTCTTCCCCGAAGTTGAAGGGGTTGAGCACAGGAACCCGCCCCCCCTCATTGTCTCCGCTGAAGCGAGGCTGAACGGGCGAATCATCCCACTTGAGCGCATTGCCGAAGCCCTGATCGAGGCCGGCATCAATGAAGCAGGCCAAAAGCGTCGACTTGCCGCTCTGGGACGGCCCCCAGAGTGCCATGGTCGGTTTGTCGTACTTGGTCTTGGCCTTCTCGACGGATTCGACATCTCGAATGATGCGCAGAGCCCGGTCCAACCACCCGCCGCGGGTGAGGCTGTAGGCTCCGGATCTCTTACAGCCGTAGTTCCAGTACCAGTCGATGAGATTCTGTTTGAGTTTCGTATCGAGTTTCATATCAAAGTGTAAAGGTGTAATTTTTCCGCAGGGCGTCGCCGTACGGGCGTATGGAGGACTCCGCCCGGCAGTCAATCTCGGCGTTCAGCCTTCGGGTGCATCAACCTCCCTGTTCGGGTTGGAGGGGCGAAGGATCCGAGTCGTTTGTTCGTTCGGCTAAGGGGTAAAGCGAGGTGTTTCATTTTGTTGCCTTTTCTCCTAACATTCGGCACTCTCGCATGCACAACGCACGAGAAGCCGCCTGTGAGCTTCAGGTAAAAAGATAACGTGTTGGACCTCGGAAAGCAAGAAAAAAATTCCACGGGTGATCACTTTATGTTTTTGATGGAGTTGCTTCGATTCTTGATCAAATTGAGGCCCACCAACATTCGGACGTTTCGTGCAGAAGGCTGTCTCACGAGAACGCTTCTGCGAGGGAGTCGACCTTGTCATAGACAGCGCTGGAAAACATTTTTGTAGGCGGAGTCGGGTGTGCGGGTTTCGCCGGGTCGAGGATCTTGCCGTCCGCTCGGGCAGCTTTTTGCTTGTCGGGTCCGCGGCTCATGTGCTAATATCCTGATGTCATGGGTGATCGATGCGTTCTGGTGGCCGAAGACGAGGCTCCGATCCGCGAGGCTCTCCGCGATACGCTGGAGGGAGCCGGTTATGCGGTTCTGGCGGCCGAGGACGGGCGCCGCGCCTTCGAGCTGTTGCTGACGCATGAGGTCGATCTCGTGCTGCTCGATGTGAATATGCCCGAAATTAACGGCTTCAAGCTGCTGCGTATGATGGGGAAGGAATGCCCCGGTACGCCCTGCATTATTCTGACGGCTCACGGCGAGGAGAAGGAGCGGGTGAAAGGGCTGGAGTTGGGAGCTGATGATTACGTTGTCAAGCCCTTCAGCATCGCGGAGTTGCTGGCTCGCATCGCGGCGGTGCTGCGACGGTACCCCGGCCGCAGCCGCTCGGGTTCCGAGTCTCTGCGCTTTCCGGGCGGGAGACTCGATGCGGAGACCCGCGCTGTTTTCTTTGATGAGGGTCGTACGGTGCAGCTCAGTGAAAAGGAGTTTGCCCTTTTTCACTATCTGCTGGCGCACCCGAACCGTCTGCTGCCGCAGGAGGAGTTGCTGATGCGCGTCTGGGGGCAGTCTGCCCGAGCTTCGCAAACGCGGACGGTGGCGGTGACGCTGACGCGGCTCAAGGATAAAATCGGCCCCGAGGCTGCGGCTCACGTCGAAAATGTGCGCGGCCGGGGCTATCGCTGGACGGAGGGCGGATGACGGGCACCGGGTTGCTTTTCCGCCTGCGGGGATCTGCATGTTTCTGATTTTTTAGACTGATGAACAAACGCTTTGTTTTCGTGATTCTCTTTTTCGGCCTGCTGTCGGTGGCGGCCGCACTGATGCTGGCTTATCGCGCCGCGACGCTGGAAGGCAAGTTGATGCGCATTGACGAGGAGACGCAGTGCCGCCGCCTCGTTGAGCTTTCTCTGCCTCGGGTGCAGGCGAAGCTCGATGAGTTGCTCGGAGCCGAGCAGCGCAAATTGGGCAAGGCGCCGGATGTGGCAGCTCCGTTTTATGCGATGCCCGAGGGGGGAATGGCCGATTTTAACCGAGGCTTTTTCATGCAGTCGCCGCTCGAGAGCGCGCCGCGCGTGCCGCGCGGACAAGAGGCTTTTCGCGCGGAACTGGCGCGGGCGGGAGCCATAACGAACACCATCAGGCGCAAGGCCTACGTGCCGGATGCGTCGGTGATGGATCCGGCGGACGAGCTCGGCGGGTATGATCCGAGTTCGCAGATGCCGGTGTTCAGCACCCTTCCCGTCGACAGCGCGCAGAGCTCCGAGCCTCTCGAACTCACGGGAGATCCCGGGGAGTTTTTTGCGTGGTATTACAAGGATTGGCTGGTTTGTATGCGCTCGGTGCCGACGTCCGAGGGCTGCGCCGCCGAGGGCTTTGTGATTGACGTGCCGAAGTTGGTCGAGCATTTGAGGCCGGAGGTGGCTGCCGAGTTGCCGGCACCGCAGATCGGTCTGCCGCAGGCCGGAGAGGAGCCGAATCTGAAGGGGCTTCCGCTGGTGCTGCGCTCGGGCGGGCAGGTGAATTTGAGTGATTCGGGGCAGCGTGCGGCGGCGATGCGTTCGACCATCAACACGGCTTGGGCGATTGCGCTGCTGTCTATTCTCATTATTTTTGCGTTGCTGGTGCTGTATGCGCGCATGGAGCGGCGCCGCAGCGATTTTGTTTCCGCCGTGACGCATGAGTTGCGGACGCCGCTGACGAGTTTTTCTCTTTATACGGAGATGCTCAAGGATGGGCGCGTGCCGCCGGAGAAGGTGGCCGATTATCACGAGACGCTGTTCCGCGAGAGCGGGAGACTGGCGCATCTGGTGGAGAACGTGCTGTCGTTTGCCCGCCTGAGCCGCGGCAAGGTGCGCGGTCGGCAGGATGCCGGGCCCTGCACAAAGCTGCTCGACCCGGTGTTCGCGCGGGTGGGTGAGCGTTTGAAGGCGTCCGGCTTCCGCTTCACGGTAACGCAGGATCCGCGCATGCGGTTGCTTTCGCTGCGCACGGATTTGATTTCGCTCGAGCAGGTGCTGAACAACCTGGCCGACAACGCCATCAAATACGGCGACCGCAGCCGCCGCAACGAGGAGGCCTCGGCCAAGACGGAGCCGGCCGTCAGCATCAGTCTGCTGCAAACACATCGCTCGCTGAGCATTCGCTTCTCGGACAACGGGCCGGGGATGAGCGAGGCGGCTCGCCGCACGCTTTTTCAACCTTTCTCGCGCTCGGCGGAGGCGGAGAAGGGGCGCAAGCCCGGCGTGGGGTTGGGGCTGGCCATTTCCCGCGATCTGATGCGCTCCATCGGCGGAGATCTGGAGCTTGAGCGCGGGGATGCGTCGGGCTGCACCTTCCTGCTGACGCTCCCGCTGGGAGAATAATCCTCCTGAAGTCGGCTTATGTTTCGCTTTGTCCGCACTGAGGATTTTGCCCCGACGCGGTGTCACTTCGTGTTTTTTTGACGATTTTCTCTGCTGCGTGTAAATTTCCTGTAAGATGGTCCTCGGCACCTGCGTACTCATTATATCAACGACACCTCTGCAACGTTCTCTTTTTCTCCATCACATCATCCCAAACCCTACTCATCACGTCTGACATGAAATCCCCCCTCCTCCTCACAACCGCTCTGATCAGCGGTGCGGCGCTGAGCTACGCACAGGCCCCTGCCCCGGCGACGCCCGCGCCGAGCTCAGCCTCTGACGCCGTGGCCCCCGACCAAGCGCAGGGCCCGGCGAAACCCGCCTCTCCCGGCGCACTCACGGAAAAACAGCTTCTCTGCCGAGCTTCAACGAGCTACAGATATGACCCGGACAGCGGGGAGCGTCAGCAGGTTTGCCACGTGACCTTCCCGGCCCCGGCGACGGATGACGACTGTGTCGGTGCCGACGCCACGCCGGCTGTCGATATTGAAAACGGCAGCTTGCTGTCGGCTATCTGGCTGAGCCGCACATCGCTCCAGGCCATCGTGAAGGCACCCTCGGCGCCCGATGTGGCCACGCTCAACATCAACCCCGACTTCCGCGGGCCGAAGGGTGAGGTTTTCCGCATGCAGCCGCTGCGCGTCGGCGGCGAAGGGATAAGCGGCATCATTGCTCTGCACGAGCGCGGTGCACACCAACCGGTCTTTGTCTACTCTTGGAGTAACGATGCTGACGAGGTGGAGCTGCTGGCCAAAAACATTCACCGCATGGTCTGCCGCACGGATGAAGAGACTCCCCGCGATCTGCCCGTGCACGTGCGCCCGGCGACGCGCGGCGATGTGCTGCGGAGCTGGGACATGCTCACAGAGCGCAGTTACGCGTTTGAGTCGTGCGATCGCGCTCTTTTTGCCGCCGGCGCTGCGGATGAGGAGCTGCGCGGGCTCTGGATTGTCGATCTGCCCGACGGGGTGACCGATACCTGCATGCTGGTGATTCCGAATGCAGGCAGCTTTGGCAGCAGAACGGGCAGCTATGAGGATACCGAATGTATCGTGAGAAACTGCGCGAGCGATTTCTCCTGGCTGAGCAATCGCCGTCTTTCACCGGGAGAGTACGAGGTGGAGCTGCTGGTTTCATCCGGCGTGGAGCCCGAGAAGCTCGAGAGCGAGATTTCGCGTCTCAAGTGGAGCATCGGCCTGACGGATGAGGATGAAACGCAGGAGATGGTCTACCGAGACGGAGCCTTCCGCGCCGTTGTGGCCGGGCAGGAGATCACGCTGCGTCCGGATTTTGCCGCGACGCGCGAAGCTCAGGTGAACCGCCCGATGCCCGACGGCAGTGTCGGCAAGCTCTGCACGCGGCTCATCTTCAAGGTCGGCCCCGTCTCGCGCCACCTGACGCTGGCAGCCGGAGCCGACGGCAGCTACGTCCGCAGCTTCAATGCCACGGCGCATGAGACAATTCTGCGCCCGCGCACGCCCCGCATCAGGGCGAACGCGACGCTGGGTACGCTGACGCCCAACGCGCAGGGCGATCCCAAGCTCTCGTGCCTCGTCGAAAATATCGACCGCCTCAACGTGCGCGTCATCAAGCTTGACAGTTCGCCGCAGAATGCCGTGCGCGTGATGCGCGCCTATCGCAATTACTACAGCTCGCTCAACGACGGCGAGCCGAACAGCGAGGCGGCTCGCCTGCGCCGCTACGACCAGAGCATTGTGCCGACCGAGTTGCTGCCGGGGCAGATCGCCACGGCGGAGAAACACCTCTCGACGACCTTCGGCAAGGCGGAAATGTCGCTGCGCGACCTCTTTGCCGATGCGGCGCCCGGCGATTTGTATTTCGTCGAGTTCCGCGGCGATGCGGCGAGTGACGGCGACCCCGAGAACGAGGGCGACAAGGCTCTCACGCAGGGCATGGTGCAGCTGACGAATCTCGGTCTGATGTGGAAGAACTGGCCGGGGCATCTGATGGTTTACGCCTATCGGCTCTCCGACGGCAAGCCCTTGCAGGAGGGCACGCTGCGCCTGCTCGATGCCGAGGGCAACAGCCTCTCGGAGCATACGATTCGCAACGGTGTGGCCGAGGTTGAGCTCAACACGACGCCGTCCTATCTGCAGGTGAGCTGCGGGCGAGACAGCTATGTGACGGACTACAGCTCGAATGCAGACAGGGACTGGAACGCGATGGCCTCGGAGAATCTGATATCCGACTATCGGATTTTCAGCGAGATTGATGAGGAGAAGGTGGCGTTGCAGCCGCCGCCCATCACCAAAGTTTTCGCCTTCACTGATCGCAGAGCTTACCGCCCGGGGGAGATGATTCACATGCGCGGCTATGTTCGCGACCGCAAGGTCAATGAACTGAGCGTTCCCAAGATCAAGGCCGTGACGATCCGTCTGGCAAAGGACGGGGTCGTGCGCGAGGTGAAGGCGCAGGTTGAAGAGGGCGGAGCCTTTAATGCGGACTTCCCGGCGAGCGATTCTCCGGGCCTCATGAGCTATGAGATCAACGTCGAGTACGAGGGTGACGCCGACAACAGCTCAGAGTTGATGAAGCTGGCGGCTCACTACGTCAACCCCAAGGGCTCTCTCGAGAGGCTGCGCCGACAGCTTCTCGAAACGGTGCGGTGCGAAAGCGGCTGGATCGACGTGAAGGAGTTCCGGCGCAATGAGTTCGAGATCGAGAGCGAGCTGAAGGTCGACGATGCGCTGCGCCTCGTATCGGTGAGCGGCAAGGCGACCAACTACAACACGACACCAGTCGCAGGAGGCCGGGCGTCTTGGTTGCTGAGCTACCGCTATCGGAACTTTTATCCGGCGGACTTCCGCCACTACCGCTTCGGCGATTACAGCAGCGGCAGCTGCGATGCCGGCTACTGCGAGACCTATTACGGAATCAGCAGATATTCCATTGAACACGGCGGCACGCTGGAGACGAAAACTGAGCTCGATGACAACGGCTGCGGCGATGTGAAGTTTACGCTGCCCGCGACGGATCGCCTCATCAGCATCACGAGCGAGCTCTCGGTGAGCAACGGCAATCGGCAGGTGCTGACAGCCGAGTGCCGAGGTGTCATGCACCCGTCATCGCTCTACGTGGGTCTGCGCGAGGGCGCTCGCATTGTGCGCGTCGGCGAGGGGATTCCCGTTCACTGCCTGCTGGTGGATACGGAGGGCAAGGCCTGGAAGGGCGAGCCGATCATCGGCAGCATTTCGGTGAAGCGCGAGAGTTTCAGCCCCTACCGCATCGGCAACCGCTTCCTCGGGCAGGTGAGGCGCGTCAAACTCTCCGAGGATCTCGTGAAAGATCAACCCGTCAAGCTGAGCGGGGAGCAGAAGGAGCAGCCCGATTTCGTCGTTGAAACGCCGCGCTCGGGCATCTACCTCGTGACGGTCAAGGGTACCGATGCTCAAGGGCGTCCCTTCCGCAGTGTCATGCGCTACTCCGTCTACGGCGACGGGGAATGCCCGTGGTATTACGACAGAGCCGATGAGATGAACTTGTTTGCCGAGAGCGATCTCTACAAGGCCGGAGAAACGGCCAAACTGCTCTTCGAAGGGCCGAGCCAAGGCGAGTTGTTCGTCACGGTCGAGCGCGAAGGAGTCTTGCGCAGTTTCCGGCAAAAAATTACTCCCGAAAACCCGGTCATCGAGCTGCCGCTCAAGGCCGAGGATGCTCCCGGGGTGCGCGTGACGGCTCTGCTCGTGCAGGGCGCGGAGACGATGCCCTCGGAAAACGGCACGGCCAACATCGTCTCGGCCAGCTGTGAGCTCGTCGTGCTTCCGGTCGACCGCATTCTCGATGTCGAACTGACGCCTCCGTCTCACCCGCTGCTGCCCGATGAGGAATGCAACATCAGCGGCGTCGTGAAGGATGCTTCGGGCCAAGCGGTGCCGAATGCGGCCGTCACGCTCTACGCGGTGGACGAGGGGACGCTTCAGGTGCACGGGTACTCGCTGCCCGACCCGCAATCCTTCTTCTGCAGCAACCCCCGCTTCCTCGTCGAAACGCGCAATTCCCGCAACCAGCTCATCGGTGAGGCGCTCTCTCACTACGATTACGGCAACAAGGGCGTCTTTATCGGCGGCGGTGACGCCATCGCGGCGCTCGATGACGGCCGTATTGAGGCCGCTAAAAAGATCCGCATCCGCGAGAATTTCACGCCCTGCGCACTCTGGCTCGGCAGTATTCGCACGGATCAGCAGGGGCAGTTCTCGGCGACGTATCGCAACCCCGATACGCTGACGCGCTACCGCGTGTTTGCCGTGGCGGCATCGGGCGCCGACCAATTCGGCCGCACGACGAGTGCCTACGAGGTCAATCAGCCCGTGATGCTCGAACCGCAGGTGCCGATGGCGGCGGCTCAGGGGGATAAGCTCTATCTCCCCGTCACCGTCAGCATGCTGCCCGATCAGATTCCCGGTCTGAGCGACGACGCAACGGTGCGCTTCCGCCTCACGGCAGAATCCGGCAATGCCGTTGCGGAGGAGACGGCGCACACGGTCGAACTGACGGGCAACAAGCCTGTCACGGTGACGATGCCCGTGCACCTGCCGCAGACGGGAACGGCCGCCCTAACGTGGACGGTGCAGCCTGCCGATGAGGAGGAGCAGAGGCTCGGGGAACAGGCGAAGCGCATGCGCGATGCGGTGAAGCTGAGCTTCCCCGTCGAACCCGCCCGCCCCTGGCTGCGCGAGTACTTCACGACGTCGATGCAGCCCGGCATGGTGCTCAGGCCGCAGGACTTCGTAACGCTGAAGTTCAAGCCGGGCACAAACATGAAGATTCACTTCAGCACGCACCCGCTGGCGGCAGCGGCCGGAAGTCTGGATTATCTCTTCCGCTACCCGTACGGCTGCACCGAGCAGCTCAGTTCGGCTCTGCTGCCTTGGCTGCTCGCCGATGATCTCAAGGATCTGCCGGGCTTCAGCCTGCCCGAGGGCGACAAGCCTGACAAGGTGATCGCCAAGACGCTCGCCAAGATACGCGAACGCAGGGTGACGCCCGGCCGGGTCAGCGGCTTCCGCTACTGGGAGGGCTCGCGCGGCGCCAGTGCCGAGTTCACGCCCTATGTGCTCATGGTGTTGCAGGTGGCCGAGAAGCACGGTTATCGGATGAATGATCTCGAGAAGAGCATGCTCGACTCCCTCGGCCTCGCCGTGAGAGGATCCGACGCGAAGGGCAACATGATCAGCCTGCTGCCTCTCGCGCTGAGCGGCAAGCTCAGCAGCAGCAAGCTCGACGAGGTGCTCAAGACGCACCAAGCAATGCAGGAAGACGCCATCTGGATGGCCGCCTGCGCCGCAGCCATCATCGGCGACCCGCGGGCTGCCTCGCTGGCCGATCGCGCCCGCGCTGCCCACGATAAGCCTGAAATCGCACCGGGCGTGAAGGGGCGCGTGACGCCGACGGTCGAGCAGCTGCGCCTGCGCGTGCCCTGCGAGGTGCTCAGCCTGCTCTACCGCCACTACAGCAATCCCGATGACGCGGCCTTGCTGACGGATGCGGCGACGGTGTTGCGCGAGCGCTCGCGCGGCTATATGAGCACGTGGGAATGCGGCTGGAACTGCATCCTCATCGACGCCCTGCTCGACCACCAGCGCGCGCTGAGTGCCAAGTCAGCCGCATCCGCCGCTCAGACCAACGGCGGCGGCGCCGCCCTCAACGGGCAGCAGCTTCGCCCCGGCGAGCTTCTGAGCGTCGATGCGAGCCTCTACCTCAGCGAGGGCGACTACAAGGCCGAGGGAGGCACGGTCTACGCCTACGGCACGGCCGAGGGCTACATGGCCGATGAGCAGCCCGATCAGCCCATTGACCACGGCTTTGCAACGACGCGCAGCTATGAAGTGCTGCAAGAGGACGGCAGCTGGAAGCCCACGCTGCAATTCCGCGTCGGCGATATCGTGCGCATCAGCATCCGCTGCCGCTACACGGGCGAAGCCCCGGCACGCTACGTCGCCATTGAGGATCGCCTGCCCGCCGTCATGGAAGCCGTCGATCAGAGCAGCCCGACGCAGGCTCTGCCCGCCCACATCATGAACAAGGCGCGTCGCAACCTCGGCTGGTACGCGCCGTACTCGGTCAGCAGCTCCGAGATCGGCAAGGACCGCATGCGCTTCTACGTCGACAAATGGGGCGAGAGCGACGTGACCATCCGCTACGTGGCGCGCGTCGTGCGCGCGGGCGAGGTCACCGCGCCCGCGGCGAAAGCCGAAATGATGTACAGCCCTCAGTTTTACGGTCTCTCGACGCCTGAGAAGCTGAGCGTCGAGCCCGTGAAGTAAGTCGGGGGCCGGAACTCCCCGACTCGATGACACGCTCCCCCGTTGCTTCGGCAGCGGGGGAGCAACTCTTTGCAGCGAATTCAAACGTTTTTTCGGCAAAAAAAATTCATTTCATGCGTTTTTTCTGAAAGACGGAGCCTGCTGCCGACGTAATTACTATATCATGAAGCCGCGCCCACCTCACCGACAGCCTCAGCTCGGCTGCACCGGCCCCCGGAGTTTGCCGCCGACCGGTGCCGAGGCGGAGCTCTCGGCCGGGCGCGGCAGAATCCCCTTCACACGCCCGGTCAACGTTGAAGTCCGGGGTTTCGTTGCGGAACGTGCCGCATCGAACAATCCCGTAGCCTGAACTACCCCATGATCAAGCTGCCCCGCCGCCGCGTTCTTCGAGCCATGCTCTGCTGCTGCCTCGTCTGCGCGGCGGCGGTGGCCGCGATACTCTGGGTGTTGCCTTGGTGGCAACCGTCCGTCGACTGCACGCCGCCGAGCCCGGGAGAGCTGCGCGACCGCCACGGCGTCCTGCTCGGCTATGCCCGCTGCGGTGAAGAGAGACTGCGCATGCAGCCGCTGCCGCCCGGTCCCCTGCCCGACGCGCTCGTCCGAGCCGTCCTCTGCGCTGAAGATCAGCATTTTTACAGCCACGGAGGCATTGATTTTCTCGCCGTGTGCCGCGCCGTCTCCGGGCGACTGACGGGAAGTTCGCGCTCGGGAGCCTCCACCGTCAGCATGCAGCTGGTGAAGCTCAGCCGCCCGGCCTCACGGCGCACGCTCGGCACCAAGATAAGCGAAACGCTCGCTGCCCGCCGCCTCGAGATGGAGCACGACAAGGACGAAATTCTGCGCGCCTACCTCGATCGCGTGGACTTCGGCAACGGCTGCCGAGGCGCGGAGGCCGCCGCCGAGTTTTACTTCAGCCGCCCCGCCGCCGAGCTCACGCTGCCGCAAGCCGCCCTGCTGGCCGCCCTGATTCAGGCTCCGAGCCGCCTCGACCCGCTGCGCCACCCCGATGCTGCGCTCCGGCGCGTCAACCGCCTGCTGGAGCGCATGGGGGAGCCCGCCATCGATAAGCTCGAGCTCAAGGTCATGCAAGACCGTGCGCCGCGCGGCGTCGCTCCCGGGCGGCTCAGCATCGACAGAGGTCTGCAGGATGCCTGCCGCCTCATCGCCCGCGACGAAATCGAGAAGCTCAGCGCGCACGGCGTCAGCCAAGCGGCCGTCCTCATCGTGCACAACCCCAGCGGCCAGATTCTGGCGCGCATCCCCGCCGCCTTCCCGGAAAGCGAAGCGGGCGGCCAACTCGACGGCACGCGCACGCGCCGCTCAGCCGGCTCGACGCTCAAGCCGCTCGTCTACCTGCTGGCCTTTGAGAAAGGCTTCCGCCCGGGCAGCATCCTAGCCGACGTGCCGACGCTCTACCCGGACAGCAGCGGCATCGAAGCGCCGAACAACTACAACCGCCGCTACCTCGGCCCCATCAGCATACGCAAAGCGCTCGCCTGTTCGCAGAACGTGCCGGCCCTCGAAGTCCTCAACCGCAGCGGCGGGCCGGCCGCGCTCATGCAAATGCTCAGCCGCTTCGGCATCTGCCCCGGCGGCAGCGCTGAAGAATACGGCCTGGGCCTGGCCATCGGCAACGCCCACGTCACCCTCGAAGAGCTTGCCCGCGCCTACGCAGCTCTGGCCCGCGGCGGCGACCTGCCCGAGCTGCGCAGCCACCTCCGAGAGGGCGAAGACGCCTCGCATCCGCCCGCTGCCGTCGGTCGGCGCGTCGCTGACGAGCGCCTCTGCTACGGCATCACCGACATCCTCAGCGACTCCGGCGCGAGAGCCGACGCCTTCGGCGCGGGAGAAAACCTGAGCTTTCGCTTTCCCTGCGCAGCCAAAACGGGCACCTCATCCAACTACCGCGACAACTGGTGCATCGGCTACACGGGCGACTACACCGTCGCCGTCTGGGTCGGCAACTTCGACAACAGCTCAATGAACGAAGTCTCGGGTATCAGCGGCGCCGGCCCCATCTTCCACCGCTGCATGGAAGAGCTCTACAGCCGCCGCCACGACATCCCCGGCCCCGGCGGCAGCTCGCAGGCTCCGCCGCCTCTGCCCGAATCAGACGCCCACAGCGCCGCCCTTTTCGGCCTCAACACGCAGCCGGAGGATATCGCCGCGCCTCCCGAGGACGTCAACTTCCCGCAGCAGCCTGAGGGCATGGTGCGCCTCGAAACGGACGTCCGCACCGGGCTGCCGGCCACGGCCAAGACACCCGCCCACTGCCGCGTACAAGAACTGGCCCTGAGCGAAGAAGTCAGCCGACTTCGCGAGAGCGCGGCATCGAGCGAGCTTTACGACGCTCAAGGCCGAGTCCTGCTCGACGGCCGCTATGCGGACTGGCTGGCCGAATCCCGTCGCGACGACCTCTATGCCGTCGATACGGATCGAGACGCACCGAGGCGCCTCAGCATCCTGATACCGGCCAACGGCTCGCGGCTCATGCTCGATTCCTCCCTGCCCAACGACGGAAGAATCATCGAGCTCATCAGCACCCTGCCGCCCGGGCGTGCGCTCTGGACCTGCCCGACCCTGCCGCTGCGACGCGACGGCGAGCATTGCTACGCCGAGCTGAGCGAAGGGCACCACGTCATTCGCGTCCAAGATACCAAAAGCGGTCGCAGCGCCACCAGCAGCTTCACCGTCGAGCGCCTCCGCTGAGAGCAAAAAAACGGCTCCAACAACAGTTTAAGCTTGCCAAAGCATCGGTTTGCGGTATACTCGCGCCGCGCGAGACGAGAAAAACTCGCCCATGTCGTTTACAGCCATGAATCTGAAGAACCCCAGAGTCGCCATCGTGGGCGCCACCGGAGCGGTGGGCGTCGAGATCCTGTCCTGCCTTGAGAGCCGCAACTTCCCGCTGGCCTCACTCAAACTTCTGGCCTCGCATCGCTCTGCCGGTAAACAGGTTGCCTTCCGCGGCAAGATGCTCACGGTCGAAGAGCTCACCAAGGATTCCTTCAGCGACGTCGATATCGCCCTCTTCTCGGCGGGCGGCGACATCTCGCGCGAGTTTGCGCCCATCGCCGGAGCGGCCGGCTGCGTCGTCATCGACAACTCTTCCGCCTTCCGGCAGGACGACGACGTGCCCTTGGTCGTTCCCGAGATCAACGCCGATGCGGCCTTCTGCCACCCGCGCAACATCATTGCCAACCCGAACTGCACGACCATCATCACCCTGATGGCGCTCTACCCGCTGCACCTCAAGTACGGCCTCAAGATGATTCTGGCCAGCAGCTACCAGGCCGTCTCGGGCAGCGGCCAGCACGGCATCACCGAGCTTGAGAATCAGGTGCGCGCACTCGTCAACGGCCACCCCGTTGAAATCAGCACCTACCCGCGCCAAATCGCCTTCAACGTGCTGCCGCAAATCGACAAGTTCACCGACACGGGCTACACGAAAGAGGAGCTCAAGATGCTCAACGAAGGCCGCAAGATCATGGGTCTGCCGAGCCTGAGCGTGAGTTGCACCTGCGTGCGCGTGCCCGTCTACCGCAGCCACTCCATCTCCTGCATCGCCCAGTTTGAGAAGCCGATCGACGTTGAAGGCGCGCGCGCCTGCTACGCGGGCATGCCCGGCGTGGCCCTCATGGACGAGCCCGAGAAGGGCGTCTGGCCGACACCGCTCGACTCGACCAACGGCGACACCTGCTACGTCGGTCGCATCCGCAAGGATCTCGCCATCGACAACGCCCTGAGCCTCTGGGTCGTGGGCGATCAGGTGCGCAAGGGGGCCGCGCTCAACGCCGTTCAAATCGCCGAGCTGCTGGTGAAGGGAAAGTAACAAAGCGCAAGCGCAGTTTCTGATTTACAGCGGGGGCGTGCTCTGGCATAATAGCCGGAGCACGCCCCTTGAGTGTGCCCCCGCGAATTACAACTCTCTCATGGACATCAAAGAGCTCATCAAAGAAACCGCAGCGCGTGTCGAAGCCCGACTCAGCGAGCTGCTTCCCTCAGAAGACACCGAGCCCGCCGTTCTGCACAAGGCCATGCGCTACAGCATCTTTGCAGGCGGCAAGCGCATACGCCCCCTGCTCTGCCTCGAGGCAGCCAAAGCCTGCGGAAGCGATGCCGAGGTGGCGATGCACGCCGCCTGCGCTCTTGAGACACTTCACACCTACACGCTCATCCACGACGATCTGCCCTGCATGGATGATGATGAGCTGCGCCGCGGCCGCCCGACAAACCACAAAGTTTTCGGCGAGGGCATGGCGGTGCTGGCCGGCGACGCGCTGCTGACGGAAGCCTTCGGCATGCTGGCGCTGGTGCCCTCCAATGATCGCTACGACGTGCGCGACTACGTCGCCGAGCTCGCCTACCGCACGGGCAGCCTGCAACTGGTGGGCGGGCAGGCGCTCGATCTCGAAGGCGAGGGGCGCCAGCTGAGCCTCGACGAGCTGCGCAGCATCCACAACGGCAAGACAGCCGCCCTCATCGTCGCGTCGCTGCGTCTCGGCGGCATGGCGGCCGCCTGCACGCAGGAGCAGCTCGAGGCTCTTACGGCCTTCGGACGCAACATGGGTCTCGCCTTCCAGATCATCGACGACATCCTCGACATCACCTCGTCTCCCGAAGTGCTCGGCAAGAGCATCGGCAAAGACGCCCGCGAGCAAAAAGCCACCTACCCGGCCATCGTGGGCATGGAGCGCGCGCGGGCGGAGGCGCGCGAGCTCACCGCAGCCGCACGCGCGGCTCTCGATGTGTTCTCGCCGCGCCGCAGCGAAACGCTCTTGGCCATCAACGACTACTTGCTCAAGCGCGACTACTGATCCCGCGTCGCGCCCCCTCGCCTTGTGCGCGACGCTCCGCACGTTGCCGAGCCCCGAGTCACCCTCGGGGCTCGCTCTTTCATCGCCCCTCACAAACGAGCAAAGCATCCGAGCCCGCACCGAGCCATCGGATATGCGCCCGAAACGTCAGCCCCACCGAGCCGTCGGCAACACGGCTAAGGCGTCTCCCCCGCTGAGCCGTCGGCAACACAGCCGTCATCAGCCGCGCCCATCAGCCTCACCGCGCCGTCACCAGCACTCGGGGGTGAACATCACAATACCCAGAAGGGGGGGCAAGGCCATCACCGCCCAGCCGATCGAGAAAAAGGCATCCGTGCTGATGGTGCCGCGCAAACGCATCAGCACCTGCAGACAGGCGCAGCCCATCGCCACCATCACGCAGAAGGAGCGCTCGTAAAAAGGCGCACTGATACTGGTGGCCAAAGCCGCGAGCATCAGCAGCAACAAGCCCACCGTAATAATCACGCTGACGGAGCCCTCAAGTCCCCCATCGCGCCAGCCGCGGCGCATCATGAAAAACAGCCCGATGAGAATCGAAAAATACCAAACAGGAGCCGTGCTGATCCGAATCGTGCCCATGCACATGTATTCCGTCGGCACAATGCAGGCGGAGGCATACACAATGCCGATAATCAGGTCTCGCATCAAAGCAATCGCCGACTTCGACAAGCCGATGCGCGACAAAATCGGCAACAGAACAACGAGCAGCATCGGGAAGGCAACACGCCCCAAATCGCCTATCATCGACTGCCCCACATAAAAGAAGAGCATCCAAAGAGCGGCCAAGGTCACGCAGAGCGTCACCACCATCAACAGCGCAATGTGAGACCGATAGTAGCGCACATACCAGCCCTTGCCCGAGGCGGCCGCCGACAAGCGCCGGACCAGCGCCGTCATCCACGCCGCAACCCCCAGCAAAATCAGCGGGCCTTCGTCAATGACAACGACTTGGGCAAACGCAGCAATGGACAGCCCCCAAAGAAAAGCCGCCGCCAAAACGTCCAATCCCCAGAGTTGAGCAATGAGCCACCACGGGGCTCGTCTGTTCCTCTCTTCCATGAAGCAGGGCTATCGTATCATCTGCGAGGTGAAAATCAAGGTTCGTTCGCGTCATGAGAATCCCTGTGTCGACAAACTCACACGCGGCAAAACCCCATACAAAAGCCGGAGACCCCGCTGACGCTGAAGTCCCCGGCCAAGGCTGCAAAATGAGCTAGCACGTCAGCCCTCGACCTTGCGGGCGAGCTGGGGAGCGGGAGCCTTGCTGTTCTTGGCGATCTCCTTGCGACGCTTCAGGTAGGCCGTGCGACGGCAGCGCTTGGTTTCCTTGCGGTGTTGTTGACCCATGGTATGATGTGTGTATGTGGTTGGAGAGCAGAAGAGCCTGCCCCATGTTGAACGGAGCCTTATCAATACACTTTCGAGCCCGTGATGGCAAGCCCAAAATGCGTAATTTCATTGTCCTTCGCAAAAAATCGGCCACCCGCTCCTCCGCGAGTCGGGCTGAGGCACGAAGGCAGGCCGATCGGCTATCCGTCTCTCCCTCTGATCAGCTGCATCCTCTACCTCTCCTCTACCTCTCCTCTACCTCTCCTCTACCTCTCTGCTGCTTCTCCGCTGCCTCTCCGCTGCGAGCTGCGCGATAAAAAGTATTCTTTCTGCTCATATTGTGCTTGTCTGAAAACAGGAGCCGTGCTAGAATCGCCTCGACCTGTTCCCGATTCAGCACCTGCGCCGCAGGTGCCGGAGGCAGATTTTCTTGCCCTGAACCATGCACAGCATTTCTCATTACCTCCGCTTTATCGCGGTGGCAACGGCCGCATCTTTCGCCCTGCTTCATGCGACGCATGAATGCAAAGCGGCAGAGCAAAAGGTCTCAAAGGGCTTCGTCCAGCCCTTGGCTCCCTCTCCCTCAGCCAAGCCCAGCAAAAAGCTTCCGAACCTCGGTCGCGACAAGCACGGATTGCCTTTCTATCACCCCAAGCAGATGAACCGCGTCGTGCGCACGACAGCCTACACCCACTCCGAGAGTGATCACGTGGCTTACGGCGCGCGCAATGCCATGGGCACGCTGCTGCAATACGGCGAAAAGTACCGCAGCGCCGCTGCCGATTGGTCCGTTTACCCCCTCGGCACGATGTTCCGCATCAAAGGACAGCCCTACATCTACATCGTCGATGACTACGGCAGCGCCCTCGTCGGCACGGGCACCATTGATATTTACCAGCCGACCAAGTCTCTCATGAAACAGTGGGGGCGCCGCATTGTGGAGATTGAGGTGATCCGCTGGGGCTCGTCGAAGCTGAGCATGCAGACGCTTGAGAAGCGCCGCCGCTACGCCCATTGCGCGCAGATGCACAACTCGCTCTCGCAGCAAAACAACAGCCGAAAGCGCTGATTCACGCTTCCCGCTTTCCCCTCCCCTTGTACAAGCCCCGCAGGTCGACCACCTGCGGGGCTTGGCGTTTCTGAGCAGAGCGCACGCGCCCGTCTCAGCTCCCACACTTACACGGCGGAACGGGCCGCTGCACGCCCCGAGACAAAGCCCGCCGCGCAGTAGCGCGCGAGCGGGCTTTCTTTCGCGGCAGGGAGAGCGCGAAGCCCGCTCACGGCGCCCGGGCATCAAGCCATCGGAATCACGGAGCCGAGTAGTGAGAAGTTGCGGAGGCGCCGGATTCGCCGGGCGCAGCGGGCGGGGAAAGCGCCCGCTGCGGGACAGTCACTTCACCTCCGGCGGCGAAGCAGGGGCGAGCTCCGGAGTGCTGTTGGGCTTGACCTGTAACAGGAGCGGCTCAGCAGGCTTCGGCGCCTGCGTGCCGGCATGCTGCACCGAGGCCGTGATACGAATTTCGCCCGGCTGCTCACCGACGCGCACCAGCAGAGGCGCCGTCCCCCAGACGACATCCTGCGGGCCTCGATTCACGGCCTCACCCGCGCCCTCGACCTTGAAGACAATCTTCTCGTTGCTCAAACGCTTCACATGGCCGTCCTGATCCACCACCTCGGCCACCACCGGCACAACCGTGCACCCATCGGCACACAGCTCGGGCAGAGTGGCATCGACGCGCAGCCGCAACTTGGCGGGGCGCCGCGCCGGACGCAGCTCGTGGCGACAAACAACCTTGCCGTCGATGAGCCCCTCGGCAACCACGCAGTCTTGGGCCAAGCCGCCGCTGCGCGTGAGCTCCTTGCTGCGCGTGAAGCTCCACGCATTCTCAAAGACAAGCGGCATATGCATCGTGCCCGCGGCGTTCGTCTCCGGCTTGAGCGTGACGGGCTCCGCTCCCTGCGACGTCAGCCGTACCTCGTCACAATTGCTCAGCACCGTGACATCCCTCGGCGAGAAGGGCGTCAGCCCGTGGGCAATGTAGACCATCGGGCGATTCTGCGGGCGCTGCGCCATGAAGGCGTAATAGAGGAGCTTCGGCTGGCGGAAGGCATCGGCCATCCCGCCGTAGAAGGGGTCGGGGTGATACCCGCGCTGGTGATCGAAGCTGTGCCACATGGCCCCGCCGACATGCCAGTCCGGAGCCTCGCAGAGCGTCTTCCAGCAAGTCCGGACGTCATCGGGGCTCATGTAGTGCCGCAGTTGCTCCAACATGGGGATTTCGCCCCAGCGGCGCGACGCTCGGGCGTCGGAGTTGTGCGACTCCCAGTTGTCAACCCTATCGCCCCATTCGCGGGTAAAGTAAGCCTTCGTATCCGTGTGATCAAAGGGCGTGCCGCCTTCCGTGCAGGCTGCCGCGCTGACGGGCGGGTGGGAGTAGAGCACGTCGTAGGCCTCCGCACCCTTCGAGAAGGAATCACAGGCCGCCGCGCAGCCGGGAACGGGGTATTCCTCATGCGTTATCTTCCGGGCCTTGTAGGCGAAATCCTCGGGGAAGTGAGACTCGTTGAGGACGGGCTCCCAGAGCACCACGGAGGGGTGATTGCGATCGCGGCGAATCATGTTGCGAATATCGTCATAGACGCAATCGACAAACCTGCCCGTGCCGCAGAACTGCCAGCCCGGTGTCGGTACGATGACGAGCATGCCGAAGCGGTCACAGGCATCGAGGAAGGCCGGATCCGCCGGGGTGTGAGCCAGTCGAATAATGCGGATGCCGGCATCGTGCAGTTTGTGAGCATCCTCGACCTGCAAATTATTCGGCACCGCATGACCGAGCACGGCGTAATCCTGATGACGGTTGGCCCCCAGCAGCTTGCCCTTGAGCTTCTGCCCGTTGATTTCCACCCCCTTCGGCGTGAATTTGACAATGCGGATACCGACAGGCACGCGGCGGCAGTCCCCGATGCGCCCCTGCGCATCAATGAGGCTGACCTTGAGTTCGTGCATGCTCGGGTTTTCGGGAAACCAGAGCTGGCTCGGTTTGACGCGCAGCTCGAGCGGGAACTGCATCTGAGCGCTCCCGCCGGCAGCGAGCTGGAGCGTCTTCTCGCATTCACCGAGGCCGGGCAGTTCAACCCGAACGCTGCCGCGGAAGGCGTCCTCACTGTCGTTGCGCACGTGGACGTCGGCCAAGGCTCGCACAAGGGGCAAGGACGAACGGCGCAGGTCAAAGTCCACCTCCATCGTGCGGAAAAAGATACCGCCGCCCGCCGCGCGATTCTCCGCATTGGCATCGCTGATATGCACCCCGGGTGTTGAGATGAGCCACGCATCGCGGTAAATGCCGCCGAAATAGGTGAAATCGAGCTGATCCTGCGGCTTTCCGGGGGGATAGGACGGATCATCGCTATTGTCGGCGCAGACGAGGATTTCATTGAGCTCTCCGCTCTTGAGCTTCTCCGTGATATCGACGGCAAGAGGCAGATAGCCCCCCGCATGCGTCGCGACCTCAACTCCGTTGACCCATACCCGGCAGCGCCCCATCACGCCCTCAAAGTAGAGCATCTGACGCCGATCGGCTTCATCCCCGGGCAACACGAAATGGCGGCGATACCAAGCGGGGCCGCGATAATTGCGCCCGCCGCTGGCCTCCTCCGGCAGAGCTTCGTCGACGCCGTGCGGCAGCGTAACGCGCTGCCAAGCGGCATCCGCAGCCGGTTTCTCGCTGCCGCCGCGCACGAACTGCCAGCCACGGTTGAGCGAGTAGCTGCGGCGCCCCTCAGGGCTGTTGTCGGCCAGAGAGCCGGCCACGGTGAGGTCGCGGAGCGAGAAGCCCCAAGGGGAAGTCTCCGTTCCGCTCGTCAGGGCGTCTTCCGCGCGAACGGCGCTGTTCGCGCCGATGCAAAAGGCGCATGCCGCAACCAAGCTGAGGTGAAAAATGGGGTTCATGATCCCTATGCTAACACGGCGCGGCGCCCTCTGTCGAGTTGTTTCACCCTGCGGAAAGCTCGAGCTGCGTCATGGACAAAAGCCGAAGCGACGGCGGGAGCTGCTCGCCTCGCAGCGGCTCGCTTCAAGCACGAGCAGCATCACGGGCAACAACAAAATGCCCCGGACGCAGCCCGAAGAGCCATGCGGCGCCCCGCAATCGGCGCCGCCGAGCATCCGGCAGGCGCAGAGATCGGTGCGACGCCAAAGACTCAGGCGTCAATAGCCCGCGCCGAAGCTGTCCTCCAGCTGCCGGACGGAAAGTTTGAACGCGGCAGGGTCGTAAATGAGGATCAGCGAATCGCGGACATAACCGGCAGGAGTCGACATCCACCCCTCGCGCTCCAGCGCCTGCCAGAACTCCTCCGTCGGCGGTGCGCTCAATTCGACGGAAATGGCGTTGAAATTTTGATTGAACTCCGTCTTGGTCACATGCGTGCGGATGCAGTCCAGCGGAAGCATGCCGGACGCAACGTCCGCCTGCGGCTCCTGCGTCGTCTCGACGCAGGAAGCCAGCAGAGCCGGAGTGACGAGCGCCAGAGCCGCCGCGGCGCCTAAGGTCGACAGTCTGCGGCGGCAGCGGCTGCCGGGCCCGGCGTATTTCGCGGCCGGGCCTGCGGCATCGGGGAGATGAGTCGGCATCATGCTGCGCGTTTCCGTTGCGGCTCAACCCTTGAATCGCACCTGCACACCGTGCTCCGCCCACGACTTCAGGAAATCCTCCTGAAGCTTGTCCGCCGAGCGAAAACGCCCGTACAGCTTCTTGAGAGCCTTCTCGTTGGGCTCTCCCTTGAGCAGCTCGGTCATGTAGTTGCGCATGGCCTTGACGCCGGGTCTGCCGTTGAGGTGCACAAAGTAGGCGACGCACATGGTGGCGAGCATGTAGGTGTCCCGACCGCCGTGCATGTGGGCATACATCTCATCCTGAGACATCGTCAGGAAATCCTCGAGCGTGAAGGGGAAGTTCAGGAAAGCCTGCTTGTGCTTGGCATTCGCGCAGATGACGTTGAAGCACTGGTCGAAATCAAGCTCCTCGTCCTGATAGGGAACGTAGCCGACGTACTCCGCCCAGCCTTCGTTGGCCCAGACGGGGAGGTTGTTGAGGCAGAAACACTGGTGCGTGAGCTCGTGCACGAGAGTATGCGTGTCGATCTCCTTGTTCACCACGTGGCCCTCTTCGCTGAGGCCCAGCGACGTGAAGGGGACTCGCACCAAATCTTCGCTGATGAGCTTGGACTCATCGGACTTCGAGACGCGACGACGGCGCGTGCCGCTATCGCCGGGCATCGACATCTTGCGGTAGGAGAACACACCCGCCGACCCTTCCGGGCCGCCGTTCTTGTAATACTCCTCCATGTTCTTGTAGAGGAAGGCGACCAACTTCTCCTTGGCGCGGCGATTTCCTTTGGCACGCGGCACCGGCAGCACGCGCCCGATGGCCTTGTTGGCAGCGTAGGCGCACTCGAAGAGGCGGCCGATGGTCTCTTGGCCTTCCTCATCCATCTCTACCTGAGAATTGAATCGGTAGTTGTTCGTCTCGTAGGTGTAGCCGTCGAGCCCGGCCTTCTTGGCGGAGATTTCCTTGAGGCGGGTTCCCTTCGGCACCGGCACCTTCGTGGGCCAGCGATCCGGCGAGTCAATCTCGGGCTTATCCGGTTCTGCCTCTCCTCGGTCTGCGACCTTCTTGACCTTGCCTTTTTTGACTTGGTACGAGACGCCTTGCTGCGGTGTGTCAGCGGACTGAGCCGGCGCATTCATCGGCAGCAGCAAAGCCGCGGCCAGGGTAAACAGCGGGATGAGTTTCATGTCGTTGATCTAAGGGTTGAGATGGGGGAATGGGGGTTGCGGAATGACGGGGGATTGAGAAATGACGGGGGATTGAGAAATGACGGGGGATTGAGAAGTGACGGGGGGGATGAGGTGTGACGGAGAGATGAAGGGAGCGGAGGGGATGAAGGGAGAGGGGCGTGGGGTGGGGAATGGTGGCGATGGGAAAAAGGGAGACGAAAGGGAGTTGAAGAGAGCCCGAGCCCTGACGGGCGAAGCCTGAAGCGGCCGAGCCGCTGAATCGCAGGCGGCTCGGCGCCTGCGATTCAGCGACGCACCTCAGTGCGTAAGGCCGTCTTGCTTGGCTTGATTCCAGTACGCGTACTCGGAGCGGTTGAAGTCGACGTACTCGGGAGAGAGGTCGGTTGTGTAGACAACGTACTCCTCCTTGCCGAGATTGAGATTGATGAGCACCTCGAACTCGCGAGCCTGCACGCGGTCGCGCAGATCATCGCTGGGCGTATCCGTCTGCTGGCCGCCGCGGCAGGCCGGCAGGCCGGCGATGTCGATGTCCACCTTCTCCTCGCGCACGCGGCTGCCGGAATAGCCGACGGCGTGGATGATGCGCCCCCAGTTCGGGTCACCGCCGTTCCACGAGCTCTTGACAAGGGAAGATTTGGCCACGCCCTCGGCAACCTTGCGCGCCTCGAGCGGCGTCGGGGCACCGACGACGCGCACCGTCACGAACTTCGTCACGCGCTCGCCGTCCTGCACGATGTGCCAAGCCTGGGTGAGCATGACGTACTGCAGGGCGTCGGCAAACTTCTGCCACTCGGGGTGGGAGGGCGAGATCTGCACGCCGGAAGCGCCGTTGGCCATGACGAGGCAGGTATCGTTCGTGCTCATGTCACCGTCAATCGTGATGCGGTTAAACGAGTGCTCCACGCTGCCGTGCACAAGCGCATCGAGGTCTTCGCGCGACACACCGGCATCCGTGCACACCAGGCAGATCATCGTGGCCATGCGGGGAGAAATCATGCCGGCACCCTTGCAGCAGGAGCCGATGCGGACGGGTTTGCCCTCGATCTCGATCTCGATGGCGATCTCTTTCTCTCGCGTGTCGCTGGTGATGATGGCCGAGGCGACGTCATGCCCCTTCTCCGCCGACAGGCCGCTGCAAAGCTCGGGCAGGCGGGGCTCAATGCGCATCATGGGCATGGGCAGACCGATAACGCCCGTGGAGCAAACGGCCACCTCAGACGCCCCCAGACCCAGTTCGCGAGCCACGATGCTGCATTCCTTGCGGGCGACGGCGACGCCGGCGGCACCGGTGCAGGCATTGGCATTGCCGCTGTTGGCGACAATGGCGCGAATATTGCCGCGGCGCAGGTGATTGCGACTCACGCGCACGCAGGCGGCCTGCACGCGATTGGTGGTGAAGGTTCCGGCCGATGTGGTCGGCTCCGTCGAATAGACAAGAGCAAGGTCGAGGCGGGTCGCCGTCGGCTTCTTGATACCGCAGCTGAGTGCATTTGCCACGTAGCCTTTGGCGGCGGTCACGCCGCCCTCAACGCATTTGTAGGGACATTCTGCCATATGTTTTCTCTGATGGCATGAATTTGCCACAGACGGCCCCTGTCTTCAAGCCAAAAACTCGACATGGCGGCTCTTTCCGCCGAGCCGCCGCGCGTATGACGCAATGCCCGGGCACCCCGGAGAGCGAGGCGGCCCGCGCGGAGTCAGCGCGGGAAAGGGCGATACCGGCACGGCTTCCGGGGGAGCTCACCGTTGCCCGGGGTCTGCGACCCGGAGTCCAAAGTCCAAAGTCCAAAGTCCAAAGTCCAAAGCTCGGAGCCCCGGAGCCCCGAAGCTCGAAGCTCGAAGCCCGAAGCTCGGAGTACGGCATCCGAAGCTTGGGTCACGGGGAGCGGCGTCCGCCACTCCTGAAGGCAGCGCCTCTCGGCACATGCCGACCCGCAAATCGGCCCGGGGTTGAGCTTTTGGCTTGCAAATCGCTCCCGGGCGTATAAAATAACTCCGTCGCCTGTACCCACATGTCACACTCCGTTCTTCTCGTCATACCCGCCCGATACGCCTCGACCCGCCTTCCCGGCAAGCCTCTCGTGAAAATTGCCGGCAAGGAGATGATTCGACGCGTTGCTGAAATCGCCGCTTCCATCTGCCGCCACAACGATGACTGCCGTTACGTGGTGGCGACGGATGATACCCGCATCACGGATTTCTGCGCCTCGGCGGGCATTCCGGCCGTCATGACTTCCGAGAGCTGCCGCAGCGGCACGGAGCGCTGCTGGGATGCCGTGAGGCAGTGCGAGCAGGCTCCCGACTTCATCATCAACCTTCAGGGCGACAACCCGCTCTGCCCTCCCTGGGTCATTCAGCAGCTCATCGATGCGTGGCGCAACTGTGCCGGAGACGTGTTCACGCCCTGCATTCACCTCGACTGGGCGGAGTATGACCGCCTCGTCGAGTCCAAGAAGACCACGCCCTACAGCGGCACGACGGTGCTGACGGACAAGGACGGCTATGCCCTCGCCTTCTCCAAAAACACGATTCCGGCCATCCGCAAACCCGAAAAGGCCCGTGCAGCGCTCGCCAAAAGCCCCGTGCGGCGCCACGTCGGTCTCTACGCCTACACCTACGAGGCGCTCAAGACCTACTTCGAGCTGCCCGAGTCCGAGTACGAGATGGGCTGTGTGGAGGGACTGGAGCAGATGCGCTTCCTCTACAACGGCATGCGCGTCAAGATGGTCGAGGTTGACTACCGCGGCCGCAAGACGACCAGCGGTGTGGATTCGCCCGAGGACGTGGCTCGCGTCGAGGCGATACTGGCCGAATACGGCGAGTATGAACTCTGATGCGCGCAGACTTCGACCGAATGAAGATTCCCGAGCACATCGCCATCATCATGGATGGCAACGGCCGCTGGGCCAAGCGGCAGGGCGTGGCTCGCTCGAAGGGGCATGAGCAGGGCGGCAAAACGGTGCAGCGCGTCATTGATTTCTGCATCGAAAAGGGGGTGAAGTGGCTGACGCTCTACGCCTTCTCGACGGAGAACTGGGGACGCTCCAAGATTGAGGTGAATTACCTCATGCGCATGCTCAACAAGTATCTCATCGAGCGAAGCTCGGAGATGCAGCAAAAGGGCGTGCGCCTCCGCGCCATTGGCGAGCTGCACATGCTGCCGGACTATTGCCGCAAGACGCTGGATAGATGTATCGCGGAGACGGCGCAAAACGACAAGCTCAACCTCGTGCTGGCGCTCTCCTACGGCTCGCGGCAGGAGATTGCCGCCGCTGCTCGGCGCTTGGCCGAGCGCGTGCAGCGCGCCGAGCTGAAGCCCGAGGATATCACCCCCGAGCTGCTGGGCAGCCATCTCTACACGGCCGGCATCCCGGATCCCGACCTACTCATCCGCACTTCGGGAGAGATGCGCCTCTCGAACTTTCTGCTCTGGCAGATCAGCTACTCGGAGCTCATCGTCATGGACGTGCTGTGGCCGGACTTTGATCGCGCCCATTTCGATGAAGCCTTGAGCATCTACGCCTCGCGCGAACGCCGCTTCGGCAAGAGGTAAGGGTCGCCCGCAGCCGCCGCCGTCCCGTCCTCCCCGACGCGCAGCTGTGCTCCTACGGACGCGCACCTGCGCACCTGCGCTGCGGGCATCCGCCTCAGTCGCGGCTGTCGGCGGCCTGCTGCTCTCGCTCACGGCGGAGCATGTCGTCGGGCGTCACGCTTTTTTCGCGCAGGAAGAGCTCGCGCTGGTCGTCGCGCGTGTACGGGGGCGACACGAACTCGCTATGACACTTCAGATCCTGCTCGAATGCCTCATAGCTGCGCGACGGACTGCCCCAAGCGCGCTCAGCCAGAGCCGCTCCGCGCGGAAAAGCCATGTAGATGAGGTGGTCGTAACCGCGAATATACTCCGACCAGAGGTTGCCCTGCAAACCGATCACCTGCTCGCTCTCCGGCAGAGTCATCTCAAAGACGTCCCGCACCGTAATGACGCGATTTCCCATGGCTAGGGGCTCCTGCTCCGATCGGCTCTGTGAGAAGTCGAAGTAGCAGTGCGTATTGGGTGTGAGGATCACGCGGTGGCCGAGGCGCAGCACCTCATCGCGCTTGTCGGCGCGCCAGAGCATCACCGTCTGCCCCTTGACGCCGTTGATGGCGGACTCGTCCCACGTAATCGCCTCGCGCCCGGCCGCGGCGAGGTAGTCAACGAAGTCCTGACTCCATTTTCTCTGATCCTCCACGGAAATGAGGTGAGGGGGCACTTCGTCTCCGCCGATGTGAATGGGCGTGCCCTCCGGCAACATCTCATCGAGTTCGTCAAAGACCGTGCGGAAAAAACGGCGTGAGGCCGGATTGTTGACGTCGACGGCGTCGCAGCCGCGCAACCCGTTGCCATGCGCCTCAAAGCCGGGCTGCGCCAGCTCCGGGTAGGCGCATATGGCGGCGTAGGAATGACCGGGAATGTCAATCTCGGGCACAATGGTGATGAAGCGCTCCCGGCCGTACGCTATCAACTCCTGCAAATCTTGGCGGGGAAAAA
>DXFQ01000095.1 GCA_019114365.1 Candidatus Parakkermansia intestinigallinarum | reverse complement strand
GCGTCTTGCATCGCTCGGCGACTTGCGTCACCTTCGCGATTCGCGGCGCTTGGCTTTCGCCCGTCCTTTCGAACCGCCCCGTGTCGGGGTGCCGCGAATTATACAGATGAGTTGCCGCGACGTCAAGCTTTTTCGGCTGATTTTTTCGCAAATTTTTCAGCCAACCCTGCAAGAGCCTGCGAAATCAATCGCTTAGCGAGTTAATGTTATCTTCCTTTTCCGCATCGGCGGCGTTTCGGCCACGCGAATGCTCGTCTTTTGCTGACTTTTTGCCCGCATCTCCCCTGCTTTTGCTCCTAATCCGGGGCGAAGGGGGATGCGGGCGTTCGTTTGCGTGCGGGTAGGGGGCACGGACTCGGCAGCCGAAGGGGGCTGCCCGATGGGGTGTTTCGAGAGGTGGAGGCCGCTTCCGGCAGGCAAGTGTCAGCTGTCACAGAAGTCGCCGAAGCTGCCGTAGCTGTGGGCGGCATCGCGTCCGCGGGCATTCAGGTCTTCGACGAGTTGGTGGAGGTTCATTTGGCGGACGTCTTCGCGTTTGCTGTAACAGGCAAAGAGGTAGAGCGCGAGTTTGATGACGGAGGTGCGGTCGAGGTTGCGCTGCTCCATGATGTCGAGCATGAAGCGGTCCATGAGTGCGGTGCTCTTGAATGAGTAGGTGCTGCGTTTGGCCATGGTGAGAGAGATTCGGTGCTGTGCAGGGGCGGAGGGTTCCGCGTGAGGGTAGTATAGCGGATTGCTAATCCGCTCGTCTTTTGCGTTTTTATATATCATTCACCTTGAGGGCCTTGAACAGAAGCACCGTTTTTTTCTTTTCCGTGCCGTGTTGACACGCGCCGGGTGCCTTTTGTTCAAAGTCTTTTATTTTTAAGCGAAAGCTGCCCATCGCGATTTTTTGTCTTGCGAGCGGATTAGCAATCCGTTGGCAAGATATAGCGATTGTATGAGATATATTTTATTTAGTGTATGATTTTAGGTTCTGATAGTGAGATATTAAGCGAGGGTCGCCGCGGGAAAGGGCACGGCGGAAAGGGGTGCGGCGGGGTGCGTCTCGGGGCGGGGCTTCTGCGGCGGCTGGGGCTGGAGTTGTCGGAGCTTTGCGGCGGGCCGGGTCTTTCCGAGGGGGAGTTGTTGCGCTGTTGCCGCGAGGCGATGGTGCTCGGGGTGCGCGAGTTGCGCGGGGCGCCACGCGTGATGAGTCTTGCGCAGGCGGCGAATGCCTGCGGGGAGGCAAAGGTGCAACGCAGGCCGAGGACGCGTAGTGAGTTTCGCTCGGTGTGCGCGAGGTTGTGCCGCGAGGTGCCGGATTTGATGGCGATGCCGCTGCATGAGTTGACGGCGGATGTGTGCCGCGAGGCGCTGGAGCGGGTGCGGACGAGCGACCGCCAGCGCCGCAAGATGCGTACGATTTTGCACGGGGTTGTGGCGTTTGCGCTGCGCCGGGGCTGGTGCAGGCGCAATCCGCTGCAGGCGCTGGAGTTTCCTGCTCCGAGGGAGAGGGAGGTGGCGCCGCTGGAGTGGGCGGAGTTGAGGCGTTTGCTGCGCACGGCGCGACTGCCGATGCACCGGCCTTGTATGCCGCCGCTGGGTCTGATGCTCT
This sequence comes from Candidatus Parakkermansia intestinigallinarum, assembly GCA_019114365.1. Taxonomy (GTDB): domain Bacteria; phylum Verrucomicrobiota; class Verrucomicrobiia; order Verrucomicrobiales; family Akkermansiaceae; genus Akkermansia; species Akkermansia intestinigallinarum. The sequence continues at coordinate 17,672 of DXFQ01000095.1, read as the reverse complement.
GGGCCGGGGTGAGGCCGGCGGAGGTTTGCCGCTTGCGCTGGGAGGATATTGATTTTGAGGAGAGGGTTGTGGTGATTCGCCCGATGCAGGCGAAGACGGGCGGATGCCGCCATGTGTCTCTGCTGCCGGTGCTCGAGGCGTGGCTGGCGGAGTGCGATGCGGAGCGTTCGGGGCGTGTTTGCCCGCCGAATTGGGAGCGCCGCTGGAGGCGTTTGCGCGATGCGGCGCTGCAGCGCCCGTGGCAACAGGATGTGCTTCGCCATACTTTTGCGAGTTATCACGCGAAGTATTGGCACGATTTCGCGCGTTTGCAGGCGGAGATGGGGCATCGCAGTGCGTCGTTGCTGCGGCTGCGCTATTTGAGTATGCGGGGGGTGACGGCGCGGCAGGCTGAGCTCTTTTGGCGGGCTCGCGCGCTCTGAGTTCAGCGGGGAACGGGAGTGGCTTGCATTTCCGTCTTTACAAGTGCTCGCGCCTGCCCTATAGTGGGCGCATGGAGCATACCAAGGTTTCAGATAATATGCAGGAGCTGATCCGATTGGCTCTGCAGGAGGATTTCGGTGACGGCGATGTGACGTCGAATTATTTTGTGCCCGAGGATCTTCAGGCGCGCGCGCTGATGCGCCCGCGCGTTCAGGGTGTGCTGTCGGGCGTGAAGGTGGCGGAGGCGGTTTTCCGCGCGGTGGATCCGACGCTGCATATCGAGGTGTATTTGCACGACGGTGAGGAGGTGGCTCCCGGTGCGGTGGTGATGATGATCGAGGGTAAGGCTCGCTCAATTCTCGGGGCGGAGCGCACGGCGCTGAACTTTATTCAGCGTCTCTCCGGTGTGGCAACGATGACGCACAAGTATGTGAAGGCGATTGCTCACACGAGTTGCAAGTTGCTCGATACGCGCAAGACGACGCCGGGATACCGTTTGCTGGAGAAGGCAGCCGTGGTGCACGGCGGCGGCAATAATCACCGCTTGGGGCTCTATGACCGGGCGATGGTGAAGGATAATCATTTGATGACGGACGGCAAGACGGATCACTTGCAGGCTTGTATCCGCAAGTTGAAGGCGGATAAGCCGCATGTTGAGGTGGAGCTTGAGGCTGATCGCCTCGATCAGGTGGCGAGTTTCCTGCAGCTTGAGGGGGTGGATTACATTTTGCTCGATAATATGAGCTGCGAGGATATGCGCAAGGCGGTGGAGATGCGCGGGCCGAACCGCAAGCCGTATTTTGAGGCTTCGGGCGGTTTGACGCTGGAGACGGCTCCCGCCGCCGCTGAGACGGGGGTGGATTTCATGAGTTTCGGCTGTCTGACGCATTCGGTGCCTTCGCTGGATCTGGGGCTCGATTTCACGGTGAATCGCTGAATCGATGATGCCGCTATCGCCGACGGAAGCGCTCTTGGTGCTCAATCTGATTCCGGGCTTGGGCTCTGTGCGCATTCGTGCTTTGCTCGAGTTTTTCGGTTCGGCTGAGCTGGTGCTGGCGGCACCGCCCCATCTGCTGGAGCGGGTGCCGCGCATGGGGCCGAAGTTGGCGGCAGCGGTGTCTTGCTGGCGCGAGTGCACGGATTGGAAGGCGGAGTGTGCCTGCGCGGCCGATTACGGGGTGCGGATGGTGACGCTGCTGGATACCGATTACCCGGAGGTGCTGCGGCGCATGGCGGATCCGCCCGTGGTGCTTTATGTGCGCGGGGAGTGGAGACAGGAGGATGCGGAGCGTTCGGTGGCGGTTGTGGGTACGCGGCAGGCGTCGCCTTACGGGATGACGCAGGCGCGGCGCTTCGGTCGCGAGTTGGCGGATGCCGGTTGCTGCATTATTTCCGGCTTGGCCCGCGGGATTGATACGGCGGCGCACTGGGGTGCGCTCGATGCCGGAGGGCGGACGATTGCGGTGCTGGGCAATGGGCTGAGTCGCGTTTTTCCGCCGGAGAATGAGCAGTTGGCTGAGTGTATTGTCCAAGGACACGGGGCGGTGGTGAGTGAGTTTCCGATGCTGATGGCGCCCAGCCGCACGAGTTTTCCGCAGCGCAACCGGATTGTGGCGGCTTGGAGTCAGGCAACGCTGGTGGCGGAGGCGCCCACGCGCAGCGGGGCGCTACACACGGCCAAGCTGGCGGCGGAATACGGGCGCTCGGTTTTTGCTCTGCCCGGGCCGGTGGATCGTTTGGGGTCGGCGGGTTGCCATGAGTTGATTCGCGACGGGGCTGTTTTGTGCAGTCGGCCGTCTGAGTTGATGGCGGATATGGGCTGGGGCTCGGCGCCCGCGCGGGGCGGGTTGTTCTCGGAGAGGGGGCGTTGTCCGCGCGAGAGGTCCGGCGCGGGTGAGGAGTCTTGCCTGATTGCGCCGGGGGAGGAGGGACGCCGCGTTGTCGAGGCGGTGCGTGCGGGGCATGCTACGCTGGATCAGCTTTGCGCGGTTTTGGGGGAGGGTGCGTCTGCGGTGACGCCGCTGCTGATGCAGCTGGTTATCGCGGGGAAGCTTCGTCCGCTGCCGGGCGGGCGCTACGAGGCGGTCTGAATGCGCGGCTTCGCGGAGCACTTTAGGCTTGCCAAAGCGGCTTTGCTGCGCTAGACTCGCCGCCATGCCACGCATTCAACGCATTGCCCTCTTTCCGGTTCTGCTTTTGACGCTGTTTCTCTGTGCCTGCCAGCAGAATGTCGCGGGTTACGCATACATCCAGCATCGCGACGGCAGTGCATGGCGAGCTGATGCTTCGCGCCGCTACGCTCAAAACCCCGTTCCCCGCGACGCCAGACAGCTCACGCGCGCCGGGGTAGCCGCGACGGCCGCGCAATACAGGGCCGGGCAGGTGCAGGCTCCGCGCACGCAGTTGAAGCCGACGACGCCGCCCCCTGCGCCGAGCTGCGGTGCGGTCTGCGTGATTGATCCTAAGACGGGAACGATTCTTTACGAGTACAATGCGAGGCAGCGCCGCCAGGTGGCGAGTACGCAGAAGCTTGTGACGGCGCTCTGCGTTTGCGATGCGGGCCATTTGAACAAGCGGGTGACGATTTCAAAGGAGGATTGCAAGGCTCCGCCCATTAAGTTGGGGCTTCAGCCGGGGACGTCGTATCGCCGAGGTGATTTATTGCAGGTGATGCTGACGGGCAGTTTCAATGATGTTGCGGTGACGCTGGCTCGCGATACGGCGGGGAGTGTGCCGCGCTTTATCGATATGATGAATGCCCGGGCTCGGCGCATGCGGATGTATGACACGCATTTCGCCAACCCGAACGGTCTGCCGGCGAATCAGTATTCGACGGCGCACGATATGGCTCTGGCGGCCTGCCACGCTTACTATAATCCGACGATTCGCCGCATGGTCAGTATTCCCGAGCTGGACTTCACGCTCGCCAACGGCAGCAAGAGGCATGTGCGCTCGACCAATAAGCTGCTCAAGAGTTACCCTTGGGTGCGCGGGATGAAGACGGGCTATACGAACAAGGCCGGCAAGTGCCTCATTTCCTGCGGGACCTACGAGGGGAAGTCCGTGATTGTCGTGATCTTGGGCAGCACGAATCAGAAGGTGTGGAATGAGTCGCTGCGCTATCTCCGCTGGGCTCTCGGTATCAGCTGAGGAAGGGGATTCGGCGGTGGGCGCGGTGCGGAGGCAAGCGTGGTGCTCTCCCCGATTTTTTCGGAGGCGGCGATGAAGCCTGCAAGGCGATGGGCACGAGTTGTTTTATGTCTGTTAAGGATTTCATTCTGAGGACTGCGCCGGCCTTGGCTCAATGGCGGCCGATGTATGCGCTGTTGACGAGGCTGGGGATGTTGAAAAGGCGGAGCGTTGTCAAAATGGACGGCGGGCTGGCGTCGCAGATGTGGCAGTTTTCGCTCGGCTATGCGCTGGAGCGGCGAACGGGCTATCCGTCGTATTTCGAAACGGATTTTTTCCGAAAAAGCGGCCGGGATCTTTCAGGCAATCGAAACCGTATCTTTCTTCTTACTGACACCTTTCCCGCGATACGGGAAAGGTATGCTTCGAGGTTCGACGTGTCGAGTCGATGCCTGTTTTGCCGTCTCTTGAGAGATCTGAAACCGAAGGGACCCTGCGATTTCGACGAGGACCTTTTCCGACCCGGCCCCAAGTACTTGTCGCAGTATTACGTCAACCCGCGTTATTTTGCGGAGTACCGCGATGAGCTTGTCGAGCTCTTTCGCTTCCGCCCTTCGATGAGCGAGCGGGAGGAGTCCGTGGCGGCTCGGATTGCATCTGATGAGCACGCCTGCCTGGTCCATGTGCGACGCGGCGATTTCGTCGGTTCCGCGCACGATGTCTGCACTCCCGAGTACTACCTCGGTGCCTTGGAGATCATGCGGCAGCGGGATCCTCTGAGCCGTTTTTATGTTTTTTCCAATGCGGTTGAGTACTGCCGCGATTTGTTTGCGCATTCCGGGGCGGATTTAGTCTATATGGAGAATCAGCAGGAGATTGATCCGAGGGTCGATTTTTCATGATGACGCTTTTCTCACGCGCCATCATCTCCAACAGTAACTTCAGCTGGTTCCCTGCTTTTCTGGCGTCGGGTCTCGAGGATTCCTGTACGATTTGCCCGGAGTATTGGTTCAGGGGTTCCGCCGCTGAGGGTTCCCGCCATGTGTGTGCGATGCCGGGGTGGATTTCCCTCTGAGCATCCCAAGCGGCGACGCTGCGCCATCGGGCTTCATCGGCTCATGAGTGCCGCGCGCCTTACGCGGCGGCTCAGGCCACTTGGTGCCGAGGTCGCTTGCCGTGCGCGGTGCTGAAATCGTTTGCGTTGAGTTGCCGCCTGTGCTACAATGCGCGCATGAGGCTTCATCCCCTGTTCCCCTTTGCCGCTCTGATTTTTGCTGCCTGCGGACGCGAGGAGGCGGAGCACAAGCCCGTCTACGAGGGGCAGAGTGCTCACTGGAATCAGCAGGCCGTGCCCATTTCTCTGCAGTGCGCGGCCTGCCACGCCAAGGAGTTTGAGGACTGGGCCGGCAGTGATCACGCTTGGGCTTGGCGCCAAGCGGATGCGTCTCTGGATTCGGAGCCTTTTCACGGTCAGAGTTATACGGCTCACGGCTCGAAGCTGGCGTTCCGCACGGCGCGCGACGGTTCGCTAAAGATTCACGATGGGGAATCGCAGAAGGTTTTTACGGTGCATTCGGTGCTCGGTCGCACGCCGCTGGTGCAGTATTTGGTGCAAGGGGAGCGCGGAGCGCTGCATACGCCGAGTGCCGCGTGGGATACGCTCAAGCAGGAGTGGTTCGACATGTTTGCCGATGACGAGCGACTGGCGAGCGAAGGTTTGGCGCGGCGCAAGCTGGGCGACTGGGGGCACTGGCTGGGACGCGGGATGAATTGGAACTCGCAGTGTGCGTGGTGCCACATGACGGGTTTCCGCAAGAATTACGACGAGGCTCAGGATGCCTATGCTTCCAACTGGCAGGAGCCCGGCGTGAGCTGCATTCAGTGTCACCGCCTCGCGGCTGCACCGGATCCGACGGACGGCTGCATGGTGGCCAAGGCTGACCGCAAGTTGACGCCCAAGCAGATACACGACAATTGCGCGACCTGCCACGCGCGCCGCGAGGAGTTTGACGATTCGTTCCGCGTGGGCGATGAGTTTGACGAGCATTTCCGCCTCGAGCTGCCGCTGGTGCGCGGCGTCTTTTGGCCCAACGGCATGCAGCGCGATGAGGATTACTGCGAGACGGGGCTGCGCCTCAGCCGCATGGGGCGCACGGGGGTGACGTGCCTCGATTGCCACGACCCGCATACGGCGCAGCTGCGCCTGCCGCAGGAGGATAATTCTCTCTGCCTGCGCTGCCACGGCACAGGTACCGAGGTGAACGGCGTGGCGGCTCCCGTGATTGATATGGCGACGCACACGCCCTGCCCTCAAGGCTCCGCGGGTGCCACTTGCGTGGAATGCCACATGCCGAAGAGCCCCTACATGGCCCGCGACCCGCGCCGCGACCATTCGTTCAATTCTCCCGATCCGCTGCTGAGTGCTCAGTTGGGTATCCCGAATGCCTGCATCATGTGCCACAAGGATAAGGATAATGATTGGGCCGCCGCCGCCGTGGAGAAGACCTACGGCCCCGACCTGAAGATGGCCGCGGTGCGCGACCGCACGCGCGCCGTGTGGGCGGCTCAGGAGGGGCGTGGATCGCTCGCGGACTTGCTCGATGTGTACGGCAAGGAGGAGATTCCGGCTTGGCGTGCGACGCTGCTGGAGCTGATGGCCCGCGAGCCCGAGGCGCAGGATGCCGCGTCTCCGCAGCGCAGCCGGCTGCTGGAGGCTGCCCGTGCAGCCGCGGGCGATGAGAATGCGATGGTTCGGGCCGCCGCGGCGCGCGTTCTCGGGGCGGAGGCGCTGCCGATGATTCACGATCGCAGCCGGCTGGTGCGCCGCGCTGCCGGCTGGCCCCTCGTCGATCAATTGGTTCAGCTGCCGGAGGCCGCAGGGGTGCTGCAGGAGCTGAAGGCAACGGCCAAGCACCAAGGCGACCAGCCGACGGGTGCGATGCAGCTGGCGGTGCTGGCGGATGCCGAGGGCAGGCTCGACGAGGCGGAGCGGCAGTACCGCCGCGCCATCGAGCTGGACCCGCACAGCACGGTGCCGCGCATTGACTACGCTGTCTTCCTCGACCGCGAAGGACGCCCGATGGACGCGCTCAAGCAGATGCTGGACTGTGCCGCACACCACCCCGATGACGCCGAGGTGCAGTTTCGCCTCGCACTGATTCTTGCCGAGCTTCAGCAGTACGAGCCCGCCCTGAGGGCGCTCGATAAGGCCGTTCTTCTTGAGCCGAATTTCCTTCGTGCACGGGCCAACCGCGCCGAATTGCTGCGCTTCCTCGGGCGCGATGAGGAGGCTCGTGAGGAGCTGCGCCGTATCGAGGAAATCAGCCGTAATCTTTCTACCCCCTGATTGTTCATGCTCTTGCCGATTCTGACCATTCTGCTGCTAGCTATCATCTTCTTCACTGTCTTCAAGGGCGTGATTCGCATGATGCTGCTCGCGATTGCCGTCATCGGCGGTATTGCGGTCTGGTTGCTTATCCAGCGCCACGGCTTTACCTTTCTGGCCTTTATCACTCACGAGCCTTCGCCATGGATGGTGCAGACGCTGGCATGGGCCGCGGCTATTTTCACCTTTCTGGTTTTTTATCAGGGAATGCAGTGGTTCTCGCAGCTCTTCAGCTGGCGCAAGTTTTCGCTGCCCGGCCTGATTACCTCGATTCTGATGAGCCTGATGATGCTCTGGGTGTTCAGTGTCGGGCTCTCGTACTACGCAGAAATTTCGCGCATGGGTTACTTCCATGAGAAGGCTCTAGCTATATTGAAGCAGGGCGACGAGCCCGCCCAACCCTGGGCATGGAGAACGAAGCAGGTGCTGAGGCAATCCGAACTGACGTCGTGGCTCGAAAAAGTCGATCCTATGGAAGACCGCGCTCAGGCCAATCTAGCCAGTCTGGTCGCCTTCGGCTGCACGCTTGATGAGAAGAGCTACACGCGGCTGTACAATGAGCAACTGCTTCGGCTGCGCATCCCGCAGAGTTCCCGCCTGCTCGAACTCTTCAAGGACAGCGGCCTCCGGAAACTCGTCGCTGAGCAACATTTTGTCACCTTGCTGGAGAATGAAAGGCTCAAAACCTTTCTTCAATACGGCAATACCTATGAGATTTTCCGGCAGCTCGAGTTCAGCCAGTAAGCTGCCCCACGTGACCCCTGCCCTCAGACGGCGAAATTTGCAAAAAAAAATCTTTTTTTCGCCATTTTTCTTGACACAAGAGTTAGTCTGAACTATCATACGCCTGCACGGAATTAGTTTTAGCTAACTATGAAAACTGAATCACACATCAAAACTCTGCGCGAACTTCCCATCGGAGCACGCGCTCGCGTCATGCGCGTGGGAGGAGAAGGCCCCCTGCGCCGGCGCCTGCTGGACATGGGGCTGACCAAAGGCGTTGAGGTGAAAATCCTCAAAGCAGCACCACTCGGTGACCCGGTTGAAATCACTCTGCGCGGCTACCGCCTCTCTCTTCGCAAGAGCGAGGGTGACTGCCTCCTGCTGGCAACGCAAGCGTAAACCCCTAGAGTTAGTTTTAGCGAACAATGAAACGCATCATCGCACTGGCCGGCAATCCGAACTGCGGCAAAACTCTTCTCTTCAACGAACTCACCGGAGCCAACCAACACGTAGGCAACTGGCCGGGAGTCACCGTTGAACGCAAAACCGGCACAATGCTGGAAAACGAAGATATCGAAATTCTCGATCTGCCCGGTGTCTACTCACTCTCACCCTACTCACCGGAAGAGCGCGTCACGCGACACTACTTATTGGAGCAAAAGCCCGATCTGATTGTCAATATCATTGACGCCACCAATCTGGAGCGAAATCTCTACCTGACACACCAGCTGCTGGAAACCGGGCGTCCTGTTCTGATTGTGCTCAACATGATAGATCTGGCCTTTCAGGAAGGCATCGAGATCAACGTAGACAAGTTGAGCCGAGCACTGGGATGCCCCGTCATCGCGGCCAGCGCACTCAAGCTCATCGGCTTGGCAGAACTGCGCGAAGCACTGACGGCGACGACTTTGCCGTCTGCCACGGCGGCACCGGCCTTTAGCACAGCTATTGAAGAGGCTCTCAAGAACATTCAGACCCTCACGAACAGCGACCGATGGACCTCCGTCAAACTGCTGGAGAACGACCCGGAACTCATCAGCACACTCACCCCTCAGCAACGTCATGACGTGGCAGCCCTCCGCCTCGGCCTGGAAAACAAGCTGGATGACGACATCGACTCCATCATCGCTGCAGGACGATACGAAGGACTGGAACCCATCATCAAATCCTGCCGCCGAGAGCACAACCGTAAAGCAGCACTGGCGTCACGCATTGACGCAGTGTTGACACACCGCGTGCTGGGTCTACTCATCTTTGCCGCCGTCATGTTCGGCATCTACTTCCTGAGCATCACGACCATAGGCACGTGGGGAACGGACTGGGCGAACGATGTTCTGTTCGGGCCGATTGTCGGCGGCTGGCTCGGCGGCTTCCTCGGCTCGGAGAGCGTGCCGCTCGAGTCACTGGTGCAACTCAGCGCCGTTCTGGCGATGATTCTCGTCTTTCCGGTGACGCTGAGGCGCCTGCACGACCTCAACCTCAACGGCTCGTGGCTCTATCTCGCCTTGGCGCCCTTCCTGCTTGAATACATGTTCCCGCACATGCCCGAGGTGATGCACCAAGCGGTGATGTACGCGCTCTACGCGGCGAATCTCTTCCTGCTGCTGGCCTGCTTCTGCTTCCGCGGCAACGCGACCGCCAACGCCTACGGCCGGGTGCCGCAGCGCCTGGGCTTATCACCGCTCAAGCTCGACGGACGCGCCAACCGCCGCGAATATGCCCTGTGGTTCGTCATCATGAGCGCCGTATCGCTCGGCATCGCCTCCCTCGGCTACCTTCAGCTCGACTGCGACGGGCAGATTCAGGATCTCGTCAGCAACGGCATCGTCGCCGGCGTGGGCGCCGTGCTGGGTTTCCTCCCGCAAATGGCCGTGCTCTTCCTGCTGCTGGCCCTGCTTGAAGACTGCGGTTACATGGCGCGCGTCGCCTTCATGATGGATCGCATTTTCCGCTCGCTGGGTCTCTCGGGCAAGTCCTTTATCCCGCTTCTGGTGTCGATGGGCTGCGGTGTACCCGGCGTCATGGCCACGCGCACCATCGAGAATGAGAAAGACCGCCGCATGAGCATCATGCTCACCACTTTCATCCCCTGCGGCGCCAAGTTGCCCATCATCGCCCTGCTCGCCGCGCTCATCGGTTCCGATGCTCTCATCTCCACCGTGGCGTACTTTGCCGGCGTCGGCTCCGTCATCCTCAGCGGCATCATTCTGCGCAAAACGCACATGTTCGCGGGCAGCTACACACCCTTCGTCATGGAGCTGCCGCCCTACCACATGCCCAACGGCGTGAGCATCAACCTGCGCGCCATGGAGCGCTGCAAAGCCTTCGCTCGCAAGGCCGGTACCGTCATCTTCCTCGCCTCGGCCGCCGTCTGGTTCACCCAAAGCTACACCTGGAAGCTCAGCTACCTCAATACCTCCGAAGAGCCCGAAGCCATCGAGCAGAGCATGCTGGCCGACATCGGCCACCAGATGGCGCCTCTCTTCGGGCCCTTGGGCTGGAACGACTGGAAGCCCGCCGTCGCCTCCGTCACCGGCCTCGTCGCCAAGGAGACCGTCATCGGCACCTTCGGCGTGCTCTACAAGGCCGAGGAAGGCGGTGAGGAAGAGGCCTTTGAGCTGACGCCCTCGCAGCCCAAGTTCAACGCCATGACGGCACTTACCGTGGGCGCCTGGCAGCTCGACCCTGCCGTCCGCGAAGCAAACGCCGCAGCCGAGGCGCCCGAGAGCGAGGATGAAGCCCTCGCCGCCAAGAGCGGTGACGAAGCCGCCGAGGAAGCCGGTGACGAAGAGGATGTCAGCGGTCTGGCCGCCAACATACAAGCCGCCGGTACCTTCACTCTGTGGAGCGGGCTCTCCTTCATGCTCTTCAACCTGCTCTGCGCCCCCTGCTTTGCGGCCTGCGGAGCCATCCGCCGCGAGATGAACAGCGCGCGCTGGACATGGTTCGCCATCGGCTACATGTGCGTCTGGGCCTACATCATCGCCCTGCTCGTCTACCAATACGGGAACTGGTGGCAGACCGGGGTATTCGCCACAGGGCAACTCGCCGCTGTTGTCCTCAGTCTGGGGCTACTCTACATGCTCCTGCGCCCCATGCCGAAACGCTCCTGAGGCTCAGGGCGGCGGGTTCGGAGGACGCTCCCGCCGCCCTGAAATCCCCCCCCTCCTGAGAACCGCACAAGAGAATTATCCCGACACCCATCAACAAGCTCAACTACAACATGAACGACCTCATCGCCATTCTGATTCTGCTCGCGCTCGCCGCATGGGCTCTCTACCGCAGCCTCTTTCCCAACGGCCTTCGCCGAGCGGCCTGCAGCGGCAGCTGCGGCTCGTGCAGCGGCTGCGCTCTGGGCGACATCGCCCGCAGCGCCAAGGCAAACGAAAACCGCAAGCACCACCTCAAGCCCCCCGGTGTCGTCCGCAGCAGCAGCGGCAACTGATGCCGCCGCGCAACACAAACACACCCGTACACCCACATCTCACACTCCCATAGATTCGCACCGCGCGACAAGCATCCGCCGACCGGATCAGCAAATAAATCAAAACATTTCCAACCAAATAAAACCAATGAAGACCAAACACATCATCGCAACCGCCCTGACAGGACTGATGCCCCTGACCGCCATCGCTGAAGAGACCTCCTCTCCGACAACGGGAGACATTCTCCGCAGCATCAACATGTTCACTCCGGAAGAAGGAGACCCCGCCTACAAACAGAAAGCCTACGAAAAGCTCGGAACGGAATGGGCTCTGGACATGGCCTACGGCTACTGGGGCACCAATAATGCCATGCCCGGCACGAACGGCAAAAACAACTACTTCCTCCTGCACGGCCAGCTCAATCAACGTCTCATCGAAGATGACAAAAACGGCGGCACTTGGCTGAGATTTGAAATCTCGGGCTCCGTCGCTTTGGACGCCACCACTCGGCGAGAAGAAGGTGAGTTCATCGGCGGCTTCGGCACCATCAACGACGTGCACGGTGACATCTTCGGACCCAACAAGTTCATCATCCCCGAGCTCGCCATCATGCACTATTTCGCCGGTCAGCGCGCCTGCCTCATCGCCGGTATGGTCAACTTGACCAACTACTTTGATGCCGTCAGCATCGCCAACGACTCCTTCTCGGGCTTCACGAACACCGGCTTCATGAACTCGACCATCCTGCCGCTTGTTGACAGCAATCTCGGCGCCGTCCTCCAAGTCGAGCTCAACCACAGCAACTACATCATGGCCGCCGTCAGCCGCACCGACTGTGAATCGGGCTACAATCCCTTTGATACCCACGGCAGCGGCTACTGCATCGTCGGTGAATGGGGCCACATCATCGACGACGGCAAACTCGTCCTGCGCCTCAACCCCTTCTTCCAGAGCATTGAACAGCAGACGGAAACCGGGACAAAGGCCCGCAACAACGCCGGTCTCGTCGCCAGCGTCGAGTACACGCCCTGTGACTATGTAACCCTCTTCACGCGCGCCGGCTTCAGCGCAAAACAGGAGCTCGGCAACGGTGCCGAGTTCTCGGTCGGCGCCAATGTAAAGCTCATCCCGAGCCGCGAAGATGACTTCTTCGGCATCGCCTGGGGCGTCTATAAGGGGCAGAATTCACAGGAGGAGCCGACGGCTCACAACCGCGAGTCCACGCTGGAACTGATGTACAGCCTCCAGATCAACGATTACGTCAAAGTCGTTCCGCACTTCCAGTACATCCACAATCCCTCCTATCGCGACGATTGCCGAGACGAGACAATCTTCGGCATTCAAACCGTCTTCTCGTTCTGAGTCCATTTTCACCGGAATTGTGCTGTAACGTGTATGCAAACGACGTGCCGGGCAATAGCCCGGCACGTCAATTTTCTGCATCGTCCTGCAAAAATGCACGGAGTCAAACCCGACGGCTTTGAGCGCTGCGGCTGCGCTGGAGGCGGCGGCTCAGGCTGTTTTCCGCCCCGCCGACTTTGTTCGCTAGCGCTGCGCGGCTCAAGCCGCTGCGGCCGGAGCTCTTGTCGCTTGACGGCGCGGTGCCGCGGCTGCGCTGCAGACGCCGACCCAGGCTGTTCTCCGCCCCGCCGACTTTGTTTGCCAGAGCCGCATGATGCAGCTTAGTGGTCGGGAAAACACTCGAGGAAACAGGCGTCGCGGCATTCTGCCCCGCGAGGAGAAAGGCAGAGGCCGCCGCGAAAAGACAACATGGCAACAACATTTTCATCGTGTTCATCAATCGATTGGTTTCAGCTAGGGATAGGGAAAGACGCACGCCCGCATGGCGTTGCTCCGTCTCCGTGCGATACCCCATCCACGGGACAGGAATATCACAGCTACCCTGCCCTTGTCAACCTCAAAGCGCACGATGACGAAGAGCGACTGCGGGCAAAGACAAGTGCGAGCCGCCGGAGCCGGGCTCTTCGGCGGAGGCCGCAGCACGTGAGCAGGCGGCCGCTTTCGCGCAGCGCTGCCGCAAGTTCATCGGGAAGCTACGGGCGGCGGCAGCTTCGGGGTCACTTCGCAAATCGGAGGCGACACCTTCCCCATAATCAGGTCTGAGCGCGACAGGGTACAGCCCAAAAAAAACTCCCCGCTCGCGGCGTCGGCCGGGAGCGGGGAGTGAACAAATCGTTTGCCTACGCAGGACTCAGTAAAGGTCGCCGTTGCTGCGATCCTCCGACGCCGAGGCAGACTTCTCCGAGGCGGGTGTCTCGCGGCGAGCGACGGGAACGGCCTTCCCCTTGGACTTGGACGAAGAGGATTCGCCGTCGCTCCTGTAGTAGGAGTAATAAGTCGTGTAGTACTGGTACTGCGTATCGCCGCTGATATCCACGTTGTTGAGCACGAGGCCCATGAGGCGGCCGCCGGCATTCTCGACCGTCGAGCGGGCGCGGAGGAGAGCCTTGAGCGGCATGCGCTTGGGCTGCAGCACAAGCAGGGTGGCGTCAGCCTTGTTGACCAGCAGCGAGGCATCGCTGACACCCAGAATGGGCGGAGAGTCGAAGATGACCACATCGAAACGCTTGCGAGCCTCGGCGATCAGTTTGTCCATGCGGTAGGACGAGATGAGGCCGGACGGGTCGAGGGGCGTGCTGCCGGCGGGCAGCATAAACAGGTTCGGCACCTTCGTGCGCAGCACCACGTCCTTGAGCTCCAAGTCCTCGGTGAGGTAGTCCGAAAGGCCGTAGTCACCGTTGATTTCGGCATAGCGATGCAGCCTCGGGCGCCGCATATCCGCATCGATCATGAGCGTTGAATAACCGGCCTGCGCACAGACGTAGGCGAGATTGCAAACCGTCGTCGACTTACCTTCACCGGCATTGGACGACACGATGGCGAAGGTCGTGGCGTTCATAACCGTCTTCTTGAGCTCGATGTTGGTGCGCAGGATGCGATAAGCCTCGGCGTCGGGGCCTTCGTTGTCCTGAAGCATCAGGATGCCGGCATCGCGCGGAATCACGGCCATCACGGGCAGTCCAAGGCGTTGCTCTGCCTCCTCAAGGGTCTTGACGGAAGTATCGAAGTAGTTGAAGACGAGGGCTGCAATGATACCCGCGAGCAAGCCGATCACCGCACCCAAGATGATGTTGAGCTTGTAGTTCGGCTTGCTGGGCACGAGGGGCAGCGACGCCTTGTCGACCATCTCAATAGAGAGACGGGGCATGTTGACGTTGATGCGATCGGCGGCGAGATCCGCCTTCATCGAATCGCGCAGCTCCATCGAGGCCCGCAGGTCATTGAGCTGGGTATGAATCTTCTGCACCTGAGCGCGCTTGGCCGTCAAATCGGTTTCGGCCTCGGTGATGCGTTTATCCAGAGCCGCAAGCTCATCCTGCCGGACAACGAGCTGGAGGCTCAGCGCCTTTCGCATAGCAACGAGTTCTTCATCGAGTTTCGCCGCAAGGCTCTCGATGCGCTTGTCCATCGTGATGACGTCCGGATGGCGTTCCCCGCGGTAGACGAGCATCTCCTCACGATCGCGCAGGCACTTTTCATACTCCTCGCTCAGCGAGCGCACCTTGGCAGAGGCCAAGGTCTCATCGGTCTGCAGGATGTTGTGCATCACATACTCGTGAAGCTCGAGCCCCTGAAGATCGCGAAGTTTGGTGATGTGCACCGTCAATTCACTGATCTTCGAGCGAAGAGGCTCGCGGTCCGCGACAAGTTTGGTATAGCTCTGGTACTCCGGCGTTCCCATCAGAGCGCTCGTACCGTCCGTTCCGAGGAAGTCAAGAGACGGGAAGTTCGCTTCGAGGAGGTAAGCGCTGAGGGCCTCTCTCTCCCCCTGCACCACATCCTCCTGCTTCATGTACTCGTTCTCGCGAACGCGGACGGCGTCGTAGAGATCCTTGAGCTCCTTCTCGTCGCGCCAACGACGATAGGCTTCCGGGATGGCCGCGCAGATCTTCTGCGCCATGTGGGCGTCGCTGTGCGTGACCTCGACGGAAACGAGATTCGTCGAGGTGTGCGGCGTCACGAGAATCATGCCGCGCAGCATGTTGATGGCCGTCAGCTCGGAAACGCCCCACTCGGTCACCAAGTCGAGAGACTCCACCACCTTCGAGAGCGTCAGCTCCGAGGTGAGAATCTCATACTGCGTCTCCGTCCATGCAGCGTCGCCCTGCTCGGCAAGACGAATGGTGGACACATTGCGATCGGAGGAACGCTGGATCTTCTCTCCGGGAGGCTTGATGGAAAAGTTGGTCACGCTCGTGTACTCAGGCGTCATGATGTAGGTGACTACAAAACTAGCCGTGAGCACCAGCAGGAACACTGCCGCAATCAACTTCCAGCGCGAGGTAAGAACCTTCAGGTAGTCCTGCGCGTGCAGGACACCCTCCCGCCCCTTTGCATCCGAACCGTCTGCCATGATATTTACTCATTGAAAAGGGTGGAACCTATCTGCAGAGAGAGAGATTCCACCCTACATGACTTGTGTCAAGTCTGTCAGAAGCTGTAGGAGAAGCCGGTCTGCACAATGCTGCGGGTGTAGTCACCGGCCCACTTGCTGCCATCCGTGAACTTGTATGTGGTGTTCCACGAGAGGTGCTTGGTAATCGAGTAATTCAGACCGACACTGAGCACGTAGGTGCTCTGAGTCATGTCCTGCAGTCCGTTCGTGCCGCGAGAGTAGTCGCAGTAGAACCACTCGGCACCGCAGAACACGGTCACCATGGGCGAGATCGTGTAGTTGAGGCGAGCACCCAGACGCCATGCCATATCCGAGAGGTAGTTGAGCGTCGGGAAGGCGTAGGTGCCGATGTTCTCGTTATCGAGATTGACGTACAGGTTTGCCGAAAGACCCTCCGTCAGCCGGCGGTTGTAGCCGGCGCGGAAGTTCGGGTAGAAGTACGTATGGTCATTGATATTCTTGCACTGCAGACCCAGCGACGCATAGACGCTCGACACGGAATCAAGGGCATGCGTGGCACTGGCATTCAGGTAGATATTGTTGGCGTTCTCACCGTACTCGCGTCTATCCAGACGGTAGCTGAGCGTGAGGCCGTAGGTGGTGGCGGGTGAGGACTTATAGTTCAGACCCAGCGAGCCCGTGACGTACTGGCGGTCATCATAGCGGTACTCGCGCTCTTCGTACAGGTAGCCGCTGGTGCCGACACCGACGACCCAGCTCAGGCGGGCGTCAATCGGCTGGGAATAGTTGGCCGCAACATTCCACATAAAGGTGTTGCCGCGAGCACGAGCCGACGAAATACCGTTGGAGTAGTCGGGCTCGGGCTGGTAGGCCACATTGGCCGACAAGCGAATGCGAGAACCCGAACCCAAGCTGCGCTCGTAGGTGCCGCCCACCGTGATGTCGGGGAATACGCGGTTATTCGTACCATAGGCCTCGCGCATGTAATACATCACACCCAAGCCGACGTTGTAAGAGATCTTATCGGCAGACTCAAACTCGCCGTAAGCCGACGAAACACCGGCACGCACGAAAGCACTCTCCTGAGCATCAGCCGAGCTGTTGATATTACTGTCATAACCCAAGCTGACGTGAGCCGCCCACGACACGGCATACGACTCCGGAATACCGATTGTCGGAGCCGTATCGTAAAGGGAGCCGGCCATGGCCGACGACACAGCAAAACCACTGAGCGCAAGCGCCTTAAGAATGGAGGATTTCATGTTAACAGGTAAGAGATATTAAATCAGTTTCCGGGAGACACAACGGGCGGAGCGATGACTTCTTCCGTGGAGGAAGAGTTAGCCGGCGGATACATGCCGCTCGGAGCACTCTGGAGGAAGTTGTTGTTTTGGAAGATGATTTCAACGACGCGAGCCGTCAGAGCGGAAAAAGCCGTTTGGGCATAACCCTCTTGGGACCCGCGACCCAAGTAACGGCGGACTTCGCGCTGGAAGTTCTCAGCCACCTCGGGAACAGCAGCCATGACGGCCTGCAGGACCTTGTAAAGCTCATCGTCGGAGATCGTACCCTCTCGCGCTTCAATCACGGCAGACAGAAGTTTGTCAGCACTCTGGGGATCCGCTTGAGCAGCTTCATAGACGGCTTGGCACACTTGATCGATAGTCTTGGACGAGTCAGCAGCCAAACGGGCGACTTCTTCGACGCTGGCGTTGTCAGCGCTAAGGGGCGCAGCGAGGCATCCTGCCATGAGGAATGCAATCATCAATTTTGTTTTCATAGCTCTCAGTTGTAGGTGTGAGATTTACTGTCGGGAAGCGGGTAGCGGGAATCGAACCCGCATGATCAGCTTGGAAGGCTGGAGCTTTGCCATTAAGCTATACCCGCGCTGCTTCGGGCTCATGATACCATATTCCGAGGGGATGGCAAGCGCAAATCGTCTTTTTTTTGCTGCCGGCCTCATTTTTTCCGAAAGCAGTCGATTGGGCGCTTCGGGCTGCGATTTTCCGGACTTTATTCCACATGTGTCCCAAAGTTTCAAGGCGCGGTCATTTTGACCGCGCCTTGAGTACACAAAAAATGGAGGCTTGATTTTTCCCCGGCAAACCGTATGCTGGGGTTGCAAATAATCAACAAACCTCCGTGGAAA
>DXFQ01000094.1 GCA_019114365.1 Candidatus Parakkermansia intestinigallinarum | reverse complement strand
ATCCTGACGGCAGCGGCTCCGCGAGCCGTCGAAACGCTCGGGCTGCGGCTCTTCTGTCCTTCGCTGGACATCCCGCCCTATTCGCCCTACGAGTTTGAGCTGACGCCCGCCGAGCCTTCCGTGCTCTACGGCGATGATATCACGCTCTCCGCCGCGATTTCGGGCGACGAGCCGCCCTCCGATGTCTCCCTGCTGCTCGAGACGCCCGGCTTGCCCCTTCAGAAACTGCCCGCCTTCCGCGACAGCGAGGGGCGCTGGAGCTTCGTGCTGGAGAAAGTCACCGGCCCTTGCCGCATCGCCTTTGCCCTGAGCGACGGCAGCGCCCGCAGCCGCTTCGTCGACGTCACCGTCATCCGCAACCCGCGCATCACGGCGGCGAGCGCCACCGTGCGTCCGCCCGCCTACACCGGCCTGCCCGAGCGTCGCGCGACGCTCGGCGGCAGTGAAATCATGGCTCCCGACGGATCCGTCATCGACTTCGAACTCACCGGCAGCATGGACATCGCCGCAGGCTATGCGGAGTTCGTGCCCGCCGGCGGCGGCGAACCTCAGCGCGTTGAAGGAGTGGCCGAGGGGCGGACGATGCGCGTCAGCCTTCCCGTGAGGCGTCCCGGCGTCGTCACCCTGCAAATCAGCGATGCGGCCGGCCGTGAAGCGCCCATGCCGATGAAAACCCGCATCGGCATCGTGCCCGATATGGCCCCCGAGGTTCGCATTGCCGCGCCGGAGGACGGCTCATACGTCGTCGCGGGCTCCCCGTTGACCATCGAAGTGGAGGCCGCCGATGATTACGCCCTCACGCGCCTCAATCTCTACAAAGCCCTGCGCCCCTACCGCCAGCACGGCGTCTCCATCTTGGATCAGGAGCAGAAGACCCGCCTCTACACCTGCACGATCGACACCGCTGCACTCGACCTGCGAGAGGGCGAAGTCATCGAACTGCGAGCCGAAGCGAGCGACGCCAACCCCTACCGCTACAACATCATCTCGTCGGGCACCACCACCCTGAGCGTCATCACGCCGGAGCAGTATCGCGAAATCCTCATGCTCGAAACGAGCTATGAGGAGTTCATGGAGCGCTACCGCGTTCTCGCCGAGGCTCGGGACCGCAGCCTGCGCGCCATCGAGAACGCTCGCAACGCACCGCCCTTCGAGCGCTCCCGCCACCTGATGAGCATCATCACCGGCAGCAACGAAGCCAAGCAGATAGCCGCGGCACTCGCCGGCGACTTCCCCGTCTTCGACATGGACGGCAAACTCTCGGAGGTAGCCCGCAAGCTCGTCGAGGTCTTTGCCCGGAATGCGGCCGATGCGGCTCGGCTCACCGTCGCCACCCCCGAAGAGGAATACCTCGCAGCCCTGCGCACGATGCACGAGCGCCTCGAAGAGCTGCAGCAGGACCTCGATGCCGAGATGGCGCAGGCGGAGCTCGTGGCGCTGGGCGCCGAGGCACAGGATGCCGTCGCCGTCTTCAGAGAGCTGACGAACCGCCAGCTGGAGCAAGTGGATCTGCTGCGCCGCTTCATGGACGAATACGGCGCCAAAAATATCAAACAGCCCGAACGCCTTGAAGGCTTGGCCGACGACCAGAGCGTTTTGCAGCGCGACTACAGCGACTGGCTCGACTCGCTCAGCGGCCTCATCGAACGCCTCAGCGCACACGAAGAGCTCGGCGAAATGGCCCTGATGCTGCAAGCCTTGCAGGAGGCTTGCCTCGGCGCCGAGATAGACACCCTGATGGCGTACGCCGCGCGCTACGCGGCGAACCGCGAGCCTGCTGAAGCGCACCGCGCGGCGGCGACGGCGCTCGAGCGCATGCAGAAGATCGCCCGCAAGGAAGCCTCCGAGCAGACGGCTGCCGACGCCGCCGAGAAATGCTGCGGGCAAATGAGCAGTCAGGCCGCCGAGACGCTGCGCCAGATGATCAACGCCATGCAGCAGCGCCGGCAACAACGACAGCAGGCTCAGCAACAGTGCTCCCAGCCATCCGGGCAGCAGCAGAACCAGCAGAAAGGGCAGCAACAGCAGCAGGGAGCCGGCAGCGGATCCTCGAAAATGGCGACGGCACCGTCGCGCTTCCGCCCGACAAACAACAAGAAATCCAAAATCGGAACCCGCCGCAGCAACAAAATGCACGGGCGGGGCCAAGGCAAACCTCGGAAGGGCGACGGCTCCGGCGACGGCCGGGGCAGGGGCGACGGCGATGCCCGGCCCTCAGCCCTTGCCGAGCCCGGCAGGCGCCGCGACAGCGGCCGTGATGCAAATATCGAGCAAGTGCCGCCCGCCTACCGAGACGCCGTCAAAGCCTACTTCTCGAACTAAGCCCTTCGTCCGCCTCCCCATCGAGCCGCCTCAAGCACCCCCACACCCGCCTATCGCCCATGATCCCCTCCCCGCAACGCCTCATCGCCTGTTTCTCGCTCGCCCTGCTCGGCCTGTCGCCTCTCGCCTCAGCCAAAGAAGGCGAGGTGCAGTGCGGCAACCTGATTTACGCCGGGACAAAGACCTCGCGCTGCTTCTCCGATGCCTTTCTGAGCGCCGTCCAGCAGCGCACCAGCATCAACACCTCGCGCAGCTTCCGCTCCCTGAGGCTCGACAGCGACGAGCTCTTCCGCTTCCCCTTTGTCGTCCTCACGGGCGAGGGCAACTTCAGCTTCACCCCCCGCGAGCGCGAAAACCTCAAACGCTACGTCGAGAGCGGCGGCTTCCTGCTCGCCTCGGCCGGTTGCTCGGATGAAGACTGGGACAAAGCCTTCCGCCGCGAGATGGCGAGCCTCTTCGGCAGCGGCTCCCTCAAGCCCATCCCCATGACGCACCCCATCTTCTCAACCGTCTACACCATCAAATCGCTGCAGGCCGGGAAGAAACCCACGCGCGGCTACCTCGAGGGCATTAGTCTCAACGGCAAGCTTGTGCTCGTCTACTCGGGCGACGGGCTCAACGACAGCGCCAACTCGCGCAACTGCTGCTGCTGCGGCGGCAGCGAACTGGGCAACGCCCTGCAAATCAACGCCAACATCCTCGCCTACGCCCTCCTGCGTTGAAGCCGCGCCGCGAGGGCGCAGGCGAAGTGTCGGTGCAACGACGATGCAGCGAGCCTTATCGGCCGCTGCCCGTCTTGAGATCATCAAGATACCAGCGGTAGAGGCGGGGAACGCCTTCGTCGATCTCGACCGAATGCGTCCACCCCAGCGCGTGAAGCTTCGAAACATCGGTGAGCTTGCGCATCGTACCGTCAGGCTTCGAAGCGTCAAAGGCCAGCTCGCCGCCGAAGCCCGTCGCCTGTATCACAAGCTCGGCGAGTTCTCGAATGGAGAGCTCCTTGCCCGACCCGATGTTGATGTGGCAGTTGCGAACCTCGGGACGCGAACCGCGCAGGTCGGCGAAATCAACCGCATTCATGATGTGCACGCAGGCGTCGGCCATATCCTCACTCCACAAAAACTCGCGCAGCGGACGTCCGCTGCCCCAGAGCTCGAGACGTTCGGCGCGAATGCCGAAGCCGGCCAGCGCCGCCGTTATCTCCTCGAGCGGGGACTCTGCCGTGCAGCCCGGAATCGGCCGGCGCTCGAGGTCGAGGCGCAGAGCCGCCTCATCGCCCTCGGCGAGGCAGCGGGCGAGGTGCGCCTTGCGGATCATGGCCGGCAGCACGTGGCTGTTGACCAGATCAAAATTATCGTACGGGCCGTAGAGATTCGTCGGCATCACGGCGATATAATTCGTGCCGTATTGCAGATTGAAACTCTCGCAGAGGCGCAGCCCGGCAATCTTTGCCAGCGCGTAAGGCTCATTCGTGTACTCGAGCGGACCCGTGAGCAGCGCGTCCTCCTTCATCGGCTGGGGCGCTTCGCGCGGGTAAATGCAGGTGCTGCCCAAAAAGAGCAGCTTCTTGACACCGTGGCGAAAAGCCTCGCCGATAACATTTTGCTGAATCTGAAGATTGTTGTAGATGAAATCAGCGCGATAGCGGTTGTTCGCCATAATGCCGCCGACGTGAGCAGCCGCGAGTACCACATACTCCGGCTGCTCGGCATCAAAAAACTCGCGTACCGCCACCCCGTCCGTCAGATCGAGCTGTGCATGACTGCGCCCGATGACGTTGGAGTAGCCGCGCGACTTGAGGTTGCGCGTAATCGCCGAGCCCACAAGGCCGCGATGGCCCGCCACATAAATGCGTGCAGACAAATCCATCATAGCCGTCGTCAGGCTCATTGTTTGCGAACAAACTCCATATCGTGCTCCACCATGATGCGCACGAGGTCGTCAAAGGTCGTCTTGCGGGGATTCCAGCCGAGCTTGGTGCGGGCCTTGGTCGGGTCGCCGAGCAACTGCTCCACCTCGGCCGGGCGGAAATACTTCGGATCCACTTCCACGAGAACACGTCCCGTCGCCGTGTCGATGCCCTTTTCATCAACACCGCTGCCCTCCCAGCGCAGTTCGATACCCGCCACACTGAAGGCCTTGGTGCAGAACTCGCGCACCGTGTGCATCTCGCCCGTCGCAATCACGAAATCCTCCGGCTCATCCTGCTGGAGAATGAGCCACATGCACTCGATGTAATCCTTCGCGTAACCCCAGTCGCGGCGCGCGTCGAGATTGCCCATGTAGAGCTTGTCCTGCATCCCCTGAACAATGCGGGCCGCCGCCAGCGTAATCTTGCGCGTCACGAAATTCTCACCGCGTCGCTCACTCTCATGGTTGAAGAGAATACCGTTGACGGCGAACATCCCGTACGACTCGCGGTAATTCTTCGTGATCCAGAAACCGTACTGCTTTGCCACACCGTAGGGCGAGCGCGGGTAAAACGGCGTCGTCTCCTTCTGCGGCACCTCCTGCACGAGACCGAAAAGCTCGGAAGTCGAAGCCTGATAAATGCGGCAGCTCTTCTCCATCCCGAGAATACGCACCGCCTCCAGAATGCGAAGCGTACCCACGGCATCCGTCTCTGCCGTGTACTCGGGCACATCGAAACTGACCTTCACATGGCTCTGCGCGGCGAGATTGTAGATCTCCGTCGGCTTCACCTGTTGGAGAATGCGGATGAGCGAGGAGGAGTCCGTCATATCGCCGTAATGCAGATTGACGAGGCGAGACATCTTCATGTCTCGAACCCACTCATCGAGATAAAGGTGCTCGATGCGCCCCGTGTTGAACGAAGAAGAGCGGCGCAGAATACCGTGCACCTCGTACCCCTTGTCGATGAGAAACTCCGCCAAGAAAGAGCCGTCCTGACCCGTTATACCGGTAATGAGAGCAATCTTTTTCATGTGAAAATCAGCCGATCGGGCTGTATCCTACCACGTCGGGAGGCTCATGTCAACGCAAGAGCAAGCCGAAAGCCCATTGCGGCGCCGCCGCGCTTTCCGCCGTCCCGCGCTTTTCGCCGCCGCGCCTTCCGCTGCGTGCACCGAACGCCCGGCCTCAGCGCAGAGCCTCGGCCGCCGCCGCCAGCTTCTTCGCAGAAGCCCGCCCCTTGACCGCGAGACTCGGCGCAAAAATCGAAAGGCGGAACTCCTCAACCATGCGGGCAAAAGCCAGCCATCGCCAATGCTGCCCGTGCTGCAACGCCTGTTCAAAAAAGAAAGCCGGCACAGCCGCCTCGAGCGCCTCGATGCGCTCCAGCTCGCGCAGCGCCGGTTGCTCCGCAATGCGCCTCAAGCGCTCCCCGAAACCGCGCAGATAGCGCGGCAGATCCGCAAGGTAATCCGGCGCATCGCCGCTCAGGAAAAACGGGCGCGTCAGCCAGCCCCAGTGCCGCTGCAACTCCTCCGCAATGCGAGAAGCATAGCGGTCTCGCCCCGCCGTCAGACAGAACTCCCGGCACCTGCGGTCAAGCTCGGCCAGCTGATCCCAAATCCGGCTCAGCGGCCCCGCAATGCCGTCGTAGACAGCCTCGCGCATCCTCAGACAAGCCTCATCAAAAGACTCCGGAGAGCGGGGCAGCGGCCGCAGCGAAGCATCCATCGCCGCATAAATCGTATCAAACGCATTGTTCTTCGGCTGCGCGCCGACCGTGCTCAGCGCCAGCTTCGCCGCCATACCGCTGACGGGCATCTTCTTGCGGATGCTGTTGATGAAATCCCCGTGGCGAATCAGCGCCAGACGCCGCACCCCGAAGCGGTGCACGTACTCCGCCTCCTCCGCACTCGGGCAGATGTGCAGGCGCACCCGCTCCCCCTCCTCGCGCAGCGCCGGGTAGCCCACACCGCTGCCGACCTCCACACTCGGCGGCAACACCCCGCAGTCCCACCTCGTCATCGGTGTCGACGAAAACTGCCGCGACGCCTTCTTGCGGAAGCGAGCCTTGCGGTACTCCTCCAGCTTCTCGCGCAGCGCCGGCACCGAGCGCCCGAACGCCAGCTCATGCCCCGCATCGTCGCAGACCGACAGCTTCGTGACGTACTCCGGCAGCAACTTGTCCGCATCAAACTGCTGCGCGTTGCAGAAACAGCCGCTGCGCTCCGACACAAACTCCGCCAGCGCACGCATCAGCGGTCGGTCGGGCTCCCGGCCGAACCAATCCTCGGCAAAATCCTCCGCCGCCTCGCCCAGCGGCACCAGAAAGCGCCGCAAATCCTTCGGCAGCGTGCGCATCAGCATCTCCGCACGCGCCGCCAGATGCGCCGGCACCCCCCATTCCGGCAGCCAGTCCGGGAAATCATCGAGTTGGTCGACGTGCAGCACCAGCGTCACACCGTCATCCGGCTCGCCGGGCTCGTGCACGTAGCGCAGCTCGTAGCTCTCGCCGCCCACCTGCAACACATCCGGGTAGAGATCCGCCGGAGCCTCATCCTCGCCGGGGTAAACACAGTCCTCTCGCGGCACAAAAAGAATATCCGCCTGCTGCCGCTCCGCCTGCTGCCGCCAGCTCGTCAGCGCCCGCTCCGAATGAATCTCTGCCGGGATGCGCTCCTCAAAAAAGCGGTAGACACCCTCCTCGCACCAGATCAAATCGCGGCGGCGCAGCTTCGCCTCGATGCAGCGCACCTCCTCGCGCATCTCCTCCAAATGGCGGAGAAACGGGGCAGGGTGCTTGAGCTCGCGAGCCAGAATCCCGTCGCGAATCATAATATCTCGCGCCCCCGCCGGATTGCATCGCGCGTAACTGATGCGGCGGCCGTCCACAATCGTCAACCCGCCGCAGGTCACGCGCTCCTTGGCGAAAACCTGCCCGCTCTCCCGATCCCAAGCCGCATCGTACGCGTGGCGGGCACAAAGCTGCGGCGCCACCTGCTCAATCCACGCCGGATCCAGCAGCGCAACGCGGCGCATCCAGAGCCGCGACGTCTCCACCAGCTCCGTCCCCATCACCCAATCCGGGCGCTTCTTGCGGCGAAACAGCCCCGAGCCCGGGAAAATCGCAAAATCGCGCCCGCCCGCCCCGCGGTAAACCTTGTCCTCCGGGCGCCAGACACCGAACTGCAGCGGAGCGCCCGCCAGCAGCGAGCGGTGAATGCGCTCCGGCGTCGCCTGCTCCTCCGCCGGGGGCAACTCCGGAATACTCCACCTGAGCAACTCCCGCAGCGAAGACGCCAGATCCTGCACCAAATTATGCCACTCGACAACCCGCAGAAAATTCAAAAAATGCGCCGCGCACCATCGGCGCAGCCGATTGCGGCGCAAACTCCCCCCCTCGCGAAACTCCAAAGTCGCACGCCAGAGCGAAAGCAGCGACAAAAAATCACTCTCCTCATTTCGCCACACCGCATGCGCGCGATCCGCCTGCTCCGCCGCCTCCGCCGGCCGCTCGCGCGGATCCATGATACTCAGCCCCGCGACAATCACCAGCATCTCCGGCAGCGCCTGCTCGTGCCGCGCCTCAAGCAGCATGCGCCCCTGCCGCGGATCGAGAGGCAGCCGAGCCAGATGGCGCCCCGTCGGCGTCAACTCTCGCTTGCGATCAATCGCCCCGATCTCCCGCAGCGTCTTGTAGCCCTCGCTGATAAGGCGCTGGCTCGGCGGATCCGGCAGAGGAAACTCACCCGGCGGCGGCAATTTCAGATCCGCCATGCGCAGAATCACCCCCGCGAGCGCACTCCGGCGAATCTCCGGATCCGTAAACGCATCGCGGCTCTCAAAATCCGCCTCCGAATACAGCCGGATGCAGACACCCTCCGTGATGCGCCCGCAGCGTCCCGCCCGCTGGCGGGCACTCGCCTGCGAAATCGGCTCCACCTGCAAGCGCTGAATCTGGCGCCCCGGCAAATAGCGCGAAATGCGAGCCAGCCCGCTGTCAATCACATAAATAATACCCGGAATCGTCAGTGACGTCTCCGCCACATTCGTCGCCAGCACAAGGCGCCGCCGTCCCTTCTGCGGATTGAAAATGCGCTGCTGTTCCCCGAGCCCCAGACGCGCGAAGAGCGGCAGCACATCCGTCCGCGGCAGCTCCAGCGCCGAAAGCGCATCGGCGCAATCCCGAATCTCGCGCTCCCCCGGCAAAAACACCAGCACATCCCCCCGCTCATCATACTCCGAAAGCCACGTCACCGCACGCACCACATGCTCCGGCAGCTCCTCATCCTCCGACAGCGGCGGCATGTAGTGGTAATCGACACCGAAAGTGCGCCCCTCCACATTGATAACCGGAGCCCCGTCGAAAAACTCCGAAAACGCCGCCGCATCCATCGTCGCCGAAGAAATAATGAGCTTGATATCACCGCGCCGCTCCAGCAGCAACTTCATGTAGCCGAGCAGAAAATCAATATTCAGACTGCGCTCGTGCGCTTCGTCAATAATAATCGTGTGATAGCGGCGCAAATCCCGATCCGCCTGCGTCTCCGCCAGCAGAATACCGTCCGTCATCATCTTGAGACGCGTCTGCGGCCCCGTCCGGTCATCGAAACGCACCTGATAGCCCACGTAATCACCGACCTCGCAGCCCACCTCATCCGCAATGCGGCGAGCCACCGCCACCGCCGCCAGTCGGCGCGGCTGCGTGCAGCCCAGCATCCCCGGGCGCTTCCCCGCCACCTCCAGCGCAATCTTGGGCAGCTGTGTCGTCTTGCCGCTGCCCGTCTCACCCACAACAATCACCACGCGGTGGCGGCGCAGAGCCTCCGCAATCTCCTCGCGGCGACGCGCAATCTGCAGATCGGGATAGCGAAACTCCGGCAAACTCTCCGGCGCCGGCGGAATCGGCGGCGGAAGCTCCGCCTCACCGCGGCTCCCGCCCCCTC
>DXFQ01000093.1 GCA_019114365.1 Candidatus Parakkermansia intestinigallinarum | reverse complement strand
ACCGCCTCAACGTCGTGTTTGACGACCTGCCCTTCTGGCTGCGCCGCGTCGTCACCGGCTGCAAGGGAGACAACCGCTTCTGCACGCGCGAGTCTCTCGAATGGTCGCTGGACAACGTGCACCTGCCGGTTGAGCGCTACAGCGGGTGCTGCTGGCGCAACGGCTACAAGCTCTACAACCTCTTCGGCGAGAGCATTCACGGCGACGGCTACTGGGAGCCCTTCGAAGGCCTGTTCGACAACTCCATGCTCTTCACGAACAAGGTCGGCGGCGTCTGCGGCTCGCTCTCGCACTTCGGCGCCTATTCGGCCTGCGCCAACGGCGTGCCGGCGCTCACGGCCGGCGAGCCCGGCCACTGCGCCTTCGTGCTGCGCGTCCAAGACAAGTGGGTGCCCTCCTACTCGCTGACATGGGAGCGCAGCCTGCACTGGACCCCCTGGCGCGAGACTTGGGAGTATTCGTCGCTCCACATGGCCGACAAACTGTACTCCGAGGACAAGAAGGAAGCCGCTCGCTCGCGCATCTCCAACGCCTACCGCACCCTGGCCTCCCTCTTTGCCACACAGGTCGGCGCGGGAGACAAGAGCAAGGCCATTACCTGTTACAACCAAGCCGTCACCTACCAGCCGGCCAACTATCTGGCATGGCGCGACTATGCCGATTACATCGCGCGCCCCGAGGTCGGTGAGGAAGGCAACTGGCGCACGCTCAACGCCCAGATCTGCAAGCTCCTCGTGCCGAAGTTCCCGGAGATGGCTTCGCAGCTGCTCGGCAAATACATCTACCCCAACCTCAACAAGACCTTCGGCGACGACAGCGTGCGGCTGACGACTCTGGGAGAGTTCTGGAAGGCGGTGGATGAGCAGGGGCCCGACCGCTGGCGCGTTGAGCAGTTCCTCGACAAGCAACTCGAGCTCTTCAAGCAGAACAACGCCGTGAGCGACGATCAGAAGTGCAGCTTCTACCGGGCTGTTCTGAGCAGCGTCGCCTCCAACCCGACCTACGCCACCATCGCCCTGTCCTGGGGCACCAAGCTTGCCGAAGGTATGAGCAAGGCGGGGCAGGACAAGCTCATGGCGGCAACCATCGACTGCCTCTCGCAGGGCAGCGGCATCGCGGCCGATGACCGAGACAAAATGCTCGGGGAGGTTCTGCTCCGCGCCGAAGCCATGCGCGACCGCCAGACCTACCGCAGCATCGTCAAGATGCTTTCACCGCGCTACAGCAAGCCCGACAACAAACTGCCCAAGTTTGAACCCTTCCCCGGCAAGCTCTGGTCCGAGGAGGGCATGGTCTACTTCAGCAGCCGTGCGCCGCAATACGACAACCCCTGCGCTCACCCCGGCCTGCTGATGAAGGGCGGCGGCCACTTCCACACCAAGAAGGAGAAGGACTCTTGGGCTGCCGTCGAGCTGCCGCGCCTCATCAACGTCACCGGTGTCGTTGTCGTCACCACCCCTGAACACCGCAACCGCCTCTCCGGCTTGCGTATCCAAGTCTCGGCCACCGGCCGCGATGACGATTGGAAGGATGTGGGCCAGCCGGCCGGCCAGGTGCCCGATCGCGTCACGCGCTTCGACCTGCAGAGCGAGCTGCCGCGCGCACGCTACGTGCGCGTTCTGCGCCCGGGTGAGAACTTCATGCACCTCAACGGTATTTACATCTACGGCAATCAGGCCTCCTGACGTCGGCCGCCTCCCCACACACAGCAGCATTCCCTAACCCGATATTCATCGTCTATGAAAACATTTCTGACCACCAGCCTCGCCGCCGTGGCGCTGCTGCCGCTCTGCGCTACGAGCAGCCCTGCCGCCACCAAGGCCGAGAACTTTGAGCAGGCCTCTGCCAAGGTCGGCGAAAACGGCTACCTGCTCTTTATCTACGCCGACAAGTGGGATAAGTTCAGCAAGGATATTTGCGAGCGCCTCATGAAGAGCAAGCGCGTGCTGGATGCGGCCGGCGACTCCGTCATTCTCAGCGTCGCCATGCCCCAGTTCGCCAAGCTTGAAGACCGCGAGGCGATCGCGAAGCGCCTCGGCAAGCTCGCCCCGCTGGATCCCAACAGCAAACAGCTCGGCGTCGTCGACAGCATCGACTCCTACCCCGCCATCGCCGTTTACGGCCCCGGCGGCCGCCACACGGCCACCATCTGCGGCCCCGTCATGATGCGTGCGGACGCCAAGGAGGTTGCGGAGCGCATCGCCTTCCACATCAACGCGATGAAGCATCAGAACGAACTCGTCAGTCAGGCGGATCGCGAGCAGGGTGCGGCCAAGGCCCGCCTGCTCGGGCTTGCCCTGCAGGTCGAAGGTGCCAGTCGCCCCAACGTCAAGGGGAAGATCTCTCAGGCCGATCCCAAGGACGAGACGGGCGTGATGCGCAGCTTCGAGTTCAACCCCTGGCAGTTCACGGAGAAGATGCTCAAATACCAAGTCAAGGGTGATGGCGGCAAGATGCGCGATGCAACCCTCGACGAGATTCTCGCCGAGCTCGACGCCAAACTCGAAGAGCCCGGCTATACGCCCGAGCAGCGGCAGGTCTTCTGTGCCAATGCCATCGGCTTTATCCACCGCAAGGGCGACGTCACCAAGCTCGGTCTGATGCGCAAGTACGCCGCCAAGATGAAGGAGCTCGCGCCGGAAAGCACTCTGGGCATGGCTGCCGATATCTCTCTGAAGGTCTGGGCCAAGGGGCTCACGTACGAGAACGGCTGGACTCCCTCGTCGCTTCCCACCGACGAGACGCCCGTGCAGCTCAACGGCGAACTGCCCATCGGCGACGCGGGCACCTACACCGTGACCTTCGTCTACAAGGGCGGCAACGACGCCCTGCCCACCAAGGGTGTTCGCCTCTATGACGGCACCAAGCTCGTCGCTGAGGACATGCACGAGGGCAACGCCGGAGCTCCGCACAACACCCGCGGCAATATTTACCGCCTCAAAGTCGCCTCCGAGGTGAAAAATCCCCGCCTCTTCATCATCTTCGGTTGCGATCGCCGCCTCGATTCGCGCGGCACCATCAGCATCAGGTATGATAAATAAAATCGTCGCATAAATCAAATCGTCGCTGCGCGCCTGACAGGCTCAGCTGCAGGTGCGCAGCGACTTCTCGCGCGGAAAAGGGCGGCAGGGCGATTTCCTGCCGCCTGCGCGGCTTTTGGACTTGACTTTAGCTTCTTCATCAGTTAAGCTCAGCTCACTGCTATGACAGACCGTCGAATCGTTATCACAGGTATCGGTGCCGTCTCCCCGCTCGGCAACACAGCCGCCGAGACATGGGAGGGGATGAAACAGGGCCGCTCGGGTATCGCTCGCATTGCCAGCATTGATGCCTCCGCCTTCCCCTCGCAGATAGCCGGCGAAGTGCGCAACTACGACCCCACTCCCTACTTCAAATCAGACCCCAAGGCGGTGCGTCGCTGCGACCGCTTTGAACAGCTTGCCATGGGCGCCGCCGTCATGGCGATGGAAGATGCCGCCCTCGACCCGGAGAAGGAGGACAAGACGCGCATCGGCGTGATGATCGGTTCGGGTATCGGCGGTCTGGGCATTCACAGCACGAACTGCGAGACGCTGATCAAGAGCGGCCCGCGCCGGGTCTCCCCCTTCTGCATCCCCTGTCTCTTATACACATCTCCGAGCCCAC
>DXFQ01000092.1 GCA_019114365.1 Candidatus Parakkermansia intestinigallinarum | reverse complement strand
CTCGGCTTCGTCTGGAACCGCCCCGTCGCCTTCGTCTTCGTGCGCACGAACCGATACACCCGCGAGTTCATCACCCGCGAGCCCTCCCTCACCCTCAGCTTCATGCCCGAACGCTACCGCGAGGACCTCACCTACTGCGGTCGGCACAGCGGGCGCGACGTCGACAAGATGGCCGCCACCAAGCTCAGCCCCTGCACCCTGGAATCAGGACTCGTTGCGATGAACGACGCCGATCTCGTCATCGAATGCCGCAAGATGTTTGCCGGAGACATGAAGCAGAGCGATTTCACGGACTGGGCGGAGGTCTCCCCGCGCTGGTACAACGAGGACAATCCCCTGCACACACTCTACATCTGCGAAATCAGCGCCGTGCACACCCGCGACTGATCATCCGCCGGCCCCCCGCGCGATGCACCGAGAGCCGCGACAGCGGCCTCGGCAGCGGGCGCGCGGGGGCAGACTGCGTCGGGCAGGCGCCCCTTGCCGCGGTTTCAGCCGCGAAGAGGCGCTGCCCCTTCATCCGATTCACACCCCCCGCCCCGGGCCTCGACCAAGCCGCGTATCATATCGTAGCGACGGGAATGGGGCACTTGTTCAAAGCGCTTGCTCTTGGTGTGATACGCATAACAAACTTCCGTGTCCGAGGTGCGACGGACATCTTGAGACGGCTGTAAAAACAAATACCAAACCTCCTCTTCGCCGCCGTCGGCCGTCTCGACGAGCAAAACAGGATGATACGCGTAGCGGGGATTTCCCCATATCTCCTGATGCATGATGCCGCCCAGAGCCTTGTACAGGCCCTCGATTTCATCCCTGTCCGCCTCTGCGAGGGGAGAGACCCATTCCTGCTCCAAGTCATGACGGCTGACGTAAAGCAGCCCTCCGGCGTCAAAGGGGCCTATGTGGCGAGAGACGAGGATGCCACCGTCAACGTCGCCGAACAAGGGCGCCCGGGCGGCGGACACGACTTCGATCACCTTGCGCACGCGGCCACCCATCCATATCATATCACCCGCCCGCGCCGCCTGTCCGTTGGGGTAACACACTTCTTCGCTGCTCACTCCTTCATGATACCGCCCGTCTTTCAGGCCGTCAAGCGCACAAAAGCTCAGGAGGATAACAGCGCATGAGACTGCCCCGGCCGGGCGACCGCGTCTCGCTTCTGCCGAACCTCGCTTCAGCCGAGTCGGCTTTTCGGCTTTTCGGCTTTCCGGCGGCTCCTGCTGCTCCGGCGGCTCTCGCTGTTACTGCGGGCAGCGACCTGCGTTCGCTTGCATGCGGGGGCTGCGTCACGGATGTCACAATACGCTTCCTTTCGGATTGACAGTTCCGCGTTGCGGGGCTACAATTCGTCAGACTGATAGTCCTCAGCCTCTTTCCCGCTATGTACAACACGGATTTCAAGAATCGTCTGGTATCAGACCTCGACGCCATGAAGGCCGCCGGTCTGTTCAAGCAGGAGCGCTACATTCACACGCCCCAGTTCTCGGAGGTCGGTCTGCGCGACGGCAGCCGAGTCATCAACATGTGCGCCAACAACTACCTCGGCCTGGCCAACAATCCCGTGCTCGAGGAGACGGCCCGCGAAGCCATCAAGCGCTGGGGCTTCGGCATGGCGTCGGTGCGCTTCATCTGCGGCACGCAGACGCTGCACCGCGAGCTTGAGGAGCGCCTGAGCGCCTTCCTCGGCACGGAGGATACGATTCTCTTCGGCTCCTGCTTCGATGCGAACGGCGGTCTTTTTGAGGCTCTGCTCGGCAAGGAGGACGCCATTGTCTCCGATTCGCTCAACCACGCCTCCATCATCGACGGCGTGCGCCTCTGCAAGGCGGCTCGCTACCGCTACAACAACAACGACATGGCCGATCTCGAGGCCAAGTTGCAGGAAGCGAAGGCGAACGGGGCACGCACGATTCTCATTTCGACGGACGGTGTTTTCTCGATGGACGGCATCATCGCCAGCCTCGACAAGATTCACGCTCTGGCCGAGAAGTACGGCGCTCTCGTCCACTTCGACGAATCGCACGCGACGGGCGTGCTGGGCAAGCGCGGTCGCGGTACGCATGAGCACTGCGGTCTCTTCGGCAAGATCGACATCACGAGCGGCACCTTCGGCAAGGCGCTCGGCGGTGCTTCCGGCGGTTACGTTTCGGCGCGTCAGGAGATCATTGATACACTGCGCCAGAAGGCTCGCCCCTATCTCTTCTCCAACAGCGTGATGCCCGCCATCGCCGCGACGACGATCAAGGTGCTCGATATGCTGGAGGCCTCCACCGAGCTGACCGAGCGCGTGCAGCACAATGCCGCCTACTTCCGCAAGGGCATGGAGCAGTGCGGCTTTACGCTCGCCGGTGCCGGCCACGCCATTGTGCCGGTGATGATCGGCGATGCGGCTCTCTCGCAGAAGATGAGCGACCGCCTGCTTGAGTTGGGCGTCTACGCCATGGGTTTCTTCTACCCGGTGGTGCCGAAGAATCAGGCGCGCATCCGCACGCAGATTTCTGCGGCTCACACGGAAGAGCAGCTCGATCGCGCGATCGAGGCCTTCGCGACGGCCGGTCGCGAGCTCGGCCTCATCAAGTAAAAAGCCGATACTTTGACAAGCGGCAGTCCCCTCGGGCGGGACTGCCGCTTTGTTGCATCGTTGAGCACGGCTCATCGTCCTCGCCCCCCTTCGTTTCCCCACTTCCCCTCCCCCTTCCCGCTCCGCCGAGCATTCCCGGTCATGTACACGAGTTTCTTTGACGTTTTCTCCATCGGCATCGGCCCATCGAGTTCACACACGATGGGCCCGATGCGCGCCGCCGCCCGCTTTGTGCGCCACCTGCGCGAGCAAGGGCTGCTGGCGCAGACCGAAAGTGTTTGCGTGCGCCTCTACGGTTCGCTCGCGCTGACGGGAGAAGGGCACGGCACCCCCGGCGCCGTCGTCTACGGCCTCATGGGTGAAGAGGCCGAAAGCATCGACATCGGCGCCGACTACCTCGGCACCGTGCGGCGCACCGAGCGCCTCATCCTCGGAGGCGTCAAGCCCATTCACTTTTGCATGGACGACTCCGTCCTCCTGCTCAAAAAGGAGAGCCTGCCGCAACACCCCAACGGCATGGAGTTCACCGCGAGCGACGCCGAGGGAGCCCCCTTGCTCACCGAGCGCTACTTCTCCATCGGCGGCGGAGCCATCCGCCGCGAGGATGAGATGGACCGCGGCCCCGCCGACCCGCCCGAGGTGCCCCACCCCTTCAGCTCCTGCCGCGAGATGATGGAGATTTGCGCGCGAGAGAAGCTCACCATCGCCGGGCTCGTCCTTCTCAATGAATGCGCGCTGCGCCCCTCGCCCGTGGTGCGCCACGGCGTCAAGCGCATCGCCTTGGTGATGGAGGAGAGCATCGAGCGCGGCATCGCCGCCTCCGGCTCGCTGCCCGGCCCCCTGCACCTCGTGCGCCGGGCACCGCTCATCTACCACCGCCTCGAAGACAAGTTCCGCCACAACGATGAGGATGCCCTCGTCATGATTGATTGGATCAACCTCTGGGCTTTCGCCGTCTCCGAAGAGAACGCCGCCGGCGGCCGCGTCGTCACCGCCCCGACCATGGGCTCAGCGGGCGTGATGCCCTCGGTGCTGCGCTACTTCAACCGCTACGGCTACAAAGACTCGCCCTACACGGCGCAGCAGGGCACCGGCATCATGCTGCTGACGGCGGCGGCCATCTGCAACCTCTACCGCACCAACGCCTCCATCAGCGGTGCGGAGGTCGGCTGCCAAGGCGAGGTGGGTGTTGCCTGCTCGATGGCGGCGGCCGGGCTCACGGCTGCCATGGGCGGCAGTTCGGCGCAGATTGAAAACGCCGCCGAAATCGCCATGGAGCACAATCTCGGCCTGACCTGCGACCCCATCTGCGGGCTGGTGCAGGTTCCCTGCATCGAGCGCAACGCCATCGGCGCCGTCAAGGCCGTCAACGCCGCCCGCCTCGCCATGCGCGGCGACGGGTCGCACTTCGTAAGCCTCGACAGCGTCATCCGCACCATGTACGAAACCGGACACGCGCTCCAAGCCGGCTACCGCGAGACATCGCTGGCCGGACTGGCCAAAAATGCCCTCACCTGCTGACCTGCGGCGGCGTCGCGCAAAGAGTGTCACACAAGCGCGGGCGCACAAGCAGCGTCACTCGGGCAGCGTCTCTCGGGCAGCGTCACTCGGGCAGCGCCGCTCAGGGCCCGCGCGATGAAGAAGCGCGCACGCTCGGCTGCCCGCGCCCGCCTCAGGACTCGGGCAGCGGCGCGACCGTCGCCTCGGCGCCCGACGGCAGGCAGTTGAACAAATCGCGCGAGAAGCCGGGAGCGGCGAAGATATCGTTGTGGTCGCAGGGGTAACTGCGATACTCATGCTCGCGTGCGAAGGCCTCGCGCAGTTTCTGCGTGCGGGGCGGCTGCACGATGCTGTCGCGCTCCGCCGCCAAAATGCAAAGCGGGCAACGGATGAGCGGAGCCTTCGCCGCAGAATCGAAGCGGTCGCGCAGGGCGAGATTCGGCAGGCAGGGCACGAAGTCCTCAGCGACGCCGACGATGCTGTCAAAGGGGCAAATCAGCACCAGCCTGCTGAGCGGGCGGCGCGCCGCCAACTGCACGGCCACCCCCGAACCGAGGCTGAAGCCCACGACCGCAACGGACGCCGGCTGCCCGCCCACCTGCGCCACCGCCCAATCGTAGCTGAAGCAGGCGTCGGCCACGACGCTCTCCTCGCTCGGCTCGCCCTCGCTCTCGCCGAAACCGCGATAGTTGAGCAAGAGATACGAGCGGCTCATGTCGGCGAGCGGCAGATCCAAAAAAGAGCCGACATGCATGTTATTGCCGCCGAACATCAGCACGAGAGGCGCCTGAGCGCCGCGGTTGAAAAACCAGCCGCTGAGCTTCGTGCCGTCCTCCATCGGCAGCTGCAGATGGGCGGCCTCCAGCTCGGCGCGCGCCTTCTCGC
>DXFQ01000091.1 GCA_019114365.1 Candidatus Parakkermansia intestinigallinarum | reverse complement strand
GTGCGAACGCTCCCGCCATCACATCGGCGAGCGGTGCGCTGTCCTCCATCCTCTCGTGCATCATGCAGACGAGCGTTGTGCCGATGAACAGGCAGGCAGCCCCGGCGCATTTGCGCAGGAAAGACGCGGCGTATTTGTGCAGGAAGAGGCCGACCCTGCGACGTCTGTACGGGAGAGCGGGGCGCTTGCTGAGGAAACGGGCATCGAGCACGGAGCGCAGGAGCCGTGGCGGCGGTTCCGGGTCGGAGGCGTGAAGCAGAAGCTCGTCGAGAGCGGCGTCATCCGGGTGACTGCGGTCCTGCAGGCGGTGGAGCCTCTGCATGAGCTTGGATTCGAAGTCGGCCGGGAGAGTAGGATCGGAGGCTTCGCGGAGCAGAAGCTCGAGGGGGTCGGGTTGAGTCGGGGTAGCCATACCTTGCTGTCTTAAACCCCTGAATATACGCTTGGTTGCAATGAGAAGCCAAAAATCATCAAAGACTCAGGTAGCGCCTGATCTCATCCTGATAGAGCTCGGGCTCCAGCAGGAAGGAGTCATGCCCCTTCAGCGAGCGGATGCAGGCGTAGCGTGCATCGACGCCGCAGCGCTGCAGGCGGCGGGCGAAGGCCGAGACGTCTCGCGGGGTGAAGCAGCAGTCGGTGCTGATGGAGAAGATCATGAACGGAATGCCGTGGGCGGCATACACCCGGAAGGCCTCATCTACCGTGCGCTTGCCGCTGAGGGCGGGAAGATCGAACGAGGCCCACATGTTGACGATGCGGATGTAGGCGTTGGCATCGAAGCGCCGCGCGAATTTCGTGCCCTGATGCAGCATGTAGCTCTCCGTGTTGCGGGCGGGCAGATACCAGCTGAGCATGCCCTTGCGGTCGCAGATGCCCTTGCGGGCGCGCTTCTCGAGCCCTTTCTGATAAACGAAAAGCTTGTGGCAGATGATGCGGGCGAGGGCGAGACCGCGGCGGGGCGGGTCGCTGAGCGGGTACATCCCGGCGCGGTACTTCTCGTCCAGCTCAATGGCCAGAATCTGCTCAAAGACCGAGAGGCGGTGCTCGATGGAGGGGCGGTAGGAGGCGCCGAGGATGATGACGCTGCGCACGCGCTCCGGGTACATGCTCGCGGTGGCCAGAGAGAGCATCCCGCCGACACTCGGGCCGACGATGGCGAAGCGCTCGATGCCCATGGCGTCCAGCAGCCGAATCTGTGCACGCGCCTGATCGTTGGCCGTCACCAGCGGAAAGCGGCTGCCCCAGGGCTCGCCGTCCGGCGCGATGCAGGTCGGACCGCTGCTGCCGTAGCAGCTGCCCAGAAAGTTGATGCAGATGATGAAGTAGCGCTCGGTGTCGAGCGGCTTGCCCGGGCCGATCATGAGGTCCCACCAGCCTTCAAAGTTCTCGGGCTGCCAGAAGTCGCCCGCCTCGGGAAGGACGGCGTTCTGACCGTGTGCATGATGGCTGCCGGTCAGGGCGTGAAAGAGCAGGATGGCGTTGCTCTTATCGGCGTTGAGCTCGCCGTAAGTCTCGTAGGCCAGCCGCATGCCCGGCAGGCATTGGCCGTCATCGAAACAAAAGTCGCCGAGTTCAAAGACCTTGCTGCGGACGTGCTGCGCTGTTTCCATGAGAGAGGAGAATGTAGGGGAAAGGTGGACGGAGATGCGGAGAAGAAGAAACCTGTTGCCTTCGCAACAAAAAAAGACCGGGTTTATGACACCGGTCTTTCATTTACAGAGCCCTGAAGAGGGTCTGTATTCACTTGACACCCTTCTTGCTGAGGCGGGTGCCGGCGGTAGCGCCCTGGCGAGCCTTGAACTTGGGGTTGCTCTTGCAGATCACGTAAAGCGTGCCCTTGCGCTTCACGATCTGGCAATCAGCATGGCGTCGCTTCATGGAGGCGAGTGAGGAAAGAACTTTCATGTTGATATGTGATGGTTATTGTTGTTGAGAGGCTACGATGTCGGGCGCTGATTATACCTGCTTTGTGCGCTTTGTAAAGAGAAATTTCTGCAATCGGGTGATTTTTGTCGTGCCGAGGAGCTGCGGGCGGGGGCGGCGCTGCGTCTTCACCACGCGCGAACCGCGTCTTCACCACGGGCGAAGTTTGCCGTAAAAGCCGTTATGCAGAGCGCGGAAGAGGGTGTAGATGCGCCTGACGCTCACCTCGTCACAGCGCAGCATGGCGTTGAGAGTCAGCAGTGCATAAAAAGCACAGGCGGCGAGGCGTTGCAGGTGGGCCTTCGGCCGTTTGAGGCGTTGCAGCCAGCTCCAGTTGCGGATCTTGTAGTAGAGGCGCGAATCGCTCAGACCGGGCTCGTAGAAGAAGGATCGTCCGGCGATGTCGACGTGCAGCAGTTCGTACTTCGAGCCGGGGTGTTCGAGTTCGGAGTCGCGCACGGTGATGAAGCGGAAGCCGGCATGGCGCACCTTCCACGGGTACTCCTCATCCTCGCCGCGAATGAAGAGCTCGGGCGTCGGCGTGCCGGCCTTCTGCCAAACCGCACGCGGATAGAGCGCGCCGAGCCAGCCGCCGCGCGACACAATGGCATGGCCCTCGGGAAGCTCGGAGCGGCGCACGGCATTGACCCACTTGCGGTCGCGTCCGGGTTCGGCGGGGATGGTGAGCGGCCAGCTGAGCTCATCGTTGGCCTTGGGGTCGATGACGAGGCTCATGCGCACCGTGCCGTCATCGACGGGCTCGCGGAGCAGAGCCTCGAGGGCGCCGGGGCGCGGCCAGGAATCGTCATCGAGCACCCAAACGGCGTCGGCACCGAGGTCTCGGAAGGCGTAGTTGAGGCCGTGTGCGCAGCCGCCCGCATTGCCGAGATTGCCGGGCATTTGCAGGATGTGCAGGCAGCCCTCGGGCAGTCCCGAGGCGTTGGCCAGAGCTCGCGCTTCGCTCATGGCGGGATCATCGGGGCTGCTGTTGTTGATGATGACGATGTGTTCGAGGCGCCGCGTCTGCGCCGCCAGCCGCCGCAGGCAGGTCAGGGTGTTGTCTCGGTTGGCGAAGTGAGTGAAGATGGAGCAGATGACCGACACGGCAGCATTATGGACGAAATGACTCGGATTGGCAAGCAAAATGCCTTATTCGCCGGGCGAGCAGGCTCGCATGGCCGCGACGGCGCGTTCGGCAACCGCGTTCCAATCGGGGTAGTCGGGCAGCTCAAGTTCCTGCGGGTGCTGCCAAGCGCGGTTGAGACAGGCGATGAAATCAGCCTCATCGCCGTTGCGGAAGAGGTAGCGCGACGGCACATTCTCGCGGATGGGCGGCAAATCCGAGGCCACGCACACCACGCCGTTTCGCAAACTCTCAACCGGCGGCATCCCGAAGCCCTCGTAGGCCGAGAAGTAGACCGTGGCGCGACATTCGCGGCGCTGCAGCAGCTTCAGCTCGGCGAAGGGCAGCCGCTCGTGCTGAATCCAGCGCTCGTCGGGCAGCTCCGCATGCGCGGGAAGCCTGCCGATGACGTGGATGCGCACCCGATCCGCCTCGGGCAACTGCTCCAGCCAAGCCGAGAGACGGCGCATGCCCAGAGCGGTGAGTTTGTGAGGGTAGGGCGAGGCGAAGAAAAGAAGGCCGAAGCGCTCCTGCTCCGGCAGAGAGGGCGGCGGCGGCAGAACTTCATCGTCGAAGCCGATGCCGATGACGGCCGTGTTCACCTGCGGCGCGTATACCTCGAAGCGGCTGCGGTTGAACTGCGTGGAGGTCAGCACGAGGTCGGCCGCCTTGAGCGCGCGCAGACCCAGCGACCTGAAGTAGAGCAGCTCGTGCCTCGGGAAGGGAGAATCCTGACAGCGAATGCTGCGGTAGTACTCCCAGATGACATCGTGCACGTAGCAGGCCAGCCGCGTGCGCCCCGGACGCGGGAAGAAGGGCGGAAAGCCCTTGGGCAACAGCGCCCAGTCGGGGTCGATGCTGCGGATGACATCGCTGATTTCAACTTGATCCCACCAGAGGCGCCCCAAGCGCCTCGGCACGGGGCGGTCGCAGAGATGCAGATGCACGTGCGGCTTGAGCTCGCCGAAACTCTCTGCACACTCATTGTTGCCCAAGATGTGAAGCTCGCGAACCCCGGGGCAATTCATCAACCCGCGCGCCAGACCGATGGACACGTTGAAGATGCCCATCGACTTCGTGGCGCGAAAACTCTGATCCGTCAGCGAGAGAAGAAGCTTCATACCGATCACCATCTTGGCATGAGACGGCTGCCGGGTCAAGTTCTTTCTCGGGTCATTGCATGCTTGCAGCCGCCCGAGCTTTCTGCTACCATGCCCTCCATGAGCGATGTGAGGGAAAAACGGAGACTGGCGGACACACTGACGGGCAGAATCCTTGCGTTGCTGCTCGCGGTCGGATGGGTGATCGTGATGGCCTGCGTCGACACCCAAGCCTACACCGCCTTCCCTCTCTGCCTCATCGGTGCCGCCGCCTGCCTGCTCGGCTGCTTCGGCCTGCTGCGCGGCGACAAAATGGTGTGTTTCTCTCCGGTGAATTGGCTTGCCGCGGCCGTCTGGCTGTATTTTCTCGTGCGTGCTCTGTGCAGCTATTCGGTCGTTGAGGGCTGGGGACAGGCTGCCCTGCTGCTGGCTTGCGCCGTCTACTACGTCGCCGGGGTAACGGCGGCGCAGGGCAGCGGGCGCATGGTCATCGCTGCGCTCGCCCTCGCCCTTGTCGCCAACATCGCCTATTTCGGACTGATGAGACTGCCGGAATCCTCCGTTCTGTGGAGCGGGCGACCCGAATGCGGCTTGACCGGGCCCAACAGCCGACCCGTCGGTCTCTTCTTTTACGGCAACTTTGCGG
The DNA here is from genome assembly GCA_019114365.1 of Candidatus Parakkermansia intestinigallinarum. Taxonomy (GTDB): domain Bacteria; phylum Verrucomicrobiota; class Verrucomicrobiia; order Verrucomicrobiales; family Akkermansiaceae; genus Akkermansia; species Akkermansia intestinigallinarum. The sequence continues at coordinate 3,451 of DXFQ01000091.1, read as the reverse complement.
GCTTCTTCTTCATGACGGTCGGAGCTCTTCTGCTCTATGCCGCGCTGGCGTCGGAGAAGCGGGGATGGCGGACGCTGCTCCTTCTGCTGCCGGCTCTGGGCGGTATCGCGCTCTCCTTCTTCTGCGACACCCTTTCAACCTACATATCGGCAGCCCTGCTCCTGCTGGTCGGCTGGGTGATCTTCTGTCTGAACCGCGCCGTGGCCGGGCGCAGGCCGGGCTTCGCTATCATCCTGATATCGGCCGCACTGGTGGCGGGCTTTGCCGTCGCCGTGTACGGCTTTTTGAGCGGCGGCCTCTTTGAATGGCTCAGCAATGATTTGGACTCGCACCTTCGCTACGAGATTTGGGGAGACCTCACCGGGCATTTGGGCGAGGCCGGAGCATGCGGCCTCGGAGCCGGCGCCTCTCAGTGGGCTATCCTGACGAGCTTCCGCGATTGGAGTGCGCCCAACTTCGCCCACAACGAGTTTTTGCAGGCATGGGTGGACTACGGTTTGATCGGCGCGCTGCTCGTGCTGCTCTTTCTCGTTTCGCATCTTTCGGCGGGGCTGCTGGCGCTCGGCAGCGACGCGATCAGCAGCAGCCGACGCCGCCTCACCGGCATGGCGCTGCTTTACGTCACGGCCATGGCTCTCTGCGCCTTCTACGACTACTACTGGCACCATGCCGCCTTGGCCGCCTCGATGGCTTTCGCCTGCGGCGTCATGGCCTCCCCCTGTCGGCGCCGTCCCCTTTTCCTCCGGCCCCGCCGCGTGTGGATGGACGGCCGCCACGAGGCTCTGCTCGACGTGCGCGCTGCGCGCCCTGCCGAGCGCGCAGCGCTGATTCTCCTCAGTTTGGCCGCTCTGGGCGCTTTCGTTTGGCTGGGCGGGCACTTCGCCGGGCCTTGGATGGCGCAGTGGAGCATCGGGAGTGCCGAGAGCCGCGAGCGGGGTGCCGCCGAGCGCTGCCGAGTGCTGCGCTCTCTGGCGCGCGACTACCCCGACTATGCCCTGCTCAACGAATGCGTGCGACTCGACCCCGTGATGGAGAAATCGCTCAACGAGACCATCGCCGCAATGAGCCTGACGCTCGAAGCTAACCCGAAAAACCTCTACAACGTCTCCATGCTCGCGCATTTGCTGGCGCGCGCCGGGCGCTACGATGAGGCCGAGCTCATCCAGCGCCGCTTCTACGAGGGCGACGGCCCCCCGCCGTCGCAGATAGGCGCTTGGTACGCCGTCTACGGGCGTAACCTCCTGCTCTGGGGCTATGACGACTTCAAAAAGGGACGCCACGCATCCGGCCTCTCGAAGATGCACTACGCCATGCGCATGCACGCCCATGCGTCCCTGCATGCACAGACCCTTCACCGCGCCGATCGCACGTGGACGGTCTCATGGCGCCGACAAGAGGACATGGAATTTTTGCGCCGCTGCAAGCAGTGCGTGCGCCTCCGCACCCTCATGGGCATGCCCGAGGACGACTCCTGGAGCCGCCCCCTTGAGCCCGGCGGCAAACCCTCGCTCTACCGCCGTTGGGGACTGAATGATGCCAATAACTGAATCGTCGCACGGCACATTCCCGCCTCCGGATAAAAAAATGGACTCATCAAGCGTTTTCAGCTTGCAAAGCAGAAAAAAAAGTGCAATATAAAAGAAATCCGCAAACACGCGGCTCCAGACTTTACGACGTTATGAGTACGCCTCCTCCGCCAAATCCCGCACCCGTACCTCCTCCCGGTGCTCCCGTTCCTCCTTCTGTACCGCGCCCCTCGGTGCCGGTTCCTCCCTCCGTGCCTCGCCCCGGGGTTCCCGTGCCCCCTCCCGTATCGCGTCCGGGCGTTGCACCCGCGCCTTCCGCTCCTCGGCCCGGTGCCCCCGTTCCCCCGGTTGTACCTCCGGCTCCCGGCGCTCCCGTTCCTCCGGCTCCCCCGGTTTCCGGAGCTTCGGGCGGAGCTACGCGCCCCATCTCCGTGCCTCGTCCCGCGGTTCCGCCGGCTCCCGGTGTGCCGCGTCCCTCGGGTGCCACAACGGTGCCGCTGACGCCTCCTTCCGCTCCCGCTCGCCCCGGTGCGGCGCCCGCGCCTCCCGTGCGCACGGTCGTGCTCGGTAATGAGCGCCCGGCCGCCCGCCCGGCTTCCTCCTCGTCTACGATTCCGCTGGCGGCTCCGAAGCCTCCCGCATCTTCCCGTCCCGCCTCTTCGGCTCCTCAGCCTGCCGCCGGCTCCAAGGCTCCGTCTCAGCCCGTGGCCCCGCAGGCGACGCCGTCCTCGTCTTCGTCGACGCCGACGGCCGCCATGCCCAAGGCTACCGTGCCCGTCGGGCACTCCGGCATGGCTCCGACCAAACCTGCCGGCTTCGGCAAACCCGCCGGCTTCGGCAAGGTTGTCGAGGCAGAGGAAGAGCCCGGGCGCCCCAGCCCGCTCATCCTGTCTCTGAGCGTTCTCGCTCTGTTGCTCTGCGGATGGTTTGCCTTCGCCCAGTACCAGACGGATCAGATGCTCGGCCGCATGCTCGACAGCGAGCGTATGTTCGGCACGCCGGAGGCCAAGGGCGGCTCGTCTTCCTCGAGCTCCTCGTCCGATTATTCCGAAGATGACGGCTCCTACGACGAATCCTCTGACGACGAGTTGTCTGCGGACGAAGAGTCCTCCGAGGACGACTCCGTCGATGATTCGGAGGAGAGCTTGGATGAAGAAGAGTAAGATTTTTTCAACAAAATCCCCCGCTTCCGGGGTCATATAAACATATGGCTACACAAATCACTGAAAGCAACTTTGACGCAGAGGTTCTCAATTCGCCCGTTCCCGTGCTGGTGGACTTCTGGGCTACTTGGTGCGGACCCTGCAAGATGATCGCGCCGATCATTGATCAGCTCGCCGTCGAGTTCGAGGGCAAGGCCAAGGTCGTCAAGGCCGACGTCGAAGCCTGCGGCAATCTGGCTCAGCGCTACGGCGTGCGCTCGGTTCCCACGCTGCTCTTCATCAAGGGCGGTCAGGTGGTCGACACCGTCGTCGGTGCCACCTCCAAGGATAACATCGCCGCTCGCCTCAAGGCCTGCCTCTGATTCAGAGACACATTATTGCTTCAAGAAAGCGCCGATGCCACAGGGCATCGGCGCTTTCGTCATGTTACGGCTCGCGACATCGCTGCGCTCCATCTGCGCGTGATGGGGCCTTGTCTCTCTTGTATGCCCCTGTCGCGCATGGGGGAATGCAGCCCTGACGCACGCAGGGGAGAGGGCCTGCACGCGCGGGGGAGAGGCCGCAGGCGCGGGGGAGAGGCCGCAGGCGCGGCGGGCGGCCGCAGGCGCGGGGAGGAGGCTGCATGCGCGGGGGGGAGAGGCCGCAGGCGCGGGGGAGAGACCGCACGTGCAAGCGAGAGCGCGGGGAGAGGCCGCAGGTGCGGCGCGAGGCCGCAGGCGCGGGGGAGAGGCCGCAGGCGCGGGGGAGAGGCCGCAGGCGCGG
>DXFQ01000090.1 GCA_019114365.1 Candidatus Parakkermansia intestinigallinarum | reverse complement strand
GCGCTGCAACGTCGCCGGCTCGCCCAAATTTGCCCGCCTCATCCGCGAAGGCAAGTACGAAGAAGCCGTCGCCATCGCCCGCCAGCAAGTCGACAACGGCGCCACCGTGCTCGACTTCTGCTTCGACGACGGACTGATCGACGGCCCCGCCGCCATGACGCGCTTCCTCAACCTCGTCGCCGCCGAGCCGGACATCGCCCGCGTGCCCTTCATGATCGACTCCTCGAAGTGGAGCGTCATCGAAGCCGGCCTGCGCTGCCTGCAGGGCAAGGGCATCGTCAACTCCATCTCCCTCAAAAACGGCGAAGAGGAATTCCTGCGCCGCGCCAAACTCATCCGGCGCTACGGAGCCGCCGTCGTCGTCATGGCATTCGACGAACAGGGACAGGCGCACGGACGCGAAGACCGCGTGCGCATCGCCGACCGCAGCTACGACCTGCTCGTCAACCGCGTCGGCTTCCCCGAAGAAGACATCATCTTCGACCCCAACGTCCTCACCGTCGGCACCGGCATCGCCGAGCATGCCGACTACGCCCGCCACTTCTTTGAAGCCGCCGGAGACATCCACCGCCGCCACCCGCACTGCCACATCTCGGGCGGCATCTCCAACGTCTCCTTCGCCTTCCGCGGCATCAACGCCGTGCGCGAAGCCATGCACTCCGCCTTCCTGTACCACGCGGCACGCGAAGGCCTCGACGTCTGCATCGTCAACGCCGGCATGCTCGACGTCTACGACAACATCCCGAAAGACCGCCTTCAACTCGTCGAAGACGTCCTGCTCAACCGCAGCGACGACGCTACCGAAAAACTCACCGCCTACGCCCAAGCCCTCGTCGAAAGCGGCAACAAAGACGGCAGCGGCGGCCTCAACCGCAAACCCTCGCTCGCCTGGCGCGAAGGCAGCGTGCAAGAACGCCTCGCCTACGCCCTCGTCAAAGGCATCACCGACTACATCGACGAAGACACCCGCGAAGCCATCGCCGTCTGCCACAGCCCGCTGGCCGTCATCGAAGGCCCGCTCATGGACGGCATGCGGCAGGTGGGCGACCTCTTCGGTTCGGGCAAAATGTTCCTGCCGCAGGTCGTCAAGAGCGCGCGCGTCATGAAGCAGAGCGTGGCCATCCTCACCCCGCTCATCGAAGAACAGCGAAGCGGGCAGGGCAGCGGCGTCGGCACCGTCGTGCTCGCCACCGTCAAGGGAGACGTGCACGACATCGGCAAAAACATCGTCGGCGTTGTGCTCGCCTGCAACGGCTTCCGCATCGTCGACCTCGGCGTCATGGTGCCCTGCGAAGACATCCTCGCCGCCGCCGAGCGCGAAAAAGCCGACCTCATCGCCCTCTCCGGCCTCATCACCCCCTCGCTCGACGAAATGGCCCACGTCGCCGCCGAGCTCGAACGCAGCGGCAGCCGCATCCCTCTGCTGGTCGGCGGCGCCACCACGAGCGACCTGCACACCGCCCTCAAAATCGCCCCCCACTACCCGAGCGGCATCGTCGTGCGCACAGAAGACGCCTCGACCATCGTGCCGGCCGCCGCCGCCCTCGTCGGCGCCGAGAAGCGCAGCTACATCGAGACCATCAAAGCCCGCCAGCAGCAACAGCGCGACAACTTCGCGCAAAAAGACATCCCCCTGCTCAGCATCGAGCAGGCCCGTCGCCAAGCCCCCGACATCGACTGGACGGCTTGCCCGCAGCCCCGCCCGCAGCGCACCGGCCTCTTCACCGTCGCCGTACCGCAGGGCTGCCCCTGCTGCACGCGCCGGCCCGACTTCCCCATCACCTGGCAGCAGCTCCTCGACGCCGCCGACTGGAGCATCCTGCTGCGCTTCTTTGAAATGCAGGACGTCTGGAACCCCGCCCGCAACTGCCTCAAAGCCGAAGCGCCGGAAGAAAAAGCCGAGCTCGCCCTCAAACTCATCGACGAAGCCCGCGAACTGCTGCAGCGAGCCGAGCGCGAAAAGCGCCTGCACGCCCGCGCCGTCTTCGGCATCTGGCGCGCCAACCGCGACGGCGACGACATCCGCGTCGAAGGCGGACGCGTCCTCCACAGCCTGCGCCAGCAGAAAGAAAGCAGCAAAGAACGCCTTGCCCTCGCCGACTTCGTCGCCCCCGCCGGGCACGAAGGCTACGCGGGCGCCCTGCAAGTCTCCGTCACCGGCGGCGACGCCTGGGCGGCCGAATTCAACGCCGCCAACGACAGCTACAACGCGCTGCTCTGCGGAGCCCTCTGCAGCATGCTGGCCGAAGCCCTGGCCGAAGTCTGCAACCGCTGCGCCAACGAAGTCTGGCCGACCGACGGCAGCTGCTCCATACGCCCCGCCTGCGGCTACCCCAGCCAGCCCGACCACGCCGAAAAACGCAGCATCTTCGCCCTGCTCAACGCTACCGAACACACCGGCGCCACCCTCACCGAGCACGACATGATGCACCCGCTCTCATCCGTCTGCGCCCTGCTGCTCAACCACCCGCAGGCACGCTACTTCGCCGTCGGCCCCATCGGCGACGACCAACGCGCCGACTACGCCGCACGCATCGCACGCGACGGACAGGGATAACGACGCCTTCCGAAGCGAGCTCCCCCCTATCCTGCTCATGCCCTCGACGGCGGAGCGCCAAACTCAACATGCCGAAATCAGCACCCCGATGAAACGCACCCGCACCCTCAGCCTCATCGCCGCCCTTTGCTTCACCCCGAGCCTGACCATGTGCACCCCGGACGACCGCCGCGAGCAGCCCGCCGCAACGGAGGATCCCGCCGCCGCCATGGAGCAGGCCGTCGCGGCCGGCGATGCCGCCCTCCTCGCCCGCCTCCTTGAAGAAGGCGGCAGCGTTGAGAAGACGAAACTCCTGTACAAGGCCGCCGCAAGAAACGACTTAGCCTGTGTGAAGCTGCTGCTGGCCGCAGGCGCCGATCCGAATCACCGCATCTATTCGGCTGCCGGCAGTTACCCCCTGCACGCAGCGCGAAGTCCGGAAGTTCTGCGTGCGCTCATCGAAGCCGGGGCAGACCTCGATGCCGTCGACATTGAAAACAACACCCCTCTTTCTTCCGCCGTCGCCCATGCCGATATCGAGCTCGTGCGAGCCCTGCTGGAAGTCGGCGCGAACCTCGAACAACGCAACAAGTCGCGCAACGGCATGACGGCGCTGCACATTGCCGCGTGGGGAATCGGGCCCGTGGGCGGTTGTGTCGGCGATCTTCATGACTGCCTGTGCGAGCTGATCAAGCTGGGCGCTGACGTCAACGCCCGCGACGATTCCGGCGTCACGCCCCTGCACAATGCAGCCTTTTGGAGCAGCGCGGATGACATCCGCACCCTGCTGGCCGCCGGTGCGGATGTGGGCGCTGTGGGTAACGACGGCCGCACCCCACTGCACGAGGCGGCCCTTTGCGAGGGCGACCTGGGGCCGGAATGCATTGAGCTGCTGCTGGCTGCGGGAGCCGATCCGAACGCGCGGGACGCAGAGGGAAACACTCCCCTGCATCTCGCTGCCGAATGGCGCGAATGGCGCCCTTATGCGGAGCGCGCCCTGCTGGAGGGCGGGGCCGACCCGACCATCAAAAACAAGGCCGGGCAAACCCCGCAGGATATGGTGAAGCCCAAAGAGCCGTGAGCAAGCGGCTCCCCCGAAACGGAAGTTGCCTGACTTTCCCCCGAAGCGGCCGCGCGTCCCACCGAGCTGTAGGCGGGCATATAATGCACCATGCGCCCGGCGGACAAACCCCGTGCCGGAAGTCAGTATGTCGCTCATTGAGCATCTTCGTGGTCGAGAAGACACCCTCGAGAGAGGAGAAAAGCAGGATGCTGCGGGAGGGCTCTCTGAGAGGGAGGCGAAGAACTCGCTTGGGCGCGGGACTTGTCGGTTTTGCAATTCGGTTATACTCGATTTTGTCCGAGCGTAGTCGGGGGGCATGTCGCCCTTTCTCCTTGCCAAGGGGCGGGAGGCTGTGTAGAATGAGCGCATGATGATGCTCGCCAACATTGGGTCGCCGTCGCAGTGGTTTATTCTCATTCTGCTCTGCCTGTTGATTTTCGGGGCAAAGCGGCTGCCGGAGATTGCGCGTGCCCTCGGTCGCAGCCTCGGCGAGTTTCGCAAGGCTCGCCGGGAGTTTGAAGACGAGCTCATGAAGGCGGAGCAGCCCGAAACGACGAAGCCGGCCGCCCCCACGCCTCTCGAAAACAAGGCGAGCGCTCCGAGCGCACCCGCAGATCAGGCCGCGGAGGTGTCGCCCTCAGCCCAACCGGATGCCGCAGCCGCGGAGAAGAAGCCGGACGACGCCCCCAAGGGCTGAGGCGTCACTGCGCGCGTTGCTGCGATGCGCAATGACGGCGTCTGCGGCGAGCGCTGCCGCGGCTGATGATGTGCGCGACGGGGGGGAGGACCCGTTTCGACGGGGGTCTGCTCGTACGGGGGAAGAGCGCCTGCTGGCGCACTCGGGCTCAGGCCTCCGCACCCGACGGCTCGTCCGGCTCGGCGACGCGGGCTTTCCACTCAGCGGGGATGCGGCAGGGGCGCCCTTGGGGCATTTGGACGAGGGCGAGTCGTTGCAGAACGCTGACGCAGAGTTTATCGTCTTCTGCCCGGCGCACTTCGAAGCGGAACCACAGCGAAGAGCCGCTCGCCTTTTCAATGCAGCCCAGCACGTGTATGTGGTCGGCGAGAAAGGCGGGCGCATGGTAGTCGACTTCATGCCGCACCAGAACGGTGTGTCGGCCCTCTTTGGCGAGCACGGCGTAGTCGATACCGAGCGCAGAGGCCATCTTCGTGCGGCATTCTTCCACCCAGCGCAGGTAGGCGAGGTTGTGCACGACGCCGCCGCAGTCGGTGTCGTAGTACATCACTTGATAGGGAAGGGTGTATTGGGGTGTCATGAGAGGGGCAACGGGGTGGGAAGAACGGAGGAGAGGCAAAAGAAGCTGTGCGGAGAAAAGGGGGGAGCGCCGCTCTCGGCGCTCCCCCCGGGAGGGGCGGGAGACCCGGAGCCCGTTTACTTGAGCTTGAGGACGTCGACGATGGCGGAGGTGATCTCCTTCATGTCGTCCATGGTCAGCTCACCCATGTGGGCGATGCGGAAGGTCTTGTCCTTGAGACCGCCGTAGCCGTTGCCCAGCTGCATGTTGCGCTCGGCAAGAGCCTTGTTGAGCTCGGGGATGGAGATCATCTCGCTGCTGCCCTTGGGGTGCGAGTCGATGACGGTGAGCGTCTTGGAGAGATACTTCTCGTTCGGGTAGACGCGGAAGTACTCGTTGGCCCAAGCGCGGACGAACTGAGCCATCTGCTCGTGGCGAGCGAAGCGGTTTTCGATACCCTCCTCATTGACGATGTGCTGGAGCTGCTTGTCCATGGCGTACATGATGGAGAGGCAGGGCGTCGAGGTGTACTGGTAATTCTTCTTGTCGATGAAGTCCCAGATGGTGCGGAGGTCGAAGTAGAGGCCGCGGTGCTCGACCTCGGCGGTGCGGTCGTAGGCCTTGCGGCTCATGGCGCAGATGGCCATGCCGGGAGGCAGGGCGAGAGCCTTCTGCGTCGAGGTGATGAGCACGTCGATGCCCAGCTTGTCGGTCTCGATCTTCGAGCCGGCGGCCGAAGAGACGGCATCGACGCACCAGACGACGTCGGGGTACTTCTTCATCACCTCGGCGATTTCTTCAACCGGGTTCTGGATGCCCGAGGAAGTCTCGTTGTGCGTCACGGTGACCACGTCATACTTGCCGGTCGCCAGCGCGGCGTCGACCATCTCCGGCGTCGTGGGCTGCCCCATCTCGCTCGAGAACTTATCGGCGGGCACACCGTTGGTCTGCGCCATCTTGAACCACTTGTCGCCGAAGGCACCGATGGAGAAGACGGCGGCGCGCTTGGCGGTGCAGGAGCGAATCGCGCCTTCCATGAGGCCGGAGCCTGAGGAGGTGGAGAGCAGAATGCGGTTCTCTGTGAAGAGAATCTTCTGCATGTTGTCGGAGATGCGCTTCTGGATCTCCGACGCCTTCTTCGAGCGGTGGCCGATCATCGGCAGGCTCAGTTCCTTGAGAATGTCTTCCGACACGACGGTCGGACCGGGGATAAACAACTTGATAGCCATAGTCTGTTGAGTGCAGCTTACAGCCGTCATGATAGCATGTTTGCTCGATCAAGGCGAGCACAAAATTGATGTTGACGAAGATGAGTCTTGAAAGTTGTTGATTTTCATGTATGCTAGACAGCGTATGAGGCTTCCTGCTTCCCCTGTCATGATATTTTTGGCTGCGGCCGCGACCCTCGCCGCCCCGGCGGCGGCTGACGCCGTCGTTGTGAATCGCGTTGCGGCAACCGTCAACGGTCGCCCCGTGACGTCGGCCGAGGTGCGCGCAGCGCTCGAGCCGACCCTTCGCGAGCTTCTAGTGCTTTACCCCCGACAAGGTCCGCAATTCGTGGCCGAGCTGGTGAAGGCGAAGAAGGCCGTGCTCCAAGAGCTCATTGAGCGCGAGCTTGTGCTCTCCGAGTGCGATTCGAAGGGCCTCATCATACCGGCGAAGCTCGTGGATGACGAGATTAACCGCCGCATTCTGATGCACTTCAACGGCGATCGCGACGCCTTCCTCGACATGCTCCGCAAGAGCGGGCAGACCTTTGCCGAGTACCGCCAAAATACGACCAAGGAAGTGACGGTGCAGATGATGCGCTCGACCCGCTATGAGCGCGGCGTGCCCCCCACGCCCGATGAAGTGCGCCGCGAATACGCGCGCATGGGCTCTGATTTGCGCGACACCACGAAAGATGAGATCGTTTTTGAGAAAATTCTCATCGTGATACAGAACCCGGCCGTCACGGGTGAGTCTGTCGACGAACAGTTCAAGCGCGCCGAGAACCTCAGGGACCGCATCAAATCCGGAGAGCTTTCGTTCGCCGATGCCGCGGTCTCGTACTCCTCTGACGGACATGCGGAGAAGGGCGGCCGCTGGCCGAAAATGAAGCGCAGCGATCTGGCGGCCGACTTCGCCGGGGTGATCTTCAACGCTCCCGTCGGCGAGGTGATCGGGCCGCTGGCCGACCCCATGGGCTTCACGATCGTGCGCGTGGTTGAAAAGGATTTGGCGCCTGCACCGCCGCTGAGCAACACGGACGTGCGGCGCCAGGTCGAGCAGTCCGTGACGCGCACCAAGAGCGAGGCCCGCTACCGCGAATGGATCGAGCGCCTTCGCGCCGGTGCCGTGATCCGAATCTACATCTGATGCCCGCCTGCGCTTTGCTCCGCACGGCGGGAGCCCTCGGCGCCCGTTGCGAAGCCCTTTCATGAAGCACCGCCTCGCCGCACCGGCGGGGCGGTGCTTCGTCTTCGACTCAGCCCCGCCAAATGCACCCGGACGTGCACCAAGACGCGTAAAACACTTGCCAAGGCGGCTTGAAAGGCGTATAAGGAGCGCATGAACATCCAACTTTTCAAAGAGCTTTGCGAAGCCTCGGGCGCTCCGGGCTTCGAGTACGGGATTCGCGACGTGGTGATGCGTGTGATGACTCCGCTCGCCGACGAAATCAGCGTCGACCGACTCGGCAACGTCGTAGCTCTCATCAAGGGCAAGAGCAGCGACAAAAAGGTCATGTGCGCGGCCCACATGGACGAAATCGGCTTCATCGTGCGCCACATTGACGACAACGGCTTCATTCGCATCCTGCCGCTGGGCGGCTTTGACGCCAAGACGCTGACGGCCCAGCGCGTCATCGTGCACGGCAAGCGCGACCTCTACGGCTGCATGGGCGTGAAACCCATCCACGTCATGAGCCCCGAGGAACGCACCAAGATGCCCGCCGTCACCGACTACGTGGTCGACGTCGGTTTGCCGAAAGAAGAGGTGGAGAAACTCGTCAGCGTCGGCGATGCCATCACCCGCTACAGCGACCTCATCGAGATGGGTGACTGCGTCAACGTCAAGAGCATTGATAACCGCGGCGGCTGCTACCTGCTCATCGAAGCCGTGCGCACGATTCTCGAATCCGGCAACAAGCCCGACTACGACCTCTACGCCGTCTTCACCGTGCAGGAAGAAGTCGGCCTGCGCGGCGCCCACGGCGCGACGATGGCTATTCAGCCGGACTTCGCCTTCGCTCTCGACACGACGATCGCCTACGACACACCCGGCGCATCGCCCCACGAAAAATGCACGCAGCTCGGCAAGGGCGCGGCTATCAAGGTGTACGACGGAACGCTGGTGACCGACCCGCGCATGGTGCAGTTCATGACGGCCCTCTGCGAAGAAGGCGGCATCACCCACCAGCTCGAACTCCTGTCGGCCGGCGGCACCGATGCCGGAGCGATGCAGAAGTTCACAGCCGGCGGCGCGCTGACGGGAGCCATTTCCATCCCGACCCGCAACGTGCATCAGAGCATTGAGATGTGCCACAAGGGCGACGTCGATGCCTGCGTCGCCCTGCTGGCGGCCTGCTTCACCGCGCTTAACCGCTGGGATTGGAGCTGGAAACGCGGCGAGCGCAGCCTGGCCTGAGGGTCGTAAAGCGCCTCACTCTCGCTTTTGAACAAAGATCCCCCGTCTGTCGGTCGCGGCAGTCGGGGGAATGTCGTTTCGGCCCCTGTCAGCGGGCTCCTCATACCGGTATCTGCCGAGGGACTGTCGGTCGACAAGGGCTCTTGCGCCGTATGGCCTCCGTCCGACAGCGTCCCGAACCTTGCGGAGAGTAGGGCAAATTCATGCCGAAGCCGTCGCGATAGGGCGAACCCCGTCCAAGAGCTCGCTGACTCGGGGATGAGCAAATCCCCGCGCTCTCGATGACGAAAGAACCCACACTCTGTTGAGTGTGGGTTCTCGAGTTGCGGGAGCAGGACTTGAACCTGCGACCTTCAGGTTATGAGCCTGACAAGCTACCAACTGCTCTATCCCGCGATTGATAAATGGCTCCTCCGCAGAGGACGGGGTCATTTTAGCGCAGACCTGCGAAGCTGTCAAGCTTTTTCGGCCGCCCTTCGTCTCAAAAATAATTCGTGGGCGGCGTTGCATACGGAACGAGAGGCCCTCCCGTCGATGCCGCGCAAGCCGCTGCCGCCTCGGCGGGGCATCGGCAGACGGCCGATGGCGGAGAATCGCGTCCCCTCGCCGTCGTCGCCGTGGCGACCGTCCGCGAACCGCGCCTCAGGGAAGGCGCCCGGCGAAAGAGGTCAAGCCTCGGCTAGCGTCTGCCGTTGCCTTGCTGCGCCAACAAAGAACCCACACTCTGTTGAGTGTGGGTTCTCGAGTTGCGGGAGCAGGACTTGAACCTGCGACCTTCAGGTTATGAGCCTGACAAGCTACCAACTGCTCTATCCCGCGATTTTCTGTTTGCTTTCACCCGTAAGGTGCGCGCATTTTAGCTGAATCGCCACAAAATGTCAAGCTCTTTTTTTATAAAAATGGCGCTGCGGGAGAAAAAGAGAGGGCCACGCGCCGATTTATGACTCCTTGTCGCCTCCGTTCACGGGTTTAGCGTCGTCGAAGAGTCGGATTTCGCCGCGGTTGAGTTGGCGGATCAGGCTCCGTGCTTGGGGCGAGCCTTGGTCGGCCGCCGTTTCTAGCCAGCCGATGGCGAGGTCTTGGTTCGGCGGCACGCCGATGCCGTTCAGGTAACAGATGAAGAGAGCGTAGCTGGCTTGGTGGATGCCGTCGATGGCGGCGTAGCGCAGGTGGTCGATGCTCTCTTTCATGCTGATGCCCATGTCGTTGCCTTTGAGTAGCTCGCGTACGACGAAGGCCTCGCTCGGGCGGCTGCCGTATTCGGCGGCTTTGAGTATCCACTTCTCGGAGGCTTTGACGTCGCCCTTCCGTGCTGCGAGCTGAGCCAGAGTGAGGCAGGCGTGGGGGTCGCGCAGTTGGGCTCCGCGCCTGAGCAGGCGGGTGCCGATCCGTTCATTTTTGTCGATGCCGGTGCCGGTGAGGTAACAGATGCCCAGCACGGTGCTGGCTCCCGGGTGCAGGTCGCTCGCCGCATGTTGCAGCCAGCGCACGGCCGTGTCGGGTTTGCGCTGCACGCCTTTGCCCAGCAGGGCACAGATGCCGTAGCGGTACTGGGCTGCCGTGTCGCCCTGATTGGCTTCCGTCAGAAAGTCGTCCGGGTTTTCTTTGCCGGAGTTGCACGCCGGAACCGAGCAGCAGATCAGGGCTGCTGCCGACAGGAGGGAAAGGGAGCGGGCGATGCTGGTGTTCATGACCGGGGGCGGAGGAAATAGTGTTTTTGCCGTTCGCTGACGGGCATGCCGAGTTTGTCCATGACGGCCAGCATGTCTTCCCAGACGGCACGGCGGGCGGACAGGGCTTCGTTGCGCAGCAGGTAGCTGGGGTGGTAGGTGACGCGCACGGGGATCCCTTGGCATTCCAGCCAGTGGCCGCGCAGCGAGCTGACGGAGTTTTCCGTACCCAGCAGCCCCTTGGCGGCACTGCCGCCGAGGCAGACGATGCAGCCGGGGCGGATGGCGCGGATCTCCGCCAGAATGAGCGGGAGACAGGCGTCGATTTCGTCTCGGCTGGGGGCTCTGTTGCTCGTCCCTTGGCCGGGGCCGGTGGAGGGGCGGAATTTGCAGACGTTGGAGATGTAGACGTCTCGCCGTTCGAGGCCCATGGCGGCGAGGATGCCGTTGAGTTTGCGCCCGGCGGGGCCGACGAAGGGCTCTTGCTGTTCCTCTTCGTCATGCCCCGGGGCTTCTCCGACGAGCATGAGTCTCGCGTGCGGGTTGCCGGTGGCGAAGACCATGGTGCTGCGGAGGGTGCCGAGGCGCTTGGCCGCGGGCCAAGACGCCGCGCGGCGGCGCAGGTAGGCGAGTTTTTCTTCGACGCTCTCGGGGATGCGCTTCGAGGCTGTGTCGGGTGCCGAGGCTCCGGCATCCCGCCCTGAGCGCGCGTCGGGCGCGCTGCGGGTGTCGTGCACGGCGCGGGGGGCGGGTGCGATGTGTGTGTCGGGCGCGCTGCGGGTGTCGGGCGCGCTGCTCGCGTCGGCAACGGTGTGCGCGTCGACCACGGTTCGGGCGTCTGCCACGGTTCGAGCGTCTGCCGCGGTTCGGGCGTCGGTGCCGGAGGCGGGGCGGAACGCCGAATCGGGCAGCGCTCGCTCTCCCTTGCGCTCACCCTTGTGTTTCTCGGCCAGCATCCATGAGCGCAGGATGCTCCGGGCTTCGTCGTCGACGGCAAGCCTCTCCGTGCCGTCTTCGCGAAGACGGGTGAGGGAGTCGACGGTGAGCTGGCGGAGCGTGGGCACGGTGCCTATTTTAGCAGAAGCGCTGCACGAATCAAGTCCGCATTCGCTTTTAGTGCGCCCGGTCGCGAGCCGCTTCGGCGGAGCGTCGGATCCGCTCGACTTCGCGGAGAAAGGCGGCCAGCAGTTCGCCGCCGCGCGGGCTGAGCACGGATTCGGGGTGAAATTGAAAGCCGCGGAGGGGCAGGCTGCGGTGTTCGAGAGCCATGGGAATGCCCTCGGCGTCGCTGCCGAGCAGCTTGAGCTCCTCGGGCCAGCTGGCGGGGTCGACGGCCCACGAGTGATAGAGGCCGATGGTCATGTCGATGCCGGCGGGGCCGCTGAGGGCTCCCGGGCTGAGCTGAAGCCTAGTTTCGACGCCGTGGCGGGGGGCGGCAAGCTGCATGAGCCGCGCGCCGAAGTGCAGGGCCTGCATTTGGAAGCCGAGGCAGATGCCGAGGCAGGGGGTGCGGTGCTCGACGGCTTCGGCCAGCAGGCGGAGGGAGTGGGGGTGTTCGTCGGGGAGTCCCGGGCCGGGCGAGAGGATGAGTGCGTCGACGTCGCGCGCGCTGAGTCTATCAGCTTGCCTTTCGGGCAAAATTGTGATATTCACTGCTCCTGCGGCATGCAGGCGGTCCCGCAGCAGGTGCGTGAACGAGTCGTTATTGTCCACGAGGACGATACGGGGGCTCATGCCGGTATCATAGCAGAAGTCTCGGTTTATGTCTATCTCGGAGTCGGCTCGGCAGCGGTTCAATGCTTGGGGGCGAGAGCGGCGCCCTTTTGTGTTTGTGATTCCCTACGACGAGGCTTTGCCTTGTGTGCTCGAAGCGTTGGATGAGCCCGGCGATGTGTTTTACGCCCTGCCGTCGGCTCAGCGTTTGCCGGAGGGGAGCCCTTTGCCCGAGCCTGTGCTTTGGGAGCCGGAGTTTTTGCCGAGGCCGCTCTACGAGAGGGCTTTTGAGAAGGTGCAGTACCACCTGCGCCGGGGGGATTCGTATTTGACGAATCTTTGCATGGCGACGCCGCTGCGCAGCAATTTGAGTCTGGAGCAGATTTTCCTCAGGGCGCGTGCGCCGTACCGAGTGCTGGTACGCGGACTTTTCACTTGTTTTTCACCCGAGCTTTTTGTGCGGATGGATGGGAATGCGGTGACGACCTGCCCGATGAAGGGGACGTCGCCGGCCGATGGCGACGCAGAGCCCGAGGCCTTGCTGGCCGATGAGAAGGAGCGCCGCGAGCATGCGACGGTGACGGATTTGCTGCGCAACGATTTGGCGATGGTGGGGCAGGGGGTGCAGGTGCGTCGCTACCGCTATGCGGAGCGCATTGTGACGCAGCAGGGCGACTTGTGGGCGACGAGTTCGGAGGTGGAGGCGCGACTGCCGGATGATTGGCGCGACAGGCTCGGTGATTTGCTGGGGGCGTTGCTGCCGGCCGGCAGTGTGACGGGTGCTCCCAAGGCTCGAACCTGCCGGGTGATTGCGGAGGCGGAGCCGCAGTCGCGTGGTTATTATACGGGTGTTTTCGGTGTTTTTGACGGCAGGGAGCTGGAGTCGGCGGTGAGTATCCGCTTTGTGGAGCAGGTGGGCGAGGGGCGCTTCCTCTATCGCAGCGGCGGCGGCATTACGACGCTGAGCGATGTGCGCGAGGAGTACGATGAGCTGTGTCGGAAGGTTTATCTGCCCTTTGATCCGGCGGAGGAGGGGGCCGAGGCGCGGAGGGGAGGGGCGGATGCTTTTTGAGACGATTCGCGTGCTCGACGGCTGCGCGGAGCGCCTCGAGCTGCACCGTACGCGCGCGGAGCGCAGTTGCGGTGTCGCGCTGCCGGGCTTCGCGGATGCGGTGGCTCGGGTGGTGGCGGGCTTGCCGCAGCGCGGGGAGTTTCGCCTGCATCTGCCTTATGATGCCACGGGCTTTTTCCCGGCGACGGTGCAGGCGTACCGCCCGCGCGTCATCCGCCGTTTGCGTGTGGTGGAGGCTGCGGTTGATTACGCGCTGAAGGATGAGGATCGCTCGGTTTTCGAGGCGCTGCGAGCCCGTTACCCGGATGCGGATGAGCTGTTGTTGACGCGCGGGGGGCTCGTGACGGATACCTGCTTCAGCAATGTGCTGGTCGGCGAGCCCGGGCATTGGGTGTGCCCGGCGGATTGCGTGCTGGCCGGCACGCGCCGCGAGAGTCTGCTGCGCGAAGGGGCCGTCGCGCTGCGCCCGGTGCGTGTTGAGGATTTGGCGGATTATCCTTTCGTGACGCTGATCAACGCGATGCTGCCCCCGGGGCGCATCATGCTGCCGATGCGCGATGTGCTGATGCCCAGATGATGCCCGGATGAGGGCCGGAGGGGAGCTGCCGGAATCTGCTGCGGCTGCGCTGAGGCTTGGCGCAAAGAGCCCCCGGCGCCGTGGGGCGCAGGGGGCTCGTGAGGAAAGGGCTTGCTTCTTCGGCTCAGCCGCGCAGTTTGCGCCGCTCGCGCACGCCTCGGGCGAGGGTGTCGAGCATGGTGACGGTGCCTTCCCAGTCGACGCAGGCATCGGTGATGCTCACGCCGTACTTGAGGGGCTTGACGCACTTCTGGTTGCCGGAGAAGATGTTGCTTTCGATCATGACGGCGCCGATGGCGTCTTCACCCGCCGCGAGCTGCGCCGCGACGTCTTCGGCGACAAGGTGCTGCTCTTCCCAGCGCTTGTGGCTGTTGCCGTGCGAGCAATCAATCATGAGGCGATTGCCGATGCCGGCCTTGGTCTGCACCTCCCATGCGTGACGCACGTGAGAGCTTGCGTAGTTGGGGCCTTGCGTCGAGCCGCGCAGAATGAGGTGGCAACAGTCGTTGCCGGCCGTCGAGACGATGGCCGAGACGCCCTGCTTGGTGACGGAGAGGAAGCAGTGCGGGTGCGTGGCGGAGATGATGCCGTCGACGGCTATCTGCACGGAGCCGGAGGTGCCGTTTTTGAAGCCGATGGGCATCGAGAGGCCGCTGGCCAGCTCGCGGTGCACCTGGCTTTCGGTCGTGCGTGCACCGATGGCGCCCCACGCGATGAGATCGCAGATGTATTGCGGCGTGATGGTGTCGAGGAACTCGGTGGCTGCGGGAACCCCCATCTCGGCGAGTCGAAGCAGCAGGCCGCGCGCCATGCGCAGGCCGCTGTTGATGTTGTAGGACTCGTCCATGAAGGGGTCGTTGATGAGCCCCTTCCACCCCACGGTCGTGCGCGGTTTCTCAAAGTAGACGCGCATGATGATGAGCAGATCCTCCGCGTAATGGGTGCGGGCGGCTGCAATGCGGTCGGCATAGTCGATGGCCGCGACGGTGTCGTGGATGGAGCAGGGCCCCACCATGA
This sequence comes from Candidatus Parakkermansia intestinigallinarum, assembly GCA_019114365.1. Taxonomy (GTDB): domain Bacteria; phylum Verrucomicrobiota; class Verrucomicrobiia; order Verrucomicrobiales; family Akkermansiaceae; genus Akkermansia; species Akkermansia intestinigallinarum. The sequence goes on along the minus strand of DXFQ01000090.1, from coordinate 4,926 downwards.
CCGCGAGGCGATCATCTTCTTTTTTGAGAATGCGGCGAACCTCTTCACGGGTTTCGTACACCATCTTGCAGGCTTCGGTTCCCGCAGGGAAATCCTGCATGAGAATGGCCGGCGAGATCAGCGGACGGATGTCCGTGATGCGAACGTCATCGGTGATAAATGAATGATTCATGAAATTAGCTTTCCTTCCAGGAGTAGACATTGTCTTCAATGGCCTCCTGAATGTCCTCAAGGGCAGCAGCGGCCTCTTCGCGCTGCTTCTTCTTGTCATCTTTGCCTTTCTTCTTGTCCTTGCCGCCCTTCTTCTTGTCCTTGTCTGCCTTCTTGTCCTTGGCGGACTTCTTGGCGTCCTTCTTGCTCTTCTTGGAGGAGGAGGCCGAGCTGTCGTCGTTGCTCAGGGGAATCGGGGCAATGCCGTCCTGGTCTTCACCGAGGCTGTAGACGAGGAATTTGTCGTTGAGCGGTCGCCCGTTTTCGGCGAAGGGGTCGACATTGACATCTTTGTTTTCCGTGTAGATCACGTAATAGGGAGTGCCCCAAGGATCGTAGTAGCCGGGCTCGTCATCCTGGTAGTAGACGCCGTTGGTCGGCGAATCGACTTCGTTGACTTTGAGGTAGGTTTCGCGGCGGCGGTTGATTCGGGAGTCGACGTCACCCTCGGCATCGAGCAGAACGCGAAGCATGCCTCCGTCCTTCCCTTCCGCGAGGGGGAAGTGCAGGCGCTCGTCATCGCTCGGGAAGGCGTTGTAGTCGAAGGGCGCGGCTTGGTCGTTGTCGCTCATGAAGCGCTCGGCAGCCGTGGCAATCTGGGTGCAGGTTTGGCGGGCAACGGTGTTGTTACCCTTGCTCTTGGCCATGAACACGACTGAAAGGGTGATGCCGGCCAGCGTGCCCAGAATGGCGATGACGACGAGCAGCTCAATGAGTGTGAAGCCGCGTCGGCGCGTATAGACGGGGAAAAAAGAGGTTTTCATACGGAACGAGTCTAGCACACGGGCGCTATCAAGGCAAGCAGAAAGGCGACAGTGCTCGTGCTCTTTCATTGCTTTTTGGCGAGAAGCCCGTATTTGGGTGAAAAAATGTAGGCGATCAGGAAGATGAGACCCAGCACCAGGATGATGGTGGCTCCCAGATGCCAGCCCAGCGGGAAGCTCAGAAAGAAGGCGAGCACGGAGCCTCCCGCGCCGATGAGCCCGCCGCCCCAGAAGAGCCAGCCGGCGCGGTTGGTGAGCAGGTAGACGGTGGCGGCGGGAGCCACGAGCAGGCCGAGGGTTAGGAAGGCACCCACCGCTTGCAGGGAAGAGACGAGGACGAGGATGATGAGCGAGAAGATGCCGTAGCTGAAAGCGCGCGTGGGGATGCCCATGGTGGCGGCGGCGCGGGGGTCGAAGAGGCAGATGAGCAGGGGGCGTTGCAGGGCGGTGATGCTCAGCACGGCGAGGGCGCCGGTCAGGTAGGCGATGAGCAGGTCGGTGTTGCTCATGCTCATGATGTTGCCGAAGAGCCAGTCATCGACTTTTTGCTGCAGGCCGAGTCTGACGAGGATGATGTAGCCGATGGCGAAGGCCGTGGTGTGCAGGATGGAGAGCGCGGTGTCGTGATCGATGCGCGAGGTGCGGGAGACGAAGAGGGAGCCCAGCCCGACGAGCAGCCCCGCAATGACGGCGCCCAGCAGGATGCTCAGCTGCATGAAGCCGAAGAGCAGAATCGCCAGGGCTATCCCCGGCAGCAGGGCGCAGCTGAGTGTGCCGATTTGCAGCGAGGAGCGCCGCAGAACGACCAGAGCGCTGACAAAGCCGTTGGAAAAGCCGATGGCCGCGCAGGCCCAGAGGCTGCGCTGGGCGATGGGTTCGGCCAAGAAGTTGCAGAGTTCGTTCATGCCTGAAGGGTGTGCGGAAGGTAGCCGAAGGCGACTTGCAGGTGGTCGGCTCTGAGGCTGTCGGCAGTCTTGCCGAAGCTGATGAGCTCGCGGTGCAGCAGCAGGCTGTAGTCGAAGATTTTCGGGGCGGTGATGAGGTCGTGGTGCGAGGCGATGATGAGTCTGCCTTCGGCGGCCAGAGCTCGCAGCATCTCGCCGAGCGATTCGGAGCTCGGGAGGTCAAGTCCGGTGAAGGGCTCGTCGAGCAACATGATGTGCGCTTCCTGAGCAAGGGCGCGTGCAAGGAAGGCTCGCTGCTGCTGGCCGCCGGAGAGTTCGCCGATTTGGCGCCGGCTGAGTTCGCGCAGCCCGAGGGCGTCGATGGCGCGTTCGACGATGTCCCGATCATGCTGCTTGGCGGCTCGCCAGACGCCGAGGCTCGGGTAGCGCCCCATCTCGACGAGACCGCGCACGGTCAGCGGAAAGTTGCGGTTGACTTCGGAGCGCTGCGGCACGTAGGCGATTTCATGCCGATTGTCCATGAGCGGTGCGCCGTTCCAGAGGATGCGGCCGCTGCGGGGGCGCAGCAGCCCGGCCAGCACGTTGAGCAGCGTGGATTTACCGGCGCCGTTCGGGCCGATGAGCGCGAGGGTGTGGCCGCAGTCAATGCTGAAGCTCAGGTCGCTGAGCGCGTCGAGAGCTCCGTATCCGGCGGAGAGTTGTTCGACTTGCAGGCAGTGCCCGCCCCGGTGGTCGCAGCCGCCGCCCCAGCAGATGTGATGTTCTCGATGGCTGTTGCTCACGGGCGGCTGAAGGTGAAGGTGTCGTACATGATGAGCCCGGAGGGGAGAGTCCAGCGCGTGCAGCTGGAGGGGGGCAGGGCATCCGGCTCGAGGGTGATGGTGACGGCCTGCGGGCCTTGGCTGTTCCAAGTGGCTTCCAGCTCGATTTCGGCTCTGTCGACGAGGTCGGCGGGAAGCTCCGTCTTGAACATCCACGGAGAACTGTTGGCTTCTCCCTCGTCGTCCGTCGCTTCCCAGTCGGCAAGAACCCGCCCGCCGAGTCTCAGCTGCATCGAGCTCAGTTCCCCGCTGTACTGCACGGTGACGTAGGTGGGCAGGGTCTGTGCCGTCGCCGGGTCAAAGGGCTCTTCCATCGCCAGCACTTGGCGAGGCGCGTCCCGCAGCAGGGGAATGAGGGGCAGGCCGACGGCCGCAACGCCGAGGGTCGCCAGCGACAGGGAGATGAGGGGAGACATGGTTTCGGCGGCTGTGGCTCAGCGGCGCTTGTTGCGCTTGTCGCCCTTGCTCGGCGCGGCGCCCTTGCCGGCGGCCGCTTTGGCGCGTTCTTCCTCAACTTCGCGGCGCGCCTGTTCTTCGGCGCGGTTCTGAATATCGTTGAGCAGGCCGGCAATGTCTTCATCGCTCTCCGCCACCGTGGCCGGCTTTTTCTTGCTGTTGCTCAGGCCGGCCATCACGGCGCCGATGTTGTGAGTCATCTGCTGCTTGTAGGTCGGGAGGTCTTTGGCAATGCCGTCCATGACAAGGGAGAAGGTGGCCACCCCGAGCTGCGAGGCAATGACGCGCATGTTGCGCGGGGAAGAGTTGTACTCGGTGAACAGACTCGGCACTTTCTTTTCGCGCAGCTCCGTGAGCAGGCGAGCCAGCGTGGCGGGGTCTCCCTGAGCCTCGGCGGCGACGCCCTGCAGGGCCATCGGCGTGAGATTGAAGGCCTCGCAGAAGTGGCACATCGCGGCGTGTTCCGTCACCAGAATGCGCCGATCTGTCGGCACTTTGCTGAGCATGAGGCGCCCCATCATCATCAGCGAGTCCATTTCCTCGGCGTACTTTTTCTGACGCTTTTCGTAATAACTCTTATTGGTCGGGTCGACGGCGGAGAGCTCCTCGAGCAAGACGCGGGAGGCTCGCTTCATGTTGGCGGGCGAGTTCCACCAGTGCGGGTCAACTTTGTCCGTCCCCGGCACCTTGACGTCGGGGATGGTGGCGCCGAGTTCGACGAATTTGGTTTTTTCCGATATGCTCGAGCGCAGCGAGGGCAGGTAGGGCTCGACGCCCTTGCCCATGGCGAGCAAGAGCTTGGAGCCGAGGGCTCTCGAGATTTCATTGCTCGTGGGTTGGAACTCGTGCAGGGTGCCGTTCTCGGGGAAGAGGTCATGCACCTTCACCTTGTTGCCGCCGATTTGGCGAGCCATGTCGCTGAGCAGCGGGTGCAAACTCGCGATTTTGACGGGCGCGGCCTGTACGAATGCTGCACAGAGCAGGAGGAGGATACAGAGAAGGCGTTTCATGGGGGCGATTATACACGGCTCGTCAAGGGCGGTCAATGCTGCTGACAGAATGGCGGCGCGTTTTTGTCCTCCTCGCCCGAGCGGAGGAAACTCAGTCTCCGCTGCGCAGAGCTTGTCTGAGGCGCAGCGCCCGGTGCAGCTCGGCAACGTCGTGGACGCGGTGCAGGTCGGCCCCGCGCTCCGCCGCCAGAAGGCTCATGACGACGGTGGGCAGCGGGCTGCTCTTCACGTAGTCGACGTCTCCCAGCAGCGCACCCATGAAGCGCTTGCGCGACAGCGCCATCATCAGCGGAAGCTCGCGCACGCGCAGCTCGCCGAGGTGGCGGATGAGAGCAAGGTTGTGCTCCGTGCTCTTGCCGAAGCCGATGCCGGGATCCAGACAAAGGCGCTCGGCGGCGATGCCGCAGGCCTCTGCCAAGGCGATGCGCTCTTCGAAGAAGGCGTGAACCTCGGCGACGACGTCTTCGTAGTGCGGCGCCTGCTGCATCGTGCGGGGCTCTCCCTTCATGTGCATGAGCACGATGCCGCAGGCGCGAGAGGCGCAGAGGCGCCGCATGTCCGGATGCGCCAAGCCGGTGACGTCATTGATGATGTCCGCTCCGGCGTCGAGCGCTTGGGCGGCGACGCCCGGGTGGCGAGTGTCGATGGAGATGAGCAGCTCGGGGCGAGCTTGCCTCAGCGCTCGGATGACGGGAAGAGTGCGCTCCGCCTCCGTTGTCTCGTCAACCTCATCGGCTCCGGGGCGGGGGGGCTCGCCGCC
>DXFQ01000089.1 GCA_019114365.1 Candidatus Parakkermansia intestinigallinarum | reverse complement strand
TGCGGAGCCGCGAGCTATGTGCACGGTTATCGACGACGTCTCGTCGACTTCATGAACGATGTAGGAGTGAGGAGTGGTGCGCAGGTGTCGGCTCAAGGTGAGACGGTTCAAATGCCGACGCCGCGTGCTCGTGGAGTGCAGCGGTGGCTCACTCGGTGGTCTGATATGCGGTTTCCACACACTTTGCGCTTGACCCAGCAACCATGCGCACCCTGTCAATCCTGCTGCTGATCGCCGGTTTGTCTCTTCAATACGTCATGGTCATGGTGACGTACCATGCCGCCCTGATGCCGAGTGAGGCTCTTTTTGCCGGAGCCTCTTCCACCGTCATTGCTCACTGCATGGATGAACTGGGCAGCTTGGGTAAAGTTATTGTCTCCTTTGCCCTGCTGAATGCCGGATTGTTTGTTCTGTACGCCATTGTCGTCCACGTTCTGCTCTTGCGGTGGAAGCGGAATGAACGGCGCGAGGATGAGTAAAACAAGGGGTCGGCCTTTCAGGCTCCGCCGTCGACGGGTCAGGGCGGCGGCGCTGCGTCATGCGTATGTTTTTTTCTTGTCAACGCCGCGGCAAAGGAATAAGCTGGAAGAGAAATAAGCCGCAGAGTCGGCAAGGCTTGACTCTGCCCTTTGCTCACTTTCATACCAGCCCTATCACCCGCATGAAGACGACCTTATGGATGAGTTTTTGCGCCGCGGCCGCCGCGGCGCTCACCTCGGCGCAAGCCGACAGTACCGAACCCGCTGCTTTGCCGGCAGCGACAGCTCCCGCCGCTCAGCCGACCGCAGGGGCAAGCGCCCGCCCCGTTCGCTCGGCACCTGCCATCCTGTGCCCGCCCGAGATGGAGGCTTTGCTCCGGGCTGATTATCCCTCTCCTTCATCGCCTGTCGAGGCCGGAGAACAGGGGCCGCCCGCTGCCATCACCATGCGTGTCTACCAGTGGCTCAAGGTGCCCGCCTTTCCGGGACGAACCTGCGCTTTTTGTCTGCACAACGTCGGTGTTTGCTCCGACGGAAAGACGGGCGGCGTGGGTGCCCCCGATTTCTACATCATGGCTGAGTACGGCGGCTCATCCCCGAACTGGCGGGAGGAGGGCGACGGCGCCCGCTACATGTTAGCGGATGTGCTCAACGGGAATAGCCCTCGCCTGAGTCTGCACGATTTGGATCAGGATGGCCTGCCCGAGCTGGTGGTGCAGTACCTGACGCCGACGGACAGTCCGCGCCTCGCCATCTACGCGTTGCGAGCGAAGGGGGCCGAGCGGCACCCTAACGCGACTTCCGCGGGCCTGAGCCCGCTTGTGCGCAATCTGCCGAAGTCTCTCGTCCGCGTCTGCGATGACGGCTCCTTTTATCTGCGCGATGCCTGGCATCCCGAGATGGTTCATCCCTGCCCGGACCCGGTGCGCTACGTGCTGCGCGACGGTCAGCCGGTGGCGCAGCCGGCCGAGGAGCAGCCCGCCGAGGAGTGAGCCGACCGGGGCGTGAGGATGAGGGAGCGGTGAAGCGGACGTCATGAGGGGAGCGGGGCGAAAGCTCGCGGCCTTCCCTTGCCGTGGCTGATCGCCTCTTCGGGCGGGCTTTGCCCGAGGCTGCCCTGCCCGGGTAGGCTCTGCCCGAGGGTGCGGCCTCGTCATCAGCCGCGCGATGCGTTGCCGTTTGCTTTTCCGGCGCGGCGCGATGCTGCTGCCGTGCTTGCCCCGCAAGGAGAGCGGCGCAGGCGTCAAGAGGACACAAAAAAAGCGCACCTCCCAGAATTGGCAACCACGAAGGTACGCCGGCCACAGGTGCGCAGGCGTATTACAGCACGCATTCCCCGTCCTGTCAACACCCTTTTCATAAAAAATGTGTTTTGCATGTCCCTGAGCACCACCATCATGACATGCTCTCGGCGAGTCGAGGATGAGAGCGCCACCAAAGATCCGGCAGAGCAAGCCGCGCAAGCGCCCCAAAGTTCCGCCCCCTCCATGCCGGGCTTGCTCCGCGAGAAGCGAACGATGCCGGGTTCTCTCCCCGCCAAAGGCCTGAGCGCTCCCGAAACGCGCACGTGACGCATGCCAAGAGGCGCAGGCCAAGCTGAACGACTACGTCAGCGCAGAACTCCCGGACTCCCGGAGCCGGAAGCGATGCTCGGAAAATTGCAGCAAGGCGAGAAGTATTACAGCACACGCGCCCAGAATTCCTTCTCGGTGACCTCGAAGAAATCATACGGGCGCTTATCGTACGAGGGGTTCTCAGGAAAGGACCAAAGCTCGTACTTGGTTCCGTCGTCGGATTTCTCGAGCCGATACCAGTTGCCGCGCCGTTCCAACCCCCATACGTTGTCGGTGTCCAGATCTTCTATATACCAGCAGAAGTCAATTTTGGAAACGGCTTCGCGCAACTCTTCAAGGGTATCAAATGAGGTGAACATTGACAATCCTCCCGTATCACAAGGCGAGGAGAAAAGCAAGAACATTTTTGAAAAATCTGCTTCATCAGTTGAAGATGTCGCGGGGATTCTTCCTCTGCGCACGCGGGAAGGGGGGAATGCCGTTTGAGCATGGAGCACCTGTGGTGGGACGGAAATGATATTAACGAGTGGGGCACGAAGACGGCGAAAACTACGCATACCCAAATACGCGCAACAATCGAAAGCTGCTCGACGTCGTTACCTATGACCGAGAAGGAAACCCGATACCGCTTTCCAAGCGGTTGAACAAGATGCATCCTTCGGTTTCGTTTTTTATCCGAGATATGACGCAGGCTGCGCGAGTGATGTTGCTCCGTCGCGAGGATGACCTTGAGGGGGAGGAACTCATTGCGCGATGGGATGAGCTGCCGGAGCGTTTGGAAACGGCTCGTGTCTTTGTCTGTGCCCTCGAGGCGGCTCAAAGTGTGCAGCCTTCAGAGCGGAGGAAAGGAAGTCATTTCGACAGATTCGGAATGAGGGCCGTAATTGCCGAGAACTCTCCGTCGGAGAACGCGCTTATCACAGGGTTTATCATCACCCCCAACACAATAAGAAAGGGGCAGGTGAAACTGCGGCTCCCAACGCCGGCACACAGCCCTACGCACTCAATGAATTGGCCCGTACTCAAGAAGTGGTTGCTGCCCTTTCCTCTGCTGTATCGCGTTTCGATGCCGTTGTCAAGTAAAATCCTGAAATTAGGAGTTTTGCATTGAGAATGAGCTTGAAAAGCTGCGCGTGAAGCATGAATCCATCCTTGATGATGTCTTCATGCACACCCCGAACGGAGACCCGACGAACCTGACGGGGAGCCGCAGGGGGGGTATCACGGCACAGTCGGAGCCGACCGCGTGGGGGGCAGTCGGCCCGCCGGGAGAGGCGGAGGTCTCGCGCGGCACGCGCAGCGTTTGGCTCAAGCCGGCACCCTCCCCCGGCGGGGGTAACCCGTTCTCGTCGGTTCAACGAGAAGCCGCTCAAAGAAAACACCTAAAGAAAACGCCTGCAAAGACTCAGCTTTGCAGGCGTTGCAGCTAGCCCCGGCGGGAATCGAACCCACATCGAAGGTACCGGAAACCTTTGTCCTATCCATTGAACGACGGAGCCGTCGGAATGCAGGGATTGTGCCACGGTCGCGGGCTCATGTCAAGCTCATTCCGACTTTCTTTTCGTCGGAGTTGCGAAGCCCGGCGTTCGTCAGCGGCTGCGGCGCCCCGTACGCCCCGTGCGCCCGTTGCGTTCGCTTCGCCCGTTGCGCGTGCTGCGCTCGCTGCCGCGGCTTTCGTCTGCCGAGGTCGCTTCGCTGTGCACCGGGGTATCTTCGATGGGAACGATGACGGGATTCTCTTTCGGGATGACGTTGATGCCGCTCGCTTGCTGCCCCGATCTTCGCAGGTAGTCGAGGATTCCTGCGAGTCTTTCCGTTTGTTCGGCAATGTTGTAGACTTCCATGCGCACAGTCGTGCCGTTTTCCAGTACGAGTCGCAGCTCCCATTCACGGGGGCATTGGATTTCTCGTATCGGCGGTATCTGCGTTGGGTCGTAGCAGTTGGTTGCTTTGATGAGTTCGCAGATGGGCATCATGGCTTTTTCGTTGATCACGACGCCGGGCTCCAGCCGCGGACAACAGCCGGGCGGGAGGTACCAGACTGGTGCGCCCATGAAGTCCCGGTGCATGTTGGGGTCGGCTTCAAAGACGTGCCCCTTCGGATCCGTGAAGAGACGGCGCTTCGTGCCGGTTTTGACGTCTGATTCCTGCGCGACAAAGACGATGGGGAGGCGTTCCTCTACCTCGATGACGAGCGTGTCGGGCAGTTCCGCACGCACGCTGGCGGATTCAATGTGCGGCTGAGCCATGAGCTTTTGCTCCAGCGATTTGGTGCTCAGGGTCGCCAGATTGACGGAGTTTTTGAGCCCGAGTAAATCGAGGCAGCTCCGGCGGTCGAACATGGCATGCGCCGAGCGGTAGTCGATTTTGTCGATGCTCATGCTGGCCGCTTGATCGAGCACGTAGCACAGCAGGTAGAAGAGACCGACGAGCGCGGCCGCTGCCGCCAGCGCCTTCACAATCCAACGTCGGATGTTGCTGCGAAGGCGCTTGAAGGACAGGCGGCTGAGCAGACGCTCGCGGAAGGGGAGCATCCTCTCGAGCTTCGAGACGATGTTTCCCTCGTCCTTTTTGCGTCTGTACCGATTCTCCATGGGCGGGCGGAGGCTCAGGCGGCAGGGGTGTTGCCGCGCTGACAGCAAAGGGAGAGTTCGGCAATGCGCCGGCAGAGTTCACCGAAGCTGATGCCGACGGCCGCCGCTGCCTTCGGGAAGAGCGAGGCGGAGGTCATGCCCGGAATCGTGTTGATTTCAAGCACATAGGGGCGCCCGTCCGCCGTCAGCAGCACGTCGACGCGGCCGTAGACCTCGACGCCGGCGGCTTTGTAGGCCGCTAGGGCTGCCTGCTGAACACGCCGGGTTTCTTCTTCGCTGATGTCGGCAGGGCAGATGTAGTCGGAGCCGACGGCTCCCGTCAGGCTCGGATATTTGTTCTTGTAGTCGTAGAAGCCTTGGCGGGGGCAGATGTGGATGACGGGCAGGGGGGTGCCGTCGAGGATGGCCACCGTGAGTTCTTTGCCTTCGATGTATTCTTCCACGAGGAGCTCGTGCCCGAATTTTCCGGCTTCGGCCAGGGCGGCCGGCAGTTCCTCCGCTTGGCGGACGATCTGCACGCCCACCGAGGAGCCTTCGCAGGGGGGTTTGATGACGCAGGGAAGCGGCAGGGTCGGCATTTGCCCGGCGGTGATGACTTCGTCTTGGGGCGTGGGGACGTTGCCGGCTGCGGCAAAGGCTTTTTTGGTGAGGACTTTGTCGAAGCAGATGCGGGAGGTGGCTGCTCCCGCGCCCGTGTAGGGGATGCCGAGTTCTTCGAGGTAGCTTTGCAGGCCGCCGTCTTCGCCGTAGGTGCCGTGTATCATGTTGTAGCACAGTTCGGTTCCCTCGGGCACGGGCGGGCGTTCGCCGTCGACGATGACGGGTGTCACGTTCGTAAAGCCTTCTTGCTTGAGAGCTTCGAGCACGGCGCGTCCGGAGGTGAGCGACACTTCGCGCTCCGAACCCGGGCCGCCCATGAGCAGGGCAATGGCGGTTTGATGAGTCAGCGTTTTCATGTTGGGGAGGAAGGTGGGGGCTGCTTCAGAACTCGGCTTCGCGGTCGCCGATGACGCGTACTTCGCTGCGCAGGGTGATGCCGCGCCGCTCTTTCGCTTCGTGGATGATGTGGTCGATGAGCTCGGTGACGTCCGTCGCCTTGGCGTGGCCGGTGTTGATGATGAAGTTGGCGTGCTTCGTCGAGACCATGGCGCCGCCGATGCTGAAGCCTTTGAGCCCCAGCTCTTCAATGAGTTTGCCGGCGGGAATCTCGGGCGGGTTCATGAAGGTGCAGCCCGCGCTGGGTTCCGTGGGCTGTGTTTCGCGGCGGCGCGTGCGGGCGGCCTCCATGCGCGCTTCGATGGCGGTCGGGTCGTCAGGGGTTCCGGCAAAGACGGCCTGCAGCACCATGTTTTGGTCGAAGGCCGGGATGAGGCGGTAGCGGGCGGGCTCCATGCCGTCGCGCTCAAACTCGATGATCTCAGCCTCGTCATTCAGGGCGAGGGCCGAGCGGAAGACGCTCCACATGTCGCCGCCCATGCAGCCGGCATTCATGCGCAGGCTGCCGCCCACGCAACCGGGGATGCCGTCCATCCACTCGAAGCCGGCGATGCCGTGCTGGGCGGCAAAGGCCGCGAGTTTTTTGAGTTTCACGCCGGCTCCGGCTACGATGCGATTGCCCCTCAGCTCGATGGCGTCGAAGGCGCCGCCGGCGGGATGAATGACGGCGCCGCGCAGCCCGCCTTCGCGCACGACGAGGTTGGAGCCGCGGCCCACGACATGGATGGGGATGTTGCGGTCTTTGAAGAAATTGACGACGGCCTGCATCAGCTCAAAGCTGTCCGGCTCAATCCAATACTGCGCCTCGCCGCCGACGCCGAGCGTCGTGTGCTTCTTCATCGGCTCGTAGAGGCGGCAGGGAACGTCGCAGCCGCACTCCTGCTGCATCTCGGCGAGGATGCGCAGATCGGCCGCAATCTTTGTGCCGGCGGTGTGCACGTTGCCCGCACCCAGCGTCAGCAAGAGATCGCCGCGCCGCAGTTCATTGCCCACGACGTGGTGCGCGAGGCTGAGGTTGGGCAGGAAGGTGGCCGGCACGGGGCCGTGCTCGCGGACGGCATCCACAATCGTCTGCCCGCTGATGCCCGGAATCGGTATTTCGCTCGCGGGGTAGACGTCGGCCACGTAGAGGCGGTCGAGGTTTTGCAGCACGCGGCCGAAGTCGTTGCGCAGCAGTTTCGTGCGCGTGTAGCGGTGCGGCTGGAAGAGCACGATGAGGCGCCCGGGCTTGAGGCTTTGCGCCGTCTGGAGCGTTGCGGCAATTTCCGTCGGGTGGTGCCCGTAGTCGTCAACGATGCGGTAGTGGCGCGAGAGGTATTTGGTCTCGAAGCGGCGGCGCGCGCCGGCAAAGGTGCTCAGGCCGTGTGCGATGCTCGCGAAGTCGCAGCCGATTTCAAGCGCGGCGGCCGTGGCGGCCAGCGCGTTGAGCACGTTGTGCTTGCCCGGAATGCCCAGCTCGACGCGCCCGAGCGGCTCGCCCTTGCGGCAGATCGTGAAGAGGGTGCGCCCGCGCTTCTCGGCCAGATCCGTTGCGGTGAAGTCGGCATCCTGCCAGCCGTAGGAGACGCTGTTGGGGTATTTGGAGCACACGTCGTATGCGCCGGGATCGTTTTTGCAGTAGAAAATCTTGCCGCGGGTCTGGCGGCAGAGGCGGTCGAAGACGGATTTGATGTGGTCGAGGTCTCGGTAGAAGTCCAAATGTTCGGCTTCGATGTTGAGGATGATGCTGTGTTCGGGCAGGTAGTTGACCAGCGTGCCGTCGCTCTCGTCGCCCTCGGCGACGAGGTATTCGCTGTCCTCGTTCCAGTGGGCATTGGCGCCGAGCACGGGAATCTCCGCCCCGACGTAGTGGCAGGGGCGCAGGCGCCCCACGCGCAGCAGGTGAGCCGTCAGCGATGAGGTCGTCGTTTTGCCGTGGGTGCCGGCGACGATGACGCCTTTTTTGTTGTTGAGGATGGCGGCCAGGCACTCCGCGCGGCGCAGGCAGAGGCAGCCGTTTTCCCTCGCGGCTTTCAGGGCAACGTTATCTTCGCGGATCGCGCTTGAATAAATGACGACTTCGGCGTCTTTGACCGCATCGGGGTTGTGCGGGCAGGAGAAGGCCAGCCCCATGCGTTGCAGACGCTCGGTCTCTTCGCTCGTCACGCGGTCGCAGCCGCTGACGTGGTGCCCCATCTCCAGAAGCATGCGGGCCAGTCCGCTCATGCCGGCGCCGGCCACTCCGATCAAATGAATACGCACCGGATGCTCCCGGTCCAGCAGGCGTTTGCGTAACTGCTCAATCATATCTCGCGGGTTATTATAAAGCAAACGACCGCACAATCAAGGGCAAACTCATCCGCTCTTCGCGAGGATGTGTTTGCGGGTGCCGTCGCGCCCCTGCCTGCGGCGCGGCGGGCGGCGTGAGGGCTGCGGGGCGCTGCCGGGCTTTGGGGCGGCGGCGATGAGCTTTCGCGTGGAGGGTACGGCGGAAGGGGAAGTCGATGTGAGGGGCGGCGAGGGGTGGCGATGAGGGCCGGGCGAGGGAGGCGATGAGGAGACAACGAGGGCTCGACGAGGGCTCAGCGTACGGAGGCTCGCAGGCCGCGGATGACGGCGGCGGTGAAGCCGCTTTCTTCCATGGCGTTGAGGCCGCGGATGGTGAGGCCGCCGGGGGTGGTGACTTTGTCGATTTCGGCTTCGGGGTGGCTGCCGTCGACTTCGAGGAGGCTGACGGCGCCGAGCATGGTCTGCATGATGATGCGCCGTGCTTCGTCGGGCCGCAGGCCGAGTTCGACGCCGCCCTCGGTGGCGGCTCGGATGTAGCGCATGACGTAGGCGATGCCGCAGGAGGCCAGCGCCATGCAGGCGTTCATTTGCTGCTCGTCGACGAACATGGCGTCTCCGAGTTCGCGGAAGACGGCGAGCAGCTCGGCATCTTTCGCGGCGTTGCGGTGCGCGGAGCTGATGAAGGTCATGCTGCGCCGCCGGGCGATGGCGGTGTTGGGGATGAGGTAGTAGACGCCGGGCAGTTGCCCGTCGCCTTGGTCGAGCCACTCGCAGAGTTGAGCCGTGCCGATGCCGGCGGCCATGGAGGCGATGCTCTGCCGGGAGTAGATGAGCTCGGGTTTGATTTCATCGATGACGTCGCGAATCTTCCAAGGCTTGACGGCGAGGATGATGAGGTCGGCTCCGCGCACGGCTTCGCGGTTGTTTTGAGTGGTGCGCAGGGCGGGAAAGTCGCTTTTGAGGGCGTCGAGCTTGCCGGGGCTCGGGTTGGCGATGCAGATGTCGGAGGCGGGGATGAGGCTGCCGGAGGCGAGTCCGCGGGCGACGGCTCCTCCCATGTTGCCCGCTCCGATGATGGATATTTTCATTCTTGCTGCGTGGGTTTGGCTGATGAGGGGGGCGCGTGAGCGACCCTGCGTGAACACTAGCAGTTTCGCCGGGGCTTCTCAAGGTTTTTTTGCGTTGTCGGCGTCCTTTTGCGCGGCTTGGCGGCGAGCTTGAGGCGGCTCTGCGGGGGGGGGGCGATATGAC
>DXFQ01000088.1 GCA_019114365.1 Candidatus Parakkermansia intestinigallinarum | reverse complement strand
GAGGGTTTCAACGGTGACGTCAAAGGTCTGGCCGGCGACGGTAATGCGGAGCTGTTTCATGATGTTGTGGATTGTAGATTATGTGTTAAGAGTTTGTGTAGGGGTATCGTGCGGAGAGGGGAGGTTAAATGAGCATCATCGACGCACGGGGAAGTGAGAGCTCATGATGGTGGCCCGGCCGTTCTGCGCGTAGCTCGGGTTCACGGGTTTGATCTCGAGGATGCGAGCCTCGGTGCCGACGGTGACTTTGACGGCGGCGGCAATGGCGGCAACGATCTCGGGTGTGATGCTGCTGCGGGCGGCGTCGAAAATGCCGGCAGCCAGCGCTGCGACCTGCACGGGGCTGAGTTCACCGGGTGCAGGAGCAGCTGCCGGCGCAGGCGCAGGAGCGGGAGCAGGCGCTGCGGCGGGGCGGGCGGCTGCCAGCTTCGCCTTGGCGGCTTGCTCCTTCTCCTTGCGCTTGGCATCCAGACGCTGGGCCACGGCTCCGGAGATCGACAGAAGGATACTCAGGAAGCCGAGGCAGCAGAACACCACAAGCATACCTGTGATCTGATACATCAGGTCGCCTATCTCGAGAGCGGCAAGGGTGTGTGCGGTTGCGATCATATGGGATGGAGTAAGTTAGAGGGGCATGTTGCCGTGCTTCTTGGCCGGGCGAGTTTCGCGTTTGCCCAGCAGGGTGCGCAGCGTCAGAGCGATGCGGGCGCGGGTCTGCTTCGGGTCGATGATCTCGGTGAGCTGGTCGGAGGCAGCGGCGGCGTAGGGGTTGTAGAAGGTGTTGATGTATTCGTCGAGCAGCTCTTTCTCGCGGGCGGCACGCTCGGCGGGGTCTTCGATAGCTTTGAGTTCGCGCCCGTAGAGAATGGGCACGGCACCCTGTGCACCCATCACGGCGATTTCAGCGCAGGGCCAGGCAAAGACGGCATCGGCGCCGAGGTCTTTGCTGCACATGGCGATGTAGGCGCCGCCGTAGGCTTTGCGGGTGATGAGGGTGATCTTGGGCACGGTGGCCGAAGAGTAGGCGAAGATCATTTTGGCGCCGTGGCGAATGATGCCGCCGCGCTCCTGCTGCTTGCCGGGCAGGAAGCCGGGAACGTCGACGAGGTTCACCACGGGCACGTTGAAGCAGTCGCAGCAACGGATGAAGCGCGCGGCTTTGTCGGAAGCGTCGATGTCGAGGCAGCCGGCCTTGACGGCGGGCTGGTTGGCAATGATGCCGACGACGACGCCGCAGATGCGGGCGAAGCCGACGATGACGTTGCCGGCGAAGTTGGCCTGAACCTCGAGGAAGGAGTCCTCGTCCACGAGGTGGTTGATGACCTGCATCATGTCCATCGGCGTGCTGTTGCTCTCGGGAATGATGTCATTCATGCCCTCATCATCGGCGATGTTGAGCGGGCAGCTGAGGTCGTGCGGGGGCTCCTGCGTGTTGTTGCTCGGCAGGTAAGAGAGGATCTTCTTGGCGATCTCGATGGCCTCGGCATCGCTCTTGGCGACGAAGTGGGCGTTGCCGGAAACGGAGGAGTGGACGGCAGCACCGCCGATTTCATCCATGGTGCACTTTTCGTAGGTGACCTGCTCGATGACTTTCGGGCCGGTGATGTACATGCCGGCCGCACCGCCCTCGCGGATGATGATGAAGTCGGTGAGAGCGGGCGAGTAGGCCGCGCCGCCGGCGCAGGGGCCGAGGATGAGCGAGATCTGGGGCACGACGCCCGAAGCGGCTACGTTGTTGTAGAACACGTTGGCAAAGCCGGAGAGAGCTTCGACGCCTTCCTGCAGGCGGGCACCGCCCGAGTCGTTCATCTGGATGACGGGCATACCGGCCTTGAGGGCGTAGCGCTGGGCATCACAGATTTTCATGGCGTGCATGTAGCCCAGAGAGCCGCCTTGCGCCATGAAGTCGGCGGAGACGGCCGCGACGGGACGACCGTCGACGAGGCCGAAACCCGAGACGATACCCTCGCCGGGGATGTTCTTGTTCTGCATGCCGAAGTTGTTGCAGTGGTGGCGGGTGTGCATGCCGATCTCCGTGAAGGAGCCGCCATCAAAGAGTGCGTCAACGCGCTCGCGCGCCGTCCAGTCGCCTTTTTCATGGCGCTTGGCAATTTTCTCCTCGCCGCCGGAGAGGATGATCTTGCGGCGACGGGCTTCGAGTTCTTCAAGCAATTTGGGATCTATAGCCATAAGATTGTCAGACGGGTTGTCCTGCGCCGCAGCTGCGAGACGTTCGCAGGGGGCTCCCTGCGGCCGCTCGCCTCTCCGCCCGCTTTATCCGCTTGCTTTGATGCCGATCGGATGGCGGTCGGACGCGACGCCGATGATCTGTCGCAGAGGTGGGCTTGCCCCACTCTACGCAGCGGCATTGTACCACGCTCCTACGGCTAAGTGAAGCAAATTCGACCGTCATACCGTGATTTTTGTTTCACTTGGCCGCATGCGGGTCAGCGGAGGCGAGCTGCGCAGGCGAAGGCGAGGCCGGACTTCCCGAAAGGGGATGTGTTTCGGGCAACGGGGAGCCTCTTCGCGCGGCGGGATGAGCTTCGGCGACGGGGCGGCGCTGCCGCAGAGGCGGCTCGTCGACGGCCGTTCAGGCTTGCACGGTGATGCGGGGGGTGAGGATGCAGCGCTTGTAGTGCCCGGGGGCAACGTGGGTGCGGGGCCAGACGATGCAATCGTCCAGCACGCAGCCGTCGGGGATGACGGCGTCGCAGCCGACGCTGCAATCTTCGCCCAGCTCGGCGCCGGGAGCGATGCGGGCGGCGGGGTGGATGCGCTCGCGCGAGTTGAGGCTCAGGACGGTGTCGAGGTAGCTCTGCGGGTTGCCGACTTCATGCCAGTTGGCCCAGTCGAAGACGGCGCCTGCGAGTTGTTTGCGCTTGATGAGCTCCAACCAGATGGGGACGATGGAGAAGAGGTCGGCTTCGGGGAAAAGTTCGGCGATGGAGGGGTCCGTGACGCAGACGCCGGCATACTGGTGGGTGCCGGGGTTGATGCCGAGGGCGTGGCGCATGTCGGTGATGAGGCCGGTGGCGGGATCATAGCCGACGTTGCGCTTGCCGTCGATGCTCCGCAGGGCGAGGGTGACGAGGGCGCCGCTGCGACGATGGGCGGCGAGGAGTTCCGCGACGGGGATGTCGGTGAGGATGTCGCCGTTGTGCATGATGAGCGGCTCGTCATGCGAGATGAGGGGCATGATGCGCTTGAGGCCGCCGCCGGAGTCGAGGGGGGCGGCTTCTTCGCTGAAGCGGACGCGGCAACCTCGGTAGGTCGGCTCGGGGAAGGCTCTCTCCCACATGATGGGGAGGGCTGAGATGTTGACGATGAAGTCCTTGACGCCGCAGCGGATGTAGTGATCCATCGTGTGCTGAATGAGCGGCTTCTGAAAAACGGGCATCAGAGGCTTGGGCAGGATGTGCGTGAGCGGCGCGAGTCGCGTGCCCATGCCGGCGCCGAGGATGAAGGCTTGCATGGGCGGCATTGTAGCGCGTCGGCCGCCCGCGGTCAAGTGCCGGAGCTGCGAGTCTCGGGCAAGGGAGGGCGAAGGGAGGGTGTCACCAAAGATGTCACCAAAGAGCCGGCATGGGCCAAGCGACGGCGACGATGCCCATGATGAGGTTGGCGACGGCGTGCATGAGCACGACGGGCATGAGGCGTTTGGTGCGCACGACGAGCCAGTAGGCGATGCTGCCGTAGATGAAGGCGGCGGGGTAGTCGGCCGTGACGTGCACGAGCATGAAGCCCAGCGTGGTCGCGATGTAGGCAAGGGGGCTGTGCGTGCCGAGGGGGACGTCTTGCGGGAAGTCGCGGTTGACGCACCAGCGCATGAGGAAGCCGCGCCAGAAGAGCTCTTCGACGAAGGGGACGACGAGGGCGGCGCGCATGAAGCGCAGCGCGTATTCGACGGGCACGGCCGCGGATGAGTCTCCGAAGACGCGCTCGGGCTCAAAGCCCCCTTCGTTCGGCACCCAGCCGGCGAGGTAGGGGATGAGCCAGATGCCTATGCCGACGACGCCGCAGAGGACGCCGAGCAGGCAGCTGCCGAGGCTGCCGTCGAGGGGGATGCCGCGGCGCACGCGCCGGAGGTAGCCCGCGCAGACGAGTGTCTGCAAGGGGTAGAGCCACATTTCGGGGGCGCGGCGCCACCAAGGAGCATCGGGGTGATCCCAGGCGAAGGTCCCCTCCAGCACGAAGAGCAGGAGGTTGAAGGCGATGAAGAGGACAAAGGGCAGCACGCAGCAGCGATAGAGCGCGGCGTCGCTCTGCGGCGGTGCGGCTTTGTCCATGTCTTCGCGCAGGGAGGGGAACAGCGCCGAATGTGCGGCGCCTCAGGACTTGAGGCTCTCGCAGAAGCGCGCCATCTTGTCGCAGGCCTTCTCCAAGAGATTAAAGCCGGTGGCGTAGCAGCAGCGCAGGTATCCTTCGCCGCAGGAGCCGAAGGCCGTTCCGGGAACGGCCGCCACGCGGGCGTCGCGGAGCAGGCGAACCGCAAACTCTTTGGAGCTGAGGTTGAAGCGTTTGACGCTCGGGAAGGTGTAGAAGGCGCCGCCGGGCAGGTGGCAGTCCATCCCCATGTCGTTGAAGCGCTTGACGATGTAATCGCGGCGCATGCGGTAGCTGTCCCGCATCTCCAGCATGGCTTCACGGCCGTTGCGCAGGGCCTCGATGCCGGCCTCCTGCGAGGTGATGGACGGGCAGATCATGGTGTAGGAGTGCACCTTGCACATCATCTCGATGAGCTCGGCGGGGCCGCAGGCATAGCCCAAGCGGAAGCCGGTCATGGCGAAGGCTTTGGAGAAGCCGTGCAGGAGCAGGGTGCGCTCTTTCATGCCGGGCAGGCTGGCGATGCTGACGTGTTTTTCGCCGTCGTAGCGCAGCTCGGAGTAAATCTCGTCCGTGAGCACCACGAAGTCGTGGCGGATGCAGATGTCGGCAATGGTCTTGAGGGTCTCGAGCGGCGCGACCGAGCCGGTCGGGTTGGTCGGGAAGTTGAGCATCAGCACCTTGGTGCGGGGCGTGATGGCGGCCTCGAGCTTCGCGGGATTGAGGGCGAAGAGGTCGTCGATGTTGGTTTCGACCGGCACGGCTTTGCCGTAGGCCATGAGAACGGTGGGCGCGTAGCTCACGTAGGCCGGCTCATGGTAGAGGACTTCGTCGCCGGGGTTGAGCAGGCAGCGCAGCGCCAAGTCGATTGCCTCGCTGACGCCGACCGTGGGCAGAATCTCACAGGCGGGGTCGTAGCTGACGCTGAAGAAATCCTCCACGTAGTCGGCGATGGCGCAGCGCAGCGATTCGAGGCCGAGGTTGCTCGTGTAGGTGGTGTGCCCCTTCTCCAGCGAGAAGATGGCCGCTTCGCGGATATTCCAAGGGGTGACGAAGTCCGGCTCGCCGACGCCCAGCGAAATGATGTCTTTGCTGCCGGTGACTAGGTCGAAGAACTCGCGGATGCCCGAACGGGGCAGGTCCACAATCTGGCGAGAGAGCGTATGATTCCAGTCCATGGCTCAGGGGGCGACGATGAGGCGTTCGTGCGGGGTTTCCTCCTCGAAGAGCAGGCCGTTGAGTTTGTAGGTCTTGAGGCGGAAGTGCGTCGCGGTGGAGAGGACGCCCTCAAGGCTGGAGAGTTTTTCACTGACGAAGCGCGCCACATCCATCAGGTTGGCGGCTTCGACGAGCACCAGCAGGTCAAAACCGCCCGAGATGAGGTAACAGGTCTTGACTTCGTCAAAGCGGGCGATTCGCTTGGCCAGGTGGTTAAAGCCGCCGCCTCGCTCGGGGGTGCAGCGCACTTCGATGAAGGCGGAGACGCCGTCCTCGTCGTCGTTGACGATCACCTGATAGCCCACGATGCGACCCTCCTGCTCGAGAGCGGCTCGCGCGGCGGCGACGTCAGAGACGCTCACACCAAGGCGGTCTGCGATCTGCTGGTCGCTCAGGCGGGCGTCCGACTCCAATAATTTCAGAAGGGATTCCTGTATCATGCGCCTGCGATGTTACCACAGCGGAACGGTGTGTCAAGCCTCCAGATCGCCATCAGACAGGGAAAATGATGGACAAAGAGCCCGCCGCATGTTAAAACCGCAGACGATGCGGATGTCTCCCCAGAACAAGATTCTCGTGACGATCGTCGCTCTGCTGTCGCTGCCGGCTCTCATCATTGCGCTTGAGCCGCCCGAGCCGTCGGCGCAGATGCGGGGAGAGTCGGGAAGCGGGCGGGCCGGCGATTTGCCGGGGGCGGCGTCGGATGCGATCTCCGCCACGGCGGCGGAGGCACCGCTGACGCCCGAGCAGGCGAAGGGGCGCGACCTCTGTGAGACGGCCTGCTACTACCTCGACCACGAGTCGTACAGCGATGTTTCGGGCGTGCCCGACATGCTCCGGCGGGCGTGGACGGAGCACGACTACGCGCCGGCCGCCGTCAAGCTTCTCGATGTCTACGAGGGCAAACACAAGGGCTTGAATGCCGACCCGAAGGCGGCTTTTGAACTGGCCAAGTCCATTGCCGAGAATGACGAGCTGGCTGCACGCGATGCGGTGCACCGCGATTTGCAGTGCCTCGCGCTTTTTCGCCTCGCCCGATACTGCGAACGCGGGTTTGCGGGGAAGAAGCAGCCGCGCGAAGCCTACCTCTGCATGAAGAAGGCGGCCGATCTCGGTGCAGCTCGCGCTCGCGTCGAGCTGGCGCTCTACCAGATGCGCGGCACGGGCTGCGATCCGGCGCCTCAGGAGGCCTTGCGCAACCTGCTGCTGGTGCACGGCAAGGCTCCCGATACGCCGAATCTCTATTATTACTTGGGCTTCATGTACGCTCAAGGGCTCGGGATGAAGAGTGCTCAGCCGGCTGAGGCCGTGCGCTTTTACCGCTTGGGGGCAAAGTACAACGATCCCAACGCCATCAACAACCTCGGGGCTCTCTACGAGCGCGGCACGCCGCAGACGCGTCGCAACTACAAGCTGGCGCTCAAGCTCTACCGCAAGTCGGCTTCGCTGGGCAACCGAGAGGCCTCGGCCAATCTGCAGAGGCTCGAGTTCCGGACGCGGCTCAAGGGCGGCACACATGAGACGAGTTTCGCGCAGCGCCTCAACCACAGCTTGCAGCGCTTCGTGCATGCCCTACCCCTTGACGAGAGCGGGAAGGACAAGATCATCCGCCGCCTTCGCGATTTCGACAACAGTCACCTCAACCCCGCGCCCTGATATCCCTGCGTCTCCGCGTCTCCGCGTCTCCTGCGTCCCTGCTTCCCCTGACGCTTCCCCACCCCTCGGCCATGTCGTCCCGCCGCCAGCCCCACTCTCCTCTCTGCGCCGAGTCCTCGCCCGCCGACCGAGCGGAGGACGCCGCTGCAGACTACTGTTCTGAGGCCGGGTGCGACGGCGCAGCGAACGGCGCCGAGTCCGCTTGCTCGTTGAACCCGCCTGCCCGAAGCGCCCGAAGTTTTGAGCCGCAGGCGGCTCTCGGCGCGCTGCGAACGGCTGCCGCGCAGCTCGGTTTTTCCGCCGTCGGCGTCGCCGACGCGCATGCGCCTCAGGGCGACGGGCTGAAGCGCTGGCTGCAGGAGGGCTGCCACGCCGATATGGCGTGGATGGAGCGCCACCTCGATGCCCGCCTCAACCCCGATCTCGTGCTGCCGGGGGTGCGTCGCGTCGTGATGCTGACGTATGAATACGCGCGGCACGACGCCCGAAGCCTCGGTCGCATCGCGCGCTACGCTCAGGGGGACGATTACCACAAGCTGCTGGCACCGAAGCTGGCGGATCTCGATGAGACGCTGAGTTTTTACGGCGGGCAGCAGCGCTGTTTCACGGATTCGGGGCCGGTGTCCGAGCGTTTTTTCGCCCGGCAGGCCGGGTTGGGCTGGCTGGGGCGCCACGGTCTGCTGCTGCGGGAGCGCGGGGGCTCGTTTTGCTTTCTGGCCTGCATCCTGACCACGCTTGAGCTGCCGCTCGATGCGCCCGCCAAAAACCGCTGCGGTTCGTGCCGACGCTGTGAAGAGGCCTGCCCGACGGGGGCGCTGGGCCGCGGTCTCTGCGATGCGAGGCGCTGCCTTTCCTACTGGACGATTGAGGCCAAGGCCCCCATGCCCGCCGACATCGCGGCACGGCAGTCGGATCGCCTCTACGGCTGCGACATCTGCCAAGAGGTCTGCCCCTGGAATCGCCCCCGCCCTCACGACGCCTCACCGCCGACGGATCCGCACTTGCTGATGCCCGCTGCCCTGAGGCGAGCCGACATCGACGAGCTGGCGCAGTTGAGTGACGAGGCTTTCGCCGCCCTCTTCGCCGGCTCGCCGATTCGCCGCATCGGCCCGCAACACTGGAGAGCCAATCTGGGGCAGCGCTGAGCCCGCAGGCATCAGGCCGCCGGGCGCGGCGCAGCGGAGGAGCCGACGGCAGGACGCGAAGCCTGCTGCATGACGCGAAAAGCGCCTCGCGCGACGCACATCCGCATTGATTCGGGCACAGCGCCGTGCTAGACTGCGCGCGTATGGAAGTTTTCTCCGCGATTCTCGCTCAGTACTCACACCACGTCTCTGAGAGCAGCAACTTTATCGGCGTCCCGGGCTACGGCTATGCTCTGGGCGGCATGAATCTTCTCGGTCTCATCCTGATTCTCGGCGCAGGGCTCATCGGCTTTATCGTTCAGCAGCGCATGATGCAGCACATGAGGCGCTTCTCATCGGAGCGCGCGCCCATGACGGGAGCCGAGGTTGCGCGGCGCATGCTTGCCGAAAACGGCATCGACGACGTGCGCGTCATCAGCACCTCCGGGCAGCTCACCGACCACTACAACCCCGCCGACAAGACCGTCAACCTCAGCGAAAGCGTCTACAATCAGGCGACGGTGGCCGCCATGGCCGTGGCGGCTCACGAGTGCGGGCACGCCGTCCAACACGCCACGGCATACTCCTGGCTGACGCTGCGCTCGACGCTGGTTCCCATGGTCAACATCGGCTCGCATCTCGGCCAGATTGTGCTCATCATCGGGTTGATCATGGTGGGCGTAAGCCACAACCCGACCGTCGCGTGGATCGGCCTTGCCCTCTTCGGCACGACGACGCTCTTCACCCTCGTGACGCTGCCGGTGGAGTTCGACGCTTCGATGCGTGCGCTGCGCTGGCTGCGCTCGTCCGGCCTCGCCGATCAGGCCATGCACGGCCAAGCCTCAACGGCGCTGCGCTGGGCGGCGATGACCTACGTCGCCGCAGCCCTGTCATCCATCGCCATGCTGGTCTACTACGCCCTCATCATTCTGAGGCAGAGCGGCGGGCGCAACAACGAGTGACGCAGCTTGCCCGGGCGGCGCTCCGGCCGGAGGGCCGCCTTGTTGTTTTCACCACCCCTTGCGGGTTCCGCCATCCGTGAGCAACCGAAGCCGACAACTCCTCGAAGCCGTGCGAAGTCGCCTGGGCGGCACGGCCACAACGGGTGCCGCCGTCCTGGCTCTGCAAGCCGTGCTGCGCGCACTCACGGACGGGCTGCGGCAAGACGGCGAGGTTCACCTCTCGGGCTTCGGCAGTTTTCGCATCAAAACACGAGCCGCGCGGCGGCTGCTTTTGCCGGGCAGAGCCGACGAAGTCCGCCTGCCGCAGCGGCGCGTCCTCTGCTTCTCACCTTCGAGCCGCCGGCAGCGGCGCAGCCCTCGCGGCGATGAAAATTAAGCCCGTGTCTCAGAATGGGCTTCACACATGCGCGAAGATGCGGCATAATAAGCCCATGAGCTTTCGGTCACGGTTTGCGCTACTCGTCCTGCCGCTCCTGCTGACGGCAGCAGGTTGCGACGATTCGTCGAAGGATGAAGACCGTGCCCGCGCGGCTCGCTTCACCACCTCGACCAAGCCGGCCCCCGCCCCGCACCGCGAAGAGCTCAGCACCTTCATCCGACCGGGTGCCGGCGACCCGCTCGCCGGCACAGGCGCCACCAAATTTGAGCTCTACAGCGAGTACAAAGGCGAAGATATCCGCCAGCTCACGGGAGTTTCGGGCCGCAAGCTTCTGCTGGTGTTCACGGCTCCGTGGTGCCCTCATTCGGCCAACATGCGCCGCGCCCTTCAAGAGCTCGCCGAGTCGCAGCACGGCAGCATCCAGGTCGTCGAGGTCAACGCCGACGAGTATTCCGAGCTGGCGCATCGCTACAACATCTCGGCCGTTCCCACCACCGTGCTCTACACCGAAGGCGTCAAGCTCCGCACCTTCCGCGGCGCCTACTCCACCGAAAGCGTGCGGCGCTACCTGCGCAAGGTTTTCAGCGCCGAGAATGCGGGCGAAGCACCCTCGACCTGAACCGACGCGGCGCCCCTTCCCTCCCCCTTCCAACCCACACACATATCAGCATTCATCATGAGATTCCTGACAGGTTTGCAACCCAGCGGTCAACTCCACATCGGCAACTACTTCGGCGCCATTGAACCCGCCGTTCGCCTCCAAAACTTGGGAGAAGGCTTTTACTTCATCGCCAACTATCACGCCATGACGACCATGGAAAGCGCCGCCAAGCTCCGCGAGAACACGAAGGGACTGGCGACGGACTTCCTTGCCTGCGGCCTCGACCCCGAAAAATCCGTCTTTTTCGCCCAATCGGCCGTCCCGGAAGTCAACGAACTGGCTTGGATTCTCTCAACGGTCTGCCCCATGGGGCTACTCGAGCGCTGCCACTCCTACAAAGAGAAGATGGCCAAAGGCTTTGCGGCCACCCACGCTCTCTTTGCCTACCCGGCCCTGATGGCGGCCGACATTCTGCTCTACAACGCCGACGCCGTCCCCGTGGGCAAAGACCAGAAGCAGCACCTTGAAGTAACCCGCGACCTCGCCGGCAAGATGAACGACGCCTTCGGGGCCGACCTCTTCAAACTCCCCGAACCCATCATCAACGAGGTGACAGCCGTGGTGCCGGGCCTCGACGGGCAGAAGATGAGCAAGAGCTACGGCAACACGCTGCCCATCTTCGGCGATGAGAAAGCCGTCCGCAAGCTCATCAACAAGAAGGTGGTGACGGACGCCACGCCGCTCGAAGACCCGAAGCCGACCGAAGGCTCGATCATCCTCGCGCTCTACAAGCTCTTCGCCTCGCCCGAGCAGTACCAAGCCATGGTCGACGCCCACCATGCCGGCGGCGTGGGCTACGGGCAGTTCAAGAAGGATCTCTTCGAGGCCTACTGGGAGTACTTCCGCAGCGCCCGCGAGAAGCGCGAGCACATTCTGGCGCACCCGGAATACGTCGAAGACGTCCTGCGCCACGGTGCCGAACGCGCACGGCAGGAAGCGGCCGCCACCCTCACCCGCGTGCGCGAGGCCGTCGGTCTCATCTGGTACTGATGCCGGCTCTCGCCCTCCGAACCAACCTTCTCCGCCCACCATGAGCCACGTCCCTTTCATCACCGCCTCCCTCAGCGCCGCCTTCATCTTCGGTGCGCTGCAAAGCTCTGCCGGGCTGCTCGGCAATATTGAAGCCAACAGCAGCAAGCGAGATGCAACCAAGGCAGCCCGAAGTTGTCCGGAACTGACGGAGGCTGAAAAAAAGGGCGAATACCGCTTGTCTGCGGAACCCGCCGGACAAAAGTGGGCGATGAGTTTTGTCTACAACAAGAGCCGCAAGCTGGAGGCTCTGCTCTTCATCGGCGATCAGGCCATGCCCGCCTCGGGCTACGACGACCTGCTCAAATCCTTCTACCTCTTCACGGAGAAGGCTCTGCGCTCTCACTTCGGCGTCTCGAACGACAAACCCATCAACACGCCTGCGTGGGGCGAGGGGCGCGAGGCGAAGCCCGGCGCCTTTGCCCCCATGCACGCCTACGCCATCAACGACACTGCGCTGCTGACCGTGGGCGTTGTTCGCAACCGCGACAAGAGTTACTCGATGGCCTTCCGCCTCTCCCCCTATCAGAAAACGGGGCTGGGCAACACGGGAGCGGACAATACGGGAGGCAGTGCCGACGAATGGAAACGCATCCCGAATCTCGACACCTACCCCGAGGGCAAGCGCTTTCTGGCCGACCGCGGTCTTCTGCCGAAGCCGGATCCGCAGCCCGCGCCGCAACCCGGCGACGCCTCGGGAAGCGCGGGAAGCGAGGGCAGCGAGGGCAGCACGCCCCCGCCTGATACAGCCATCGCCGATGCCGGCAACAGCAAGGCTCCGGCGCCCGGCGCCGACTCGGGCAAGGGCAGCGGCGGGGCAGCGGCGGGCACCCCGGGCAGCAGCCCGCAGCCGACCCCGTCGAAGCCCTTGGTCGACCAACTGCCCGAGGACGCGGATCTCGCGCCCGAAGAGCGCGTTCTGCTGCTCTCGCTCAACCACCTGCGCGCCGACAATCAGGCAGACGTCGCCGCCTCCAATCTCCGCAAACTGGCCGATGCCGGCGACTTGCGCGCCTGTTATGCGCTGGCCCTCTGCTACGAACAAGGCAAGGGCGTCGCGCAAGACAAAAACGAAGCCGCCCGCCTGCTCTACAAGGCAGCCGGCGGCGGCTACGCGCTCGCGATGGTGCGCTACGGGGAAGAGTACGGCGCGGCCTGCGCGGCGCTGAAGCTCGATGAAGCGAGCGGCAAACGCCTGGCCGAGCAGGCAGCGATTGACGCCGATGAAATCGCCTCGGTATCGACCCGCTTCAACTACGCCGTGATGCTGCGCTACGGCTACGGCACGCGCAAAGACGTCGAACTGGCCCGCCTGCTGCTCGAAGAGCTCGCTGCGCTGGGCGACTACGACGCCGCTCAACTGCTCAAGGACTGTGAGTAAACCCGGCCGGGTACACGTCTCTCACTCCTCCGGCTCCAGCACGACATCCGTTTCATCACTCCGCGGCGAATACTCGCGCCCCCTCGACGAGGCCGACAACTTCTCATGCACACCGCCCGGCCTCGATCAAAGTGCGAACCGCTGGGTGCCGAGCTACGATGAAGCCTTCGACATCCTCCGCTCCAAAGGGCTCATCGATTCCCGCCGCCTCCGCAAATACAAGCCCTTCTACCCCCTCTTCCTCCGCCCTCTGCTCGGAGGCGGCCATGCGTACAAAAACTACAAAATCTTCAAGGCGCGCGTCTACCACTTTCTCAAAATGCTGCGCTACCGGATCAAGCCGACCACCTTCGCCTATCCCTGCGTGTTCGGATACTCCGATTTGGTTCTGATACCGAAGGAGAAGCTCGACCTGTTCTGCCGCTATCTCGAAACCTTTGCCACATGGGGCATGTTCGTCGAAATGGCCATTCCGACCGCCATGATGCTGATGCCCGATACGGAGGTCTGCCACGCCTACAAGCATCCCTACAAGACGGGCAACGTGTGGTATCCCTTTAACCCCAAACACTACCGACTCATCAGCACGACAATTGACGAACTGCTCCGAGCCTGCGACGGAGACATTGCCCGCCTGCCGGAAGAGTTCCCGCGCGAATACCTCTACCTGCATCCCGTCAAATTATCCCGCTTCAACGCAAAGCCGACCGACTCCGCCCGCTGACGGCGCGGCCCTTGCAATCGGAAGGTCGGCAGACCGACCGACGCGGCGCGGACTCCCCGCCGCATCACGCCACAAGCTGCCGGGCACGGGCTGCCGAGCGCAAACGAGGCCTCGGCAGCAGGCCCTCAGTCCTTCACCGCCTTGCCGCGACCGCAGCTGCGGGACAGGTGGCGAATCCATGCGGACTGCGGCATAGCAGCCGCCTCGGCGGCCGTAAACGGCATGCGCGGGCGCCAGTTGGTGCCGCCCTCGGTGCCGGGGGTGTTGAGGCGCACGGGGCAATCGAAGAGCTCCGTCCACATCAGCGCCGCGTAGGACGAGCGGCAGGCAAAGAGCGCGCGGTAGAGCTCATCCTTGATCTCGGAGTTCCAGCCGCGCATAAAGTCAGCCTTATCCCGCCCGGCATAATCCGCCAGCCAGCCCAGCACGCGCGAACACTCTCGCCCTACGCGAAGCTTCTCGCGCAGCCGGTCCGACGGCAGATGAATATCCCGCCGAGCCTCCTCCGCCGCAGCGACATGGCCGTACCACTCGTTCCAATCATGGCAGAGCGGCGGGAAGTCGTGAGTCGCGTAGGTCGCAAACGAGCAGGGGTTGTATGCGGCGCCCGGCATAATGCGATCCGCCGACACCTCCCAGTGCGGAATCATGAAGCCCGCGATACGCAGCCTCGAGAGATCGGGGCGCACATAGTCCGGCACGCAGCCGAGGTCTTCGCCGATGACGCGCACGCCCGGTGCCACCTTGAGCAGCTGGCTGAGCAAATAATCGCCCTGCATGAGGTTGGCGCGGCGATCCTGCCAAGTCCAATCCGGGCGCGGGCGGAAACCCGGGCGGCGGCCGCCGCAGCGGGCGGCCGCCTCATCGGGCGTCAGATTCAAAAATTCGTCGTTGCGATTGGGCATCCACGGGAAGGCATAGATGCGGTAAAAGCCCAGCACGTGGTCAATGCGATACATGCTGAAAATCTCGGCGAGCTTGCCGATGCGGCGGCGCCACCAAGCGAAACCGTCCGAAGCCATCACATCCCAGCGATAGAGCGGTATGCCCCAGTTCTGCCCCCACTTTGCCGTAAAGGGATCCTCGGCGAAATTGCCCTCGGCGGGGGCACCGCCGCTCCAGTTCATATCAAAGAGGTGGCGTTCGAAAAACACATCGGAGCTGGCGACCGAAACGCCGATCGGCACATCCCCCATCAGCAGCACCCCGCGCGCATCAGCCAGCTCGCGAGCCCGGCGCCACTGCCCGGCGCAGAGCCACTGCAACCACTGCTGGTAGCGCATCTGTTCAAGCGTACTGCCGCCCATCATCACGGAGCGGCGAATCACATCCGTATTCTGCATCGGCCAGTTCCACCACTCCGAGGTGCGGAAAGCGATGCAGCACACCTTGAACACCGCGAAATCCTCGAGCCAGCGGCCCTCGGCCGCCACCCAGCGATCAAACTCCTCCCGCTGATCGGCGAACTGATCCGACTCGCAGAAGTTGTGCCAAGCCTGATGCAGCAGCTCCCGCTTGTAGGTTCGCACGCGGGCATAATCCGTCAGGTTGCGCCCGCCGGGCAGCTGGCGCGGCGGCAAATCATCCTGATAGGGCGGCAGCGGCAGCGGCATGCCGGGCACCCTCTCCAGCGCCAGATAGAGAGGCTCAAGCGCCACCGAACTGATCGCCGAATACGGCGAGGGCGCATCGCCCTCCAGCAACGCATTGACGGGCAGAAGCTGCAAAAACCCCACCTCGTGATCGGCCGCCCAATTGATCCATTCCTCGAGAGCCGCCAGATCGCCGATGCCGCCGTCGCCCTCGCGACGCAGCGAAAAAAGGGGCAGAAGCACGCCCGTCAATCTTTCAGATGCCATGGTGGGAGCTTAGCACAACGCAAGTGCCGAATCAACGGTAAAGAACACAAAATCAGAAAGCGCCGCCGCCGCATCACATGCCCGCAAAGTTATTTTGCACACTTATTTCCTTTTTTCTTGCTTTAGAGGCGCAGTTGTGATAGTAGCAACGAAACGCGGGGAGCAGAACCAAAAAGCCCCGTCGCAACATCCGGATCCAACGCATACCCCCATGGCCACCAAACCTGAAAAGTCATCCGATAAGAAAGCTTCCAAACCCGCCGCTAAGCCTGCAGCCAAACCCGCTGCCAAGGCTGCGGCCAAGCCCTCTCGCAGCGGTTGCCGCAAGAAATCAGCCGAATCGGCGGACGAGGCGACTCCTGCCCCTGCCGCCAAACCCGCAAGAGTCGAGAAACCCG
>DXFQ01000087.1 GCA_019114365.1 Candidatus Parakkermansia intestinigallinarum | reverse complement strand
CGCGGCGCGCCGGCTGCCCGGCGGGCATGGCGGCAAAAAGGCGTTCAAGCTCCGGGCGCACGGCGGCGGCGTCGACATCGCCGCTGAGGCAGAGCACGGCGTTGCGCCCGCAGACCAGCGCCGCATGCTGCGCCGCCAGAGCCTCGCGCGTCAGGCCGCGCACACTCTGCACCGTGCCGTCGGGGTGGTGGCCGTACGAAGCTTCGCCGAAGCAGGCCTCGCGGATGCGCCGGAGAGCGAGCGTGGCCGGCTCTTTTTCCGCGTCCTCGATATCGGCCTCCATGGCTTCTTTCTCCGTCGCGACGGCCTCTTCGGGCAGCGTGGGGTGCAGCACGACGTCGGCCAGCAGCTCGAGGACGACGGGCAGATCCTGCGCGAGGCTGCGCACCGAGAAACTCAGGCTGTTGTTGCCGGCTTGGCTGCCGATGAGCCCGCCGATGTTTTCAACCGCGTCGGCGATCTCGCCCGCGCTGCGGCTCGTCGTGCCCTTGAGCATGCACTCCGAGAGCAGAGCGTTGATGCCCGCGTTCTCCGCCGTCTCCGTCCCGCAGCCCGCGCCGAAAACGATGGTCGCCCAGCTCAGCGGCACGCGCCGATCGGCATGAATCACCACCCGCAGGCCGTTGGCCAGCTCAAAGAGCTCGGGGCCGCTCGGCGACAGAGCGGCGGGCGACTCCTCCTCGGGCGGCAGGGTGCCCGTCGGGTCGACGGTGACTTCGCAGAGGCGCTCGGGCGTGAGGTAGCGCGCGGCGACCTCGGCGAGCTCCTCGGGGCGCACGCGCTGCAGGGCGGCGGCCCATTCCTCCGCGCTGTTCGGGTTGCGCGTGAAGTGCCAAGAGGCGGCCAGAGCGGCGGCGCAGCCCTGCACCGTCGAGAGCCCGCGCAGGCGGGCGGCCTGCTGCTGGCGCAGGGCGCGGCGGCAGCCTTCGTCAAAGGAGCGCTGCGGCAGTTCGGCGATGCAGGCCAGCAGCTCGTCGCGCAGTTGCTCGCGCTTTTCGCGCTCGACATCGGCTTCAATCACGAGAGCGCCCTCGCCGTCGCGCGACGGGATGACGGTGGCGTCGAGGTCGTAGGCCAGCCCGAGCTCATCGTGAAAGCGGCGGTAAAACCAAGCGGCGCGCCCTTGGCCGAGCACGGAGGCAAGCAGCGTGAGCGCGGCGGCGTCGGGGTGCGTCGAGGGCGGAATGCGCCAAGCGAGCATCAGCGTCGAGGTCGGCTGGTCGAACTCGCGGCGCGTCACGCGCGGCCCCCACTGGCGGGGCTCTTCGGGGCGGGGCAGCACGGGCAGGGGCCGCGCCGGCAGGTCGCGCATCTCTTCGTCGACTGCCGCAAAGAAGGCGGCGGCATCGAGGTCGCCCGCCGCGCAGATGAAGACCTTGCCGGGCACGTAGCGGCTGCGGTGGTAGTTGACCATGTCCTCGTAGCTCAGCGCGTCGAAGAGCTCGGGCTCACCGATGACGGGCAGGCGGCGCGGGTGCGCCGTGAACAGCGTGCCGATGAGGGCGCGGTAGGCGGCATCCTGCGGGTCGTCGCGATACATGGCCATCTCGCGGCGGATGACTTCGCGCTCGCGCTCGAACTCCTCGCGCGGGAAGCTCGGGTGAAAGACCAGCTGCGTGAGCAAATGCAAAAACTCCCGCCAGTGCTCCGACGGGCCGTCGATGTGGTAGACGGTGCGGTCGCTGCTCGTGTAGGCGTTCCACAGGCCGCCGAGAGCCGGGACGCGCTCGTTGAGTTCGCGCCCGCTGAGCTCTTCCGTGCCCTTGAACACCATGTGCTCCAAGAGGTGCGAGATGCCCGAGCCCTCGTGCTCGGCCTCGCCGGCAGAACCCGCCTGCACCCAGAACTGTATCGAGATGACGGGGTGGGCGGATGAGGGGCTGAGCAGGGCCGTGCAGCCGTTGACGCAGTGATGAAGCCGATGGAGCATGGGGCGAGTATGCCACAGCCCGGCCCCGGGTGCAAGCTCAAAGCCCGCCGCGCCCAGGCTCGTCTCCCCACGCCTCCGCCCGCGACGCGAAGCCTTCGCCCGCGTCTCGTCATTTCATCTGCGTTACAGAGACGCAGCGGCTGCCCGCGCCTCAGCGCAGGCTCGAGCGCTGTTGCTCATCGGCGCGGCTCAGGCGGCTCTGCGTCACGTAGGTGTTGAGGCCGGAAGAGACGCTGCCGAGCAGCGAGCTGAACGCCCCCGTCTTCGCCTGAGCGGCGCGGTTGCGGAGATCCTGCGTGTTGTAGGCGCTCTGCGCGCGCAGGCTGTTGACCTGCTGCAGCTGCTCGTTGGTGCTGTTGGCAATCGAATCGCTCAGGCGCGTCGCCAGATCGCGCTCCCTCACCGTCACGCTGCCCTGCGATGCCAGCCCCGAGGCTGCGGCATCGGCGCGTGCCTGCCCCATTTCGGCTTGGGCGTTGCGCGCGGCGCGGCGCTGATTTTCCAGAGCCGTATCCTGCATGGCCGAGGCCTGTTGCTCATCGAGGCGGCTCTGAAGATCGGCCGCCTGTTGCAACTGCTTGCCCTGTCGATACTGAGCGGCCGCCTGCATCACCCCGGGCAGAGCCGAGGCGGCCGTGAGAATAGCTGTTGAGAATCCCATGCAAGGCAGCTTGCCACGGGAAGCCTCCCCGCGTCAAGCCCGCCGCCCGCCGAGCTCATCGTGCCCGGCGGCGGGCGCCTGCCCTCTCCCTCAGCCGCGGGCCGCAAACATCTTTTCGACGTATTTGGCAATCATGTCCACCTCGACGTCGACGACGGTGCCGGGCGCGTAGCCGTGCATGACGGTGCGCTGCCACGTGTGCGGCGTGATCCAGAACTCCAGCGTGTCATCACCGATGATGTTGGCGATGGTCAGAGACACGCCGTCGATGGCGATGCTGCCCTTGTCGATGGTGTATTTCATCGACTCTCGCGGGATGCGCACGCGCACCATGTGATCCTGCCCGACGGGCTCGATGCTCACGACCTCGCCCGTCGTATCCACGTGCCCCATGACGAAGTGCCCGCCGAAGCGGCCTGCGCCGCCCATGGCGCGCTCGAGGTTGCAGATGCTGCCGGGCTTGAGCTGCCCCAGCGAGGTGACGCGCATCGTCTGCGTGAGCAGATCGAACTCGACGCGCTTGCCCTCGATGCGGTCCACCGTCAGGCAGCAGCCGTTGATGGCCACGGAGTCGCCGAGAGCCAGTTCCGAGGCGAAGGGAATCTCTATCGCGCAGCGCGCACCTCCGGCCACGGGCGTCAGGCTGACGACGGTGCCGGTGCATTCAACAAGTCCGGTAAACATAGTGTGTCTTTCGTGTGTGCCCGAGCGGGGCGCCCTTGTTGTGCGGCGGGCGCCGCCGGCTCGGGTCTTGATTCAAGCGAGTCTCGATGCGAGGGGGTCTCGATGCGAGAGAATCTTTATTCGAAGTAGATGAAGTTGAAGAGCAGGAACATGATGAGCGTGGGCAGGAAGGCCCACAGGAAGAGCTTCAGCGCGCTGATGCCCTTGAAGTATTTGCCCAGAATCGCCTGCCCGGCCGGGTTGGGCGCATTGGCAATCACCGTCAGACCGCCGCCCGTCACGGCACCGGCCACGATGGCGTAGCGGATGTGCTCCTCCAGCCCGGGCACCGTGCTGGCGAGGAAGGTCACCGACGCGTTGTCGTTGAAGGCCGTCAGCACGCTGGCCAGACCCATCGTCGCCTCGGGGCCCAGCTCGGAGAGCTTCTGGAGCACGGGCTGCATCCACCAGCCCTGCACGCCGCCGAGGATGAGCAGGCCGGCGAGGAAGAAGGCCACCAGCAGCGGCACCTTGATGGAGAAGGCGTTCTGGTACTGCGGCGTCGCCATGGTGAAGCCGAGGAAGAACATGAAGCCGCCGATGAAGATGGCGGGGTGGTGCGAGAACACTACCGTCCACACCAAGAAGAGGATGGAGACAATGTAGACCCAGGTGGGGATGACATCCTGCCGATCCTCCCATGAGGTGGGCACCGAGCTGTCGAAGCTGTTGTTGATGCGCTGCACCTCGGCGAGGCGGGCGAACTCCTTGCGGAAGATGAAGAAGTAGATGATGTTGGAGATGAAGATGCCCAGAATGGCCTTCCAGCCGAACTCCAGGAACATGTGGGCCATGTCCCAATTCCACTTGCCCGCCACCATCACGATGGGCGGCGCGGCGAAGTGCGTCAGGGTGCCGCCGACGGAGACGTTGACGAAGAGCAGAGCGATGGTCGCGTAGCAGAGCGAGCTGCTGGGCTTGAGCTGGTAGATCTTTTTCGAGAGCAGGATGGCGGCGAGCGTCATGGCTGCCGGCTCGGTGATGAACGAACCGAGCAGCGGCGCGATGCAGAGCACGGAGAGCCACCAAGCGGCCGGCGAGCCGTTGCCCAGCGAGGCGCCCAGCTTGAGGGTGTTTTCAGCGAGGCGGTAGATGGGGCGCGACGAGGCGATGACCATGATGACGGCGACGAAGAGAGGCTCGGTGAAGCTGGTGTCGTGGTCGATGTAGCGCAGGAAATCCTCCATCGAGTAGTAGTGCGCGCAGACAAAGACGAAGGGGATGATCCACAGGCCGAAGACCACTTCGACCTCGCCGAGGAAGTGGCAGACCGTCGCTCCCAGCGAGACGGGCATGCGCTGCTCGGGGTGCAGGATGCGGAAGCGCTGGGCGCGCAGCTTGTTCTTGTAGCGCTGCTCCAAGCGGTGCGCCATGCGCTGGAAGAAGGGCGAGAGGAAGGTGTGGATGATGGCGCAGAAGAAGATGATGGTAGAGGCGAGGTTGAAGGGATCGACGTCGACGCGGTGGCAGAGTTTCTCCCAGAGCCCCATGCCCTCTTCGGCGTGGGCGTAGAGCTTGAGCGGAATCGGGAAGCGGCTGTACTGGGCGTCCTTGCCCGTGTAGTGGTGCGTCCAGGCCGGGGTGGCGCTGTTCGGGTTGAGGTTGAGGCACTCCTCGCCGCAGTCGGGGCAGACTTTGCCGTGCAGGGGCGGTTCGACGCTGACTTTCATCGCGGCGTGTTCGAGTGCCGTGTGGCCGTCGTAGGCGTGGTGGGGCTGGGAGACGTAGTCTTTGAGGTCCTCGTAGGACATGGAGACGGCCGCGGCCAGCAGGGCCTTGCGTGCATTGTCCGGCAGGTTCAGCGAGCGAATGAGGTCGACTTTGAGGGCGAATTCCGCTTCGAGAGCTCGGAGCCGCTGCTCGTCAATCATGCCGCCGGAAGCCGCTGCGGGTGCGGTATCGGGAGCCGTGCCGCTCGCCTCGCCGGAAGCCGTGCCACTCGCCTCGCCGGGAGCTGCGTCCGCTGCGTTGCCGGGGGTTGCGGCCGCTGCGTTGCCTGCCCCCTCGACGAGAGCCGTATCAGCCGCTGCGGCGGGCGGGGTATCGAG
>DXFQ01000086.1 GCA_019114365.1 Candidatus Parakkermansia intestinigallinarum | reverse complement strand
GGCAAGCAGCACCTTGCGTCCCTGCCGCTGCAGCGCGTAGCCGAGCTTCGCTCCGGTGGTCGTCTTGCCCGCGCCGTTCACCCCGACGAGCAACAGCACGCAGGGGCGGCCGTCCTTGGGCTGCGGCAGCTGCGGGAGCTGGGCCGGGAAGGCCGAGCGGAGCTGGCCGCGGATGAAGGCGGCGATTTCTCGGGCATCGTGCTCATCGCGCTCGCGCAGCTCCTCAATCAGGGGCAGCACGCGCTTCGCGCCGATGTCCGCCGCAATGAGATCAGCCTCCATCTCATCCCAGTCGATCTGAGGCTCACCGAGAAACTTATCTATCAGACGTGTGAAAAAGTTGGCCATATCGTCGTGCGGCGGGTGGGGTGATTCCGGGTAAAGTGACTTCGGGTAAAAGTGATTTCAGGGAGGGTAATTTCAGGAGGGGGAGGAAGGAGAAGGAGCGCGGAGCGGAAGGGAAATGGCTGCGAATAAGCGGTGATGCGGGCATGCAGGTCGTGCGCCGACGCCCGCCCTCAGGCATTCGCCACGGCGGAAATGATGCCGTGCACGAAGGGAGCACTCTTGCGGCCGCTGTATTCATGGGCGAGAGCCGTTGCCTCGGCAACGACAATCTGCACCTTGAGCCCGTGCACCAGCAGCTCGTAAAGCGCTAGGTAAAGAATGCAGCGATCTACCGTATCGACGCGCTCGGGGGTGTAGTGCTCGAGCGCGGCGGCTATCTTCTCATCGTAGCGCGAGCGGTGGCGCAGCAGGTCGCGCACGTAGGCCTCCGTCTCGTGCGGCAGAGCCCTGAGCTTCTCACAGCTCTCCGCGAGAGACGCATACTCCGCGTCATCCTTGAGCAACTCCGGCGTGCGCAGCGACGCGCAGCAGCTCAGATCAGCCTTGCGGCGGCGCAGCACCACCGCCACCGGCTCGAGCAGCAGGCGATAATCGGGGCGATCGGCAAAGAGAGTGCTGAGAGTCTCGCCCATCTCGACGAGCGTCGCCGCGAGCGCACAAAGATCCGCACAGCAAAGATCCAGTTGCCCGGCGCCGTCGCGACGCTTATCATTGAGGCTGTAGCTGAGAGCCTTGAGCGCCGAGCCCAGGGCAGCGGAGCGGCTCAGGTATCCCTCCAGCTGCTCGCGAAGAGAAGCGGCCGTGAGGTCACCGCGCGTCCCCTCCAGAGCCGCCGCAATGCGCAGCTCGACCAAGCGGTGAGCATCCGGCTGAGTCCGCATGCAGTGCAGGACGGACTTGGCGCGCGCCTTGGCGAAACGCTCGCGCTCCGACTCCTGAGCCAGCTCCCAAAACGAAGCGTAGTCAAAGCTCTCGGGGCTGTCCCCGTTTTCAAACATGGCGTAGAGGAGCCTCAGAGCGTATTTGCGAACGATAACCGGTGATAACATGAATGGGCAGGAGTCTGATAGATGTTGCAAACGCAGGCGCAGCGGGCAGCCTGCATCGGGAAGGCTGAGATCTTCCGGCTCAGCCGTCAGAAGCCGGTGCCCCGGCGGGGCGGCGAGTGGCGAAGCGGGCCGACGCGCGGTGCATCAATCACCTCGAGCATCGCGACGGCAGCTCGCGCCGCCTCGCGCCCTCGGTTGAGGGTCGAGGCGATGCAGCGGGCGAAGGCCTGCTGCTCATCATTGAGCAGCAAAACCTCGTGGATGACGGGCACCAGAGTGTCGCAACCGATGCTCATCAACTGCTGCGTGATGCTGCTGCCGATGAGGTCGGCATGAGCCGTACTGCCGCGCAAAATCACGCCCAAGGCAATCACGGCATCGGGGCGGTTGTCGTCCGACACGCCGGGGCCGCAAATCGAGCGCTTCACCATCAGCGGCACCTCGAAGGCGCCCGGCACGCGAACAACGCTCACGCGCACCAGCGGAGCCACCGCCTCGAGCTCGTCTAGGCAGTTCTGCAAGAGGGCATCGGTGTACTTCTCATTGTACGTGGCGCACACAATCGTGATGCGGCCTTTGCCGTGACGGGGCTGCTGGCGCTGGGGAAGTTCTGTGGACATGGCAGGCTGAAACTCGCAGGCGGCGCTAATCTAGCACGCTGCAAGGTATTCGTCAAGAGCAAAACCCCGCGACGACGCGCAGCGGCCGAATTTCAGACGCGCCGCGGCAGCGGCGGCTCCCGCGGCACCCCGCGGCGCAACGCGCCCCCCGCAGCACTCCCACGGCACCCCGCGGCGCAACGCGCGCGTCCGCCACGGCGCAACGCACGGCACTCTCCCACGCCACGCCGCACGGCACCCCGCGCGTCCCCCGCGATACCCCGCACGACACAATTTCGGGTTGCAGCCGCTGCGCCATCGGCGTATACTCACGGCGAACCAACCGATTCTCAACCATGCACACACTGCGCTACACGCCCATGCCCGCGAGCTTTCACAGCGGGCGCCGCGATGCACTGGCTGCTCAGCTGCCCGCCGGCAGCTTGGTCATCGTGCACGCCAATGACATCTACCCCACCAACGCCGACGGCACCCTGGCCCACCACCAGAACGCCAACCTCTTCTACCTCACCGGCATCGATCAGGAGGAGAGCGTGCTGATCATGATTATCGGCCAAGGCGGCAGCCACCAAGACATCCTGCTGCTGCGCGAAACCAACGAACGCATCATCATCTGGGAAGGCGCCCGCCTCACCCGCGAGCTCGCCACGGCCATCTCGGGCATCTCCGACGTGCGCTGGACGGACACATACAACGCCCTGCTCGCCGAGCTCGTGCCCTCCGCCAAACAGATCTGGCTGGAGCGCGACAACCACCCGCGCCGCTACACCTACGTGCAGACCCGCAACGAGCGCATGGCCGCCGCGCTCAAAGCCTCCTACCCCGACGCCGAGCTCTGCTCCCTCTACGACACCCTCACCGCCATGCGCCTCGTCAAACAGCCGGAAGAAATCGCCCAGCTGCGCGAAGCCTGCCGCATCACGGGCGAAGGCTTCACGGACGTGCTGCGCGGCATTCGCCCCGGCGTCGGCGAATGGGAGCTGGAGGCGGATCTGAGCCGCGCCTACATCCGCCGCCGCGCGCGCAAGTTCTCCTTCCTGCCCATCATCGCGAGCGGACAAGACACCTGCGTTCTGCACTACATCAGCAACCACAAGGTCTGCGAAGACGGCAGCCTCATCCTCTTCGACATCGGCGCCGAATACGGCGGCTACGCCGGGGATATGACGCGCACCGTGCCGACCAACGGCCGATTCACCCCGCGGCAGCGAGACGTCTACAACGCCGTTCTGGCCGTACACCGCTACGCCCGCAGCATCATGCGCCCCGGCGTCGCCCGCCTCGACTACGAGAAACAGGTGCGGGCTTTCATGGCCGAGCGACTGCTCGAGCTGGGGCTCATCAGCAAGGCCGACATCGCCGTCAACCCCGCCGACCCGCCCGCCGTGCGCCGCTACTACATGCACGGCACCTCGCATTCGCTGGGCATCGACGTGCACGACGTCGCCCCGAACAACCCCGTCTTCGCCGTCAATCAGGTGTGGACGATTGAGCCGGGCATCTACATTGCCGAGGAAGGCATCGGCGTGCGCATCGAGACCGACGTGCTCATCACCGCCGACGGCACGGAAGACCTGATTCCCAATGCCCCGCTCGACATTGCCGACATCGAGCGCATCATGTCCGAGCAGGCCTGAGCCGCGCCTCCGACCCGCGCATCCCTCAGCACCCGCGCCCCCGAGCCCGCCGCCGGGCTCGGGGGCGTTGCGTCATCGAGAAAGGTCCGGCACTATATCCTTGAGTTGCGGGAGCGCATCTGCTAAACTCCGAGGAGCGGGCGGGCATGCAGCCGGCCCTCACCATCCCCCACCACTCATGAAATTACTCGCGACACTGACAGCGGCAGCCCTGCTCCTCGGCGGATTCAGCACGGCAGAGGCCGCATCGAAAGACCCGAAAAAGCCCAACATCATCTTCTTCCTCGTCGATGACATGGGCTGGCAAGACAGCTCCCTGCCCTTCTGGCGCGACGCAGAAGGCAAGCCCATCCGCACCTACCTCAACGACCGCTACCGCACGCCCAACATGGAGAAACTGGCGGATAAGGGCGTCGTCTTCACCAACGCCTACGCCTCGGCCATCTGCTCCCCCACGCGATGCAGCATGATGAGCGGCATGAACGCCGCCCGCCACCGCGTCACCAACTGGACGCTCGAGCGAGACACCTCGACCGACGCCGGGCATCAGGCCATCACCCCGCCCGACTGGGCCGTCAACGGCCTGCAGCCCGAGCGCGTCAAAGCCAAGGGAAGCACCACCAAGCCCATCACCGGCGAGCGCATCGACTACAGCATGAAGCGCCCCTACGCCACCTGCACCCCCCTGCCCAAACTCCTCAAAAAGCGCGGCTACACCACCATTCACTGCGGCAAAGCCCACTGGGGCAGCCGCGACACCCCCGGGGCTGATCCCAAAAACTTCGGCTTCGACTACAACATCGCCGGCACGGAAATCGGCGGCCCCGGCAGCTACCTCGGCCGCGATCACTACGGCCGCAACAAATTCCACGTCTGCGGTCTGGATGAAAACAACTACTACGAAGACGACGTCTTCCTGACCGAGGCCCTCACGCTAGAAGCCCTCAAGCGCCTCACCGCGCTCAACGACGACCCGAAGGAGAAGGGCAAGCCCTTCTACCTCTACATGAGCCATTATGCCGTGCACTGCCCGCTCAACAACCCCGATCAGCGCTTCGTCGGCAACTACGACAACCCGAACGATTCGCACCCCTGGTCGCAGGTGGAGCGCAACTACAGCACCATCATCGAAGGCATGGACAAGAGTCTCGGCGACCTCATGAACTGGCTGGAGGAAAACGACCTGACGGAGAGCACGGTCATCATCTTCATGGCCGACAACGGCGGCCTCGCGCTTTCGAGCAGCACGCGCACCGGCGACCGCCACGCCAACTACCCGCTCTACTGCGGCAAAGGCTCCCTCTATGAGGGCGGCATTCGCGAACCCATGATCGCCTACTGGCCCGGCGTCACGAAGGCCGGCACCATCAACCGCTCGCCCGTCATCGTCGAGGATTTCTTCCCCTCCCTGCTGGAAATCGCGGGCTACAAGAAGCTGCCCCGCACGGAGCAGAAGGTCGACGGCGTGTCTTTCGTGCCCGCCCTGCGCGGCGAGAGCATCAACGGTGAGCGTCCCCTCGTCTTCCATCTGCCGAACATCTGGGGCGAAGGCGCCGGGCAGGGAACGGGGTACGGCCCGCAGTCTGCCGTCATCCAGGGCGACTGGAAGCTCATCTACCGCCACGTGCCGCAGAAGTTTGAGCTCTACAACATCGCGGAAGACATCAGCGAGAAAAATGATCTGGCAGCCAAGATGCCCGAAAAAGTGCGCGAACTCGCCAAGCTGCTCAGCAAGGAACTCCGCCAATGCGACGCGCAAATGCCCGTGTACAAGGCGGGGAATCCCGTCGGCGCACCGGCCGGCTCTGCGGTGCCGCTGCCTGCCGACAGCCCGAATCTGCCGAAGAAGTAACCCGCGCACAAGCCGCGGCCTTCGGCCCGGCTCCTGCCCCCTCTCCGAGCCCGCCCTGCGGCGGGCTCGTTTTTTTGCATGACGCTTCATGCCGATTCTCCCGCGCTTGCCTGCCGGAGCCCCCGCAGGCGGCAACTCCGAAACAAGCAGGACAAGCAGGACAAGCCGGATAAGCCGAGCGAAGCGGCAGGGCGGCGGCTCGCCTGCGGCTGCCGATGCAGCGGCGCCGCGGAGTCGGCAAAAAGAAGCCCGCTCTTCCGCGGCGGGAAAAGCGGGCTTGCCTCAACGATCAGGCAGGGAGAGCGCGCTGGCTCTCAGTCCTGCGTGCGCACGCGCAGCGATTCCCCGTGGGCATCGAGCCCCTCGACTCGGGCAAACACCTGCACGTAGGGCAGCGAAGCCGCGGCCGCCTCGCGCGTCATGCGCACGATGCTCGTGCGGCGCTGGAACTGGTCGGCTCGAATACCCGAAAAGGACTTACCCGAGCCCCCCGTCGGCAGCGTGTGGCTCGGCCCGGCGAGGAAGTCGCCGCAGGCCACCGTCGCGTACGTACCGGCATAAATCGCCCCGGCCGTGCGGATGCGGGACAGCAGATCATTCTCAAGCTCCGGGCGCACCACCAGCACCAAGTGCTCGGGCGCAAAAGAGTTGACGATATCGGCTCCCTCCTCGAGCGAATCCACCAGCAGGCAGGTCGCCCGCTGCGCCAGCACCTCGCTGAGGTATTGAGAGCGACTGAGCTGCGTGACCTGACGCGCGATTTCGGCCTCGACCTGCTCCAGCAGAGACTCACTCGTCGTCACCAAGGCAATGACACTGTCCCCGCCGTGCTCGGCCTGCGCCAGCAAATCCGCCGCCACGTAAACCGGATGCGCCGACTCATCCGCCAGCACCATCACCTCGCTGGGACCGGGCAGCAGGTCGATGGCCACAGCCCCGAGCAACTGCCGCTTGGCCTCCACCACAAAGCGGTTACCGGGGCCGAAAATCTTCTGCACCGGGCGAATCGACTCCGTTCCCAAGGCGAGAGCCGCAATGGCCTGAGCGCCGCCGATGCGGTAAATCTCCGTCGCGCCCACCGTCTCCAGAGCCACCAGAACCGCCGGATTCACCTTGCCGTCCGGCCCGCAGGGAGTCATCGCCACAATCTCGGGCACACCCACCGCCTTCGCAAACCCGCCCGTCATCAGCGCCGTCGACACCAGCGGAGCCTTGCCGCCCGGCACGTAGATGCCCACGCGGTCAAAGGGCACGAAACGCTCCCCCACCTCGCAGCCCTGCGCATTCACGCCCGTCCAGTCGCGGCGCATGCTCTGTCGGGAAAAATACTCAATATTAGCCAGACTCGCGGCAAGCGCCTCCTTCACATCCGCCGGCACGGCCGCGCGAGCCTCCGCCATCTCCGCCTCCGTAACGCGCAGGTCAGCCGGATGCAGCTCCACATGGTCAAAGCGGCGGGCGCAGTCGCAGAGAGCCGCATCGCCCCCCGTCGCCACCATGTCCACAATCGAAGCAACAGCCTCCTGCACACTCGTCGCGGGAATCGCGCGGCGATTCATCGCCGCCACCGCCCCGGCATAACCGACATCACTCTTACGGTAGGTTTTCATTGCGGGCGGATTATAGCAACTCTTCCGCCCCCTGTCAATCGAACTGAAACACGGCTTTTCAACGCCCCCTTCAGCCCCCTTCAGCCCCCTTCACCCTCCTCGCATTCGACTCAAACACGAAAACAATCTTTACACAAAACACTGACATTCAATAGCCTCGAATTAACATCACCAAAAGATGCCCCGGGGAGAAAAATTCAGCTTTTTATAAATTTTGCTTGATTACCATAACTGAATCGATTATCATCCCTGCGTCATCTGACATTAACAACGTTCCACACATCATGAGCAATCCTGACATGAAAAATCTGACGCGCTACACGCGCGAGAAGACTTCGTTCCAAGGCTGGCGTGTATGCATCAGCAGACAGGGACTTATGTTCACCAAATACTTTGCCGATCACGCATTCGGCGGTGAAGAAGGCTCCCTTGCTGCGGCACGACAGCTCCGTGACGAAATCATCAACAAGCTCAAGGAGGCTCCTGCGCGCGAGGTGCTCCCCATCTATCAGGAGCGTTACGCCAAGCCGCGCAAGTCTGCCGGCAACAAATAAGACGACTTACTGCTTTCCCCCAAGACCGGTCGGCTTCGGCCGTCCTCCGAGGCGCACACGTTCTCAGCTCTCCGTGTGCGCCTCTGTTCTTTTGCGCCGGGAGCAGGCTCGCGGCAAACCGACGGGCAAGCTCTCCGCGCCCTGAGGCCCGATGAGAAAAGCGGGCGGGCGGCGCAACCGTGCCGCCCCCGCCTGCCGAGCCCGGGGGAGCCGCCCCCTTCCTCGTCGGCTCAGAGCTCCGAGAAATCCAGTCGGCGCGTCTCCTGATCCATCTGCTCGCGGTAGCAGGCATCCCAGAAGAGCAAGAGCATCGCGCCCAGCAACAACATCCGCACCCCCGTGTCGAGCGGGTAATTGACAATCTCGTGCGACGAGCCCATGCAGTTGCAGCTCAGCTCAAGCCCCCGCGCCCAAGCCTGAGCGTAGAGCACGAGAAAAACCGACGTCATCACCACGCCCCAGAGACTCGCCCCCTTGTAGCGAAAGCGCAGCAGCAGGCAGATACCCACCACGAATTCCATCGACAGCCCGAGGCAGGCCAAGGGCATCGAAAAAGCCTCCGGCAGCAGTCGGCTGCGCGTCAGGAACTGCGCCGTTTCGCCCAAATCGCCGACCTTCATGACGGCCGTGTACAGAAAAAAGAGGCCCATGCCGATGCGCAGCAAAGCCAGCAGAAAAGAGTTGAAGCTCACGCCCTTCTTCATGCGAGCATTGTAGCGTAGCAGCGTCACGGCTGCAAGAGGAAAGTCTGTCCCATGCCGCACGGACACCGCGTGCCGCAAAGCGAAGCCGCCGCCGAGGATCAATTCCCCGACGGCGACTCCAACTTACTACCTATGAAACACGATCCTCCCTTCTCTTGGTGCGCGGCGCTCTCTCCTTCACTGCGCACCGGAAGAACCGTTACGGGTAAGACACAAGGCTCGCACAAATGTTCAAAAAAAAAATGAATTTTTCTCCGAGCTCAACTTCAGATAAAAAAAACGCCCCGCCACCATTCGCATCGAGCCTTTACATCTGATAAGCAAACGCATCGTATTCCTACCCCTCTTCAGGATATGTTTTAACGAAAATCCCGCCGCTCCCATAAAGCAAGCCGCCGCCGGGCGAACCCGGCGGCGACTCCAACTTACTACCTATGAAACTCGATCCTTCCTTCTCGCGACCCTCAGCGCTCTCTCCTTCACCGAAGGTCGGAAGAACCGTTGCAGTTGTGACACCGCAGATGCCGAAATGTTCAAAATAAACAGGCAGATTTTTTCATTTTTCAGATAGATATATAAAAATTCGGAAAGCCAAAGGAATCCATAAATCACTCTATTCGCTTATATTCGATCTCATACCATTCTGAAAGGCAAGTATTGATA
Source organism: Candidatus Parakkermansia intestinigallinarum (assembly GCA_019114365.1). Classification (GTDB taxonomy): domain Bacteria; phylum Verrucomicrobiota; class Verrucomicrobiia; order Verrucomicrobiales; family Akkermansiaceae; genus Akkermansia; species Akkermansia intestinigallinarum. The sequence goes on along the minus strand of DXFQ01000086.1, from coordinate 2,801 downwards.
GCTCAGAGCGGGAAGAGGACAAAAAGCCGCCGCCGGGTCTACCCGACGGCGGCTCCAACTTGCTACCTATGAAACTCGATCCTCCCTTCTCATGACCATCGGTGCTCTCTCCTTCACCCATGATCGGAAGAACCGTCTCAAGACTGACACCCGAGACGCCGAAATGTTCAAAGAAAGCTTTTTGTCCGCCTCAGCTCGCGGGCGCGACGGAAGCGGAGCGGTCATGATTAACTAACCATCAGGATATTGCAAGGCTCCGGACACGCAGAGCAGCCGCTGCTCGGGCGACTCGATAACGCCTCTCGGCAAGCAAAAGCCGCCGCCGAGTTACCCCGGCGGCGGCTCCAACTTGATACCTATGAAACTCAATCCTCCCTTGCAAGAGCCGTCGGAACTCTCTCCTTTCCGACAGCGGGAGAACAGTCAAATCAGAGACCATTCAACCCGCCGAATGTTCAAAATTTTTGAGCCCTGCAACGCAGTTATTTTTCAGCTCTCTTTTAAGGGCTCTTTGTCAGGCTCTTGAGAAGACGGGATTGAAAATTCGTCCACCTTGTAGAGGCGATTCTCCCAGAGGTAGTGGCGGGTATAGAGCACGAGCGTGCCGCTGAGGGCGAACAGGCTGATGAGGTTCGGCAGCGCCATGAGGCCGTTGGCGACATCGGCGAAGTCCCACACCAGTGCGCTGCGCGGCACGATGCAGCCCACGAAGGTCATGAGCACCCAGAGCATGCGGTAGGGGGTGATGAGCTTGATGCCGCCGAGGTATTGCAGGGCGCGTTCCCCGAAGTAGGACCAGCCCAGCAGGGTCGAGACGACGAAGGTCGTCAGGCTGACGGTGAGCAACAGGCTGCCGATGCTGCCGATGCTGGCGAAGGCGTGATAGGTGAGCACCTCTCCCGCCTCCGAATCGACTTGGGGATGCGCCATGACGGCCACGGTGAGGGTGATGCCGGTGAGCGTGCAGATGACGACGGTGTCCCAGAAGGGGCCGGTGGAGGCGACGAGGGCCTGCTGCACGGCGTTGGGGGTGCGGACGGGAGCCGAGACGATGGGCGATGAGCCCATGCCCGATTCGTTGGAGAAGAGGCCGCGCTTGCAGCCGGTCTGCATGGCGAGCATGAGGGTCGAGCCGATGAAGCCGCCGCCGGCGGCCTGCTCGGTGAAGGCGCTGTCCATGATGCGGGCGATGGCGGGCAGGATGTAGTCCGCGTTGGCGATGAGCAGCAGAGCGCATCCGGCCATGTAAATGAGAGCCATGGCGGGGACGCAGGCCGAGCAGACGCGCGAAATTCCCTTGAGGCCGCCCAGCAGCACGCCGGCGACGAGCAGGGCGAGCACGAGGCCGGTTCCCCAGGCCGGGAAGCCGAGCGAGGATTCCTCAACCACGCGCGCGACGGCGTTGCTCTGCGTGATGTTGCCGATGCCGAAGGCGGCGATGGCGGTCAGCACGGCGAAGGTGACGCCGAGCCACTTGCACTTCATGCCGCGCTCAATGGCGTACATGGGGCCGCCGACGATGTTGCCTTTTTCATCGCGCACGCGGTAGCGGATGGCCAGCAGGCTTTCGGCGTAGCGGGTCGACATGCCGAGCAACCCGGTGAGCATGCACCAGAAGACGGCTCCGGGGCCGCCCGTGGTGACGGCGACGGCCACGCCGATGATGTTGCCGGTGCCGACGTTGGCCGCCAGAGAAATCATCAGCGATGAAAAGTGGGAGATATGCCCTTCGCTCTTGTTGCCGCGGGCAAAATAGAGCTTGAGGGCGGTGAAGAAGTAGCGCTGCGGGCAGCGCAGGATGACGGTGAGGTAGAGGTGCGTGCCCAGCAGGCAGAAGAGCAGGATGTAGCCCCAGAGGAAGCCGCTGGCCGCGCTCAGACTTTCTTCAATGAGTTGCAACATGGAAGGGCGGTAATGAGAGCAGAGGACTGTACACCCGAAGCCCCGCGCTGTCAAGCCGCGAGTCCGAGATGCTCCCCGCCGGAGGGCGCGAATTCGGGGCGCAGTGCCGGCGGACGCAGGCGGAGGTGCCGGCGGACGCAGGCGGAGGTGCAGGCGGGTGCAGGCGGAGGTGCTGCGGCGGGTCTTCCTGCATCGGTGGAGCTGCTTTTTCTTGCCTTGTGCGCTTCTTGTTTTATACTGAGGGCTATGAAGATTCTGCTCTTTGGCGGCACGGGCCGCTGCGGCCGGGTGTTGGGTGAGTGGCTGAGCGAGGCGGGGCATGAGCTGCTCGCTCCGGCACACGGGGACTGTGATTTGCGCGATGCGGCGGCGGTGTCGCGGCTGGTGCTGGGCTGCGGTGCCGAGGCGGTAGTGAATGCCGCGGCCATCAGCGGGCCGGAGACCTGCCTCGACGACCCGCTCACCGCTCACGGCGTCAACGCGATGGCTCCGGCTGCCATGGCTCTGGCCTGCCGCCACACGGGCGCACGCCTGATTCATCTGTCGACGGACTACGTGCTCGACGGGCGCCGCGCCGGGTTGAAGGATGAGTCGGCGAAATGCCGGCCGATCAATGTGTACGGCGAGAGCAAGCGGGAGGGTGAGCTGGAGGTGCTGGAGGCGCTGCCCGAGGCGCTGGTGGTGCGGGTGTCGTGGATCTGCGGCAATCCGCAAAAGCCGTCTTTCGTCGAGTCGACGCTGGCCAAGGCGCTCGCGGCTCAGCCTCTGGCGGCGATTGCGGACAAGTTTTCGCTGCCGACGGACGCGCGCGATATTGCCGCGGCGCTGGCGGCTCTCTTGCAGGAGCCGGAGGGCGATCGCACGGCGGGCGTGGTGCAGCTGTGCAGCGGCGGCGAGCC
>DXFQ01000085.1 GCA_019114365.1 Candidatus Parakkermansia intestinigallinarum | reverse complement strand
TGTGTATAAGAGACAGCGCCCCAGCTGGCGGTCATGGTGTTGAAGGCGTCGGGCTTGCCGGCGGTGATGAGCATCCACTGGTGGCCGAAGAGCTGTTCGGCGTTGCTCTGCAGTTGGCTGAAAGGTATGGTTTTCATGGTGGAATCGTTTGGGGTGAGAGGCGCAGCTGAGGAGACAGACCCCGCGCGGTCTTGCGCCGAGACCGCGCGGGGAAGGGAAAGGTGCGGGCCGCTTCGGGAGCGGATCTGCCGACCGCAGCCGGGCAGGCGGCCTGCGCCGCCTGCCGCCGCGGGTCGCGTGCTTCAGCAGTAGCGCGTCAGCACGTAGGGCAGAATGCCGCCCGCGCGGAAGTATTCCTTCTCGATGGGTGTGTCGATGCGAACGATGAGAGGCAGCTCGAAGGCCGGCTCACCGGCGGGTTTGACGGCGAGCGTGGCGGCGCCGCGCGGCTGCAGCTCGTTGCTCAGCCCGGTGATGCTGAAGGTGACGTCGCGCAGGTCTTTGACGCGGTCGTAGTCCGCCGGATTTGCGAAGTTGAGCGGCAGTACGCCCATGCCGATGAGGTTCGAGCGGTGGATGCGCTCGAAACTCTTGGTGATGACGGCGCGCACGCCCAGCAGGTTCGTGCCCTTGGCCGCCCAGTCGCGGCTCGAGCCCATGCCGTAGTCCTCACCGCCGATGATGACGGTCGGCACGCCGTCGGCCTTGTAGGCCATGCCGGCGTCGTAGATGAAGGTCGGCTTGCCGCAGGGCGCGTCGATGGCCGCATCGGGTGCGCTGACGCTGCGCTCGCCGAAGTAGAGCGTGTAGCCGCCTTCGACGCCCGCGGTCATGAGGTTTTTGATGCGCACGTTGGCGAAGGTGCCGCGCGCCATGACCAGATCGTTGCCGCGGCGCGAGCCGAAGGTGTTGAAGTCGCGCTTCTCAACGCCGTGAGCGGCGAGGAAGAGCCCGGCCGGCCCCGTCGCCTTGATGGCGCCCGCCGGAGAGATGTGGTCGGTCGTCACGCTGTCGCCGAAGATGCCCAGCGGGCGGGCGTCGACGATGTCGACGATGTCGCCGCGGCGCCCCGTGAAGCCGTCGAAGAAGGGCGGGCGGTGAATGTAGGTCGAATCCGCATTCCACGCGAAGGTTGCACCCTCGGGCGCCTTGACCTCATCCCACTCGGGCACGTGCCCGGCGTAGCAGGCGCGGTAGTCGTCGGGCGTGCAGGCGCGGGCCTGCGCGGCGGCGATTTCGTCGCCCGTCGGCCAGATGTCGCGCAGGTAGACGGCGCGGCCGTCGGCGGCGGTGCCGAGCGCTTCGTTCTCCATGTCGATATCGACGCGTCCCGCCAGCGCAAAGGCAATGACGAGGGGCGGAGACATGAGGAAGTTCGCCTTCACCTGAGGGTGGATGCGCGCTTCAAAGTTGCGGTTGCCCGAGAGGACGGAGCACGAGACGAGCTTGTTGTCGATGACGGCCTGCTCGATGGCCGCGTTGAGCGGGCCGGAATTGCCGATGCAGGTCGTGCAGCCGTAGCCCACGATCGAGAAGCCGATGGCGTCGAGAGCCACCGTCAGCTCGTTGTTGGCGAAGTAGCGCTCGGCGATGCGAGAGCCGGGCGCCATGCTGGTCTTGACGTAGGCCGGCACCTTCAGGCCGAGGGCGGCGGCTTTGCGGGCGAGCAGGCCGGCCGCGAGCATGAGCCCGTCGTTGCTGGTGTTGGTGCAGCTGGTGATGGCGGCCACGAGGATGGAGCCGTCGCGCAGCTCCACGTCGTGCACGGTGTCGGCATCGGGATTGCCGGCGTCTCCCTTCATGGTGACGGCGACGGCTTCGGTGCGCGGCGCAGCACCGCTGACGCTCTCGCAGATCTGCGGGAAGCTGCCCTTGAGCTCGGTGAGCGGGATGCGATCCTGCGGGCGCTTCGGGCCCGCCACCGCCGGAACGATGCTCGCAAGATCGAGCGTCAGCTCAACGCTGTAGTCGATGTCGCCCGCCTTGGGCATGCCGAAGAGCCCCTGAGCGCGGTAGTAGGCTTCGTAGGTGGCCACCTGATCCTCGCTGCGCCCGGTGGCGCGCAGGTAGGCGGCGCTCGTCTCGTCGATCGGGAAGAAGCCCATCGTGGCGCCGTATTCCGGCGCCATGTTGGCGACCGTCGCGCGATCGGGCAGCGAGAGGCTGGCCGCACCCTCGCCGAAGAACTCGACAAACTTGCCCACGACGCCCTGCCGGCGCAGCATCTGCGTGACGTGCAGCGCCAGATCGGTCGCGGTGACGCCCTCGCGCAGCTTGCCCGTGAGGTTCACGCCGACCACCTCCGGAACGAGGAAGGTGACGGGCTGGCCGAGCATGCCGGCCTCGGCTTCAATGCCGCCCACACCCCAAGCCACGATGCCCAGACCGTTGATCATCGTGGTGTGCGAGTCGGTGCCGACGAGGGTATCGGGGTAGTAGACGCCGTCCTGCTCCATGACGCCGCGCGCGAGGTGCTCGAGGTTGACTTGGTGCACGATACCCGTGCTGGGCGGCACGACCGAAAAGGTCTTGAAGGCCTGCTGCCCCCACTTGAGGAACTCGTAGCGCTCGGTGTTGCGCTCAAACTCGCGGGTGAGATTTTTCTGACGCGCTTCGGGGAAGCCGGCCCAGTCCACCTGCACCGAGTGATCGACGACGAGATCGACGGGGACGAGGGGCTCCATCTTCGCCGGATCGGCACCGAGGTCCTGCACGGCGGCGCGCATCGCAGCCAGATCAACCAGCAGCGGCACGCCCGTGAGATCCTGCAAAATGATGCGGGCGACGGTGAAGGGGATTTCATAATGGCCGGGAGCCTTGGCGTTCCACGACGCGAGGTTGGCGACATCCTGCTCGGTGACTTTGAGGCCGTCGCAGTTGCGCAGCAGGCTCTCCAGCACGATGCGCAGAGAGACGGGCATGCGGCTGATGCCGGGAAAACCTTGTTCTGCCAGCGCGGGCAGGGAGTAGTAGTGGCCTGTGGAGCCCTTGGCTGTGGTGAAGTCGCGTTTCGTGCTGTTCATGTCAGATGATAAGTCCGAATGGTGAGTCCTGATGGTACGCGGGCAAGTATACACCTTCAAAACACGAAGGCAAGCTCAAAGTTATGCCCTGTTATGAGCGTCGCATGCAAAAACCGCGCGCCCCGTTGCGGGGTGCGCGGTTGAGGAAATCAGGCAATGCTCGTGATCTTCGGGGGATCAGAAGCGGCAGCCCACACCGATGAGGATGCTGTGCTGGCCGAAGGGCACGTCCGTGTAGGTGCGGCTGAACTCGTAGCCGACGCGGGCGTGGATGTTCTCGCTGAAGTAGTAGCGGAAGCCGGCGCCGACACCCCAGGTGAAGCCGCTGTCGGAGTCGTCGAAGTAGGAGCTGTCAGCATCGAGCCATGCGTAGCCGGCCTTGCCGCCGACGTAGAAGTCGAGCTTGTCGGTCACCTCGATGTTCAGGTCGTAGCCGATGGTCAGCGGCAGCATGAAGTAGTCGATGTCGAAGCCTTCCGTGTCCTCGGAACCCCAGAGCGCGCTCACGGAGAGGTTGAAGGCGTGGGTGAAGGTGTCGTTGTGATCGTTGTAGAGATTCAGGGCCAGACGCGGACCGTACATGTCGGGAACGTCGGCACCGTCACCCAGAGCAATAACGGCATCCAGCGTGTAGACGGGCTGGACGTCGTTGGCCGTCAGAGCTCCCGTCTGCTGGCTGGGCAGAACGTAGGGAGCGGCGGATGCTGTGCCCGCGAGGGCAGCCAGAATGGCGGATGTAGCAATGAGTTTTTTCATAGACGCCTCAGATATAGCACGGCGAATGGGTGAAATCAAGCTTAAAAACTGCAACTATTAGAAAAAGTTACACGCAGCTTTCTGCCCTTTGTCGCAGCCCTGATGAGTCTCGCTCCGACTCTTGAGTCCTGCTTCGCCGAGAGGGCCGAGCGGCGGGCGGAGAAAGGGGCGAGCAGGCAGGGAAAAGGAAGGGCTGAAGCTCGGCCGCGATACGGGAAGGGGGGGAGCCGAAGGGCTCGGCCGCGGGGCGGCGGAGCTCCGGCTTTGCATGGGGCGGCGGAAGCCCCTCGGGACGGGCGCTCAGACGCCCTTGGTGTCGCTCCAGAGGGCGACTTGCAGGCGGTGCCCGTAGCGGACGCGTTGGCGGATGCAGAGGTCGGCGACGGCGGGGGCGGCGGCGTCGAGGGCGGCGCGGTCGGCGGCGCAGGGCATGAGGATGAGGCGTTCCTGCGGGAGTTGCATCCGCTCGATGGCGGGCCAGTCCTCCTCGCCCCGCACGACGAACTTGAACCAAGCCTTGCCCGTGGCGTTCAGCGCGGCGAGCGCCGGAGCGACGAGGCTGTCGGCCGCCGAGTTGCCGGAGTGGGCCAGTTTGGGGGAGACGTTCCACTGGTCGATGCGTTCGGCGAGTTCGGGGCAGGGGGAGATGGTGCCGTTGGTTTCCACTTCAATCGTGAGGTCGGCGGGCAGCAGCTTGAGCAGTTCGACGAGTCCCGCCTGCTGCATGAGCGGTTCGCCGCCGGTGATGACGAGCCCCGGGCAGCGGTAACGCAGCAGGCGTTCGGCGAGTTCGGCCTCTCCCACGGCTATGCCGCCGCCCAGAGCGTGCTTGGTGTCGCACCACGCGCAGCGCAGGTTGCAGCCCGCGAGGCGCAGAAAGACGGCGGGGCAGCCGGCGCGGGGGCCTTCGCCTTGCAGGGAGCAAAAGATTTCCGGGGCAGAATGAAGTCGTGCAACGGTGAGCATGTTGTGGTATGATGCGGGGGCACGCCGCTTGTCCCGCCGCTTATAGCAGATGCCGGGCGCGGCGTCAAGCTCGGCGATATTCGAGCGGCGATGCACGGCGATGTCCCTGCGGCGATGCCCGGCGATGTCCGCGCGGTGATGCCGCCGAACCTTTTGTCGAGATTCAACCATGACTGCGATGATGATGAATGATACTGCTTCCGATGCCGAGGCGGCGGCTCCGCGCCGCCTGCGCCTTCTCTTTGTCTGCTTGGGCAACATTTGCCGCTCCCCCGCGGCGGAGATAGTGTGCCGCGAGGCTCTCGCCCGAGCCGGGCTGGCGGCCTCGGTGCAGGTGGATTCTTGCGGGACGGCGTCTTACCACGTCGGGCAGAAGCCCGATGCGCGCATGCTGGCGGCTCTCAAGCGCGCGGGCTACGCGTACGACGGTCATCGCGCCCGCTGTTTCCGCCGCGATGACTGGACGCGCTTCGATGTGATTGTTCCGCAGGACGAGAGCAACCTTGCGGATGTCTTGGCGCTGGCGCACGGCGACGACGAGCGCGCGCGCGTGTTGCCCATGAGCCGCTTTTTCGCCGCCGAAGAGACGCTGCGCGAGGTGCCCGACCCCTACTACGGCGGCGCCGAGGGCTTTGATGCAGTGGTGGCTTTGCTGGAGCGCAGCATGCCGAGGCTCCTCGACGAGCTGCGGCAGCGCTTGAGCCTGCGCTGATGCGGCGGCGGGCGGCTTTTGGACTTGCAAGTCGATAGGGCGCATGTTACGATGCCGAGCAGAAGGAGAGAGGCGATGATGAGAAGAGTGTTAGTCCTGATGTTGTCGGCGCTGTCCGTCGGCGCGTTTTCGTCGTGCCAACAGCCGGTGATGGGCTCGATGAGCCGCGCATCCGTCGATGATTTGCTCGGCGCCGAACGCTTCGCGGTGACGCCCTGCACGCCCGGTTGGATGCTCGAGAAGAGCGATATTTTTGAGCTCGGCGCCGACGAGGCCGCGCAGTTGCGGGCGCTGTTGAGCCGGGCACCCCTCAATGAGGTCAGCGAAGAGGCCTATCGCACATCCGACGCCTGCGCCCTCGGCAAGACGTCCGATCGCCGATTTTACCTCTACGCCAGCAATGCTCAGTGCATGGAGGCGCACCTCGTCGATGGCAGCCGCGTCGAGTTTGATGACCTCAAGCTCAGCCCGGAGGATCAGGTGAAGGTGTATCGCCTGCTGCGCCCGCAGCTGCGCCGACTTTTCCCCGGGCTTCGCTGAGCCTGCGTTTACCCGAGACTTTCGATGATGAACAAGAACGGTTTGAATGTGTTGACGGGCTGCCTGCTGGCACTGGCAGCGGGCGCCGCCTCGCTGGGGCTCAACTCCTGCGTCTACTCCAATGATCCGCCGCCCGGCGTCTATCCCAAGCCGCCCACGGGTTTTGTGGGGCGCCGCACTCAGGTGCCGCTGCGGGCCGAGAAGGCGGATGTGGCCGTGATTTTCATCGGCGGCTTTGCCGGGCGCTACCTGACGCGCATGCGCGCGGTGTACGAGCGCATGCCGGTGCTGCCGGTGCCCGGCAAACAGTTCCGCGCCTTTTATGACTGGGATGGCGGCGAGGGGATGATTTTCCTCAACAACGTCAACCGAGCGGTGAATGACCTCCAGAACTTCCTGGCGGTGAATCCGAAGGCCGATATCGTCCTCATCGGGCACAGCTACGGCGGCTCGGCCGTGATGGATATCATGCGCCAAGTGACGCGACCGCACGGACGCGTGATCGCCGTGACGATTGATCCCGTGAGCCGCAAGTCGCGCTCGATGCCGCGCACCCGCGCACGCGGCATCGACTACTGGATTAACATCTACTGCGACGATGTCCGCGTGCCCATTGACTACGTGGTCAAGCTCGGCGGCGTCTGGAAGTTCTGCCCGCAGGCCGACGAGAACATCCGCTTCCTCGGCACGGCACGCGACAAGAAGGGTGACCGCTATCGCCACACGCGCCCCGAGCCCCTCTTCTTCGAGAAGATGGCGGATGCCGCCGAGACGCCCTACGAGCGCCTGCTCCGCGCCTGCGAGCGCTACGGTATCGGAAACGCGGCTTTGCAGAACGGCGGAGGGCGGAGATGAAGGCGCCTTGGGTGCTGCTGGATGAGCTCGCGCAAGAGCTGCGCGAGCTCCGGGCGGATGTGCGCGGCACGGTGCATCCGCTGGCCGTGGTGGACGGGGTGCTTGCCCTCGGGGAGGGCTCGGTCGTCAAGGCGGGCTGCGTGATCGAGGGTTTCGTGCGCATCGGCCGCAACTGCGTCATCGGGCCGAATGCCTACCTGCGCGGTTGCACGGCGGTGGGCGATGACTGCCGCATCGGGCAGGCCGTCGAAGTCAAGAGCAGCCTCCTCGGCCGCGGCGTCTCGGTCGCACACCTCAGCTACATCGGCGATTCCGTCATCGGCGATGAGGTCAACGTGGGCGGCGGCTGCATCATGAGCAACTTCCGCCACGATGCCGGAGAGATTCGCATGCCTTGGGAGGGGCGCCTGCAGGCCACGGGGCGCAACAAGCTCGGCTGCTGGATCGGCGCGCGCTCGCGCATCGGCTGCAAGTGCGTCATCTTGCCCGGGCGCATCCTGCCGCCCGAGACGCAGACCTACCCCGGCAGCGTCGTGCGCTGAGGTGAGGTGCCCAGAGGTGAGGTGCGCTGAGGTGAGGGCCGCCGGCGCTAAGGTGTCCTGCGCGGAGGCGCCGTCGGCACTCCGAGCGGCGCTTACAGAGCGGGCCTGTTGCGGCGCAGCACGAGCCGGAAGCCGATGTTGTCTCGCTTCTCCGTCTTGGGGTGCGGGCTGCGCGTCGCGGTGCTCAGCTGCACCGGGCGGAAGGAGGTGAAGTCTCCCCCGCGCGTCACGCCGAAGTGGCGGAAGCTGAAGCCCTCGGGGCCGCCGTACTCGTCGCTGACCCATTCGGCCACATTGCCGTCCAAATCGTGCAGCCCGCGCTGGTTGGGGGCGAAGGAGCCCACGGGCGACGTGTAGGGGAAGTCATCCCGGTAGTTCGGGATCACGTGGTTGTTGTTGAGGTAGGGCAGGGCACTGGTGTCGGCGAAATTGCCCGTTGAGCGCGCCGGAGGCCAGCGAAGCCCCCAGGGGTACTCCTGCGTCGTGCGGCTGCTGCCGCTGAGGTGGCGTTCGTAGGGCGAACGCCCGTTTTCATTGTTGAGACCCGCCAGAGCGCTCCACTCTTCATCGGTCGGCAGTCGGTAGGCATCCGTCTCTTCGATGTAGCCTTCGCGGCGCTCCTTCTGCGTCAGCCATGCGGCGAAGGCCTCGGCATCGTCGCGCGAGACGTTGACGACGGGGTGGTGCTCGTTTTGCTCGTAGTCGGTGCGGCGGGGCATCGGGCGCCCCGTCGCCTCGCAGAAGTCGCTGTAGTCAGAGACCCGCACCTCGGTCGCGCCCGCCATGAGGTCAGAGCCCGCGGGCTGAAACTTCATGCCGAGACTGTTGATCCACTCGCTGCCGAAAATGACTGAATTGTTCTGCTGCAACACGAGATTGAGAAAGAGCGAGCGCGGCGAGAGCCCGCTGCGCCGCACCGTTGAATAGCCGGGCATGCTCACCTCCAGAAAGTAGGGAGCCAGCGGCACCTGCATGTCAATCATCGGCGTCACCCCCAGCGGCCGCCCGTTGAGCAGCACCGTGGCTCCTGCCGGGTTGGTGTAGATGGTGATGGGCGTCTTGCGAATCGCAGCCGTTGAGAGTCGGTAGGCGCAGAGCCCGGAGTCCGACATCGTCTGCGGTTCCGGGCTCGGAATCAGCAGGTGGTCGCGGCCGATCGTTCCCTCCGCCTCGCAGCGATGCGTCAGCCAGAGCGTGAAGGCGCTGATGCCGGACTGCGAGGTGCGGATGAGCTTCGTGCCCGGCACAAGCTCGCGGGGCACGCGGTCGGGATTGGCCTCACTCTTGAGAAACTCGTTGAAGAGCGCCTCCGTGACGGCGGTGACCGCGCAGTGATTGCCGCTGCCGTCGGGGCGGTATTCGGTGCCCTGCGCGTCCGTCCACGGCTTGCCGGGAACGGGCGGACAGTAGGGCTTGAGCGCCGCATTGAGCGTCAGCACGCCGTCGTGGGGCACCTCGCCCGTCAGGCGCATGTCCGCGTAGCCCTCCTTGCGCAGATCAAAGCTGACGTTTTGCCCGGGCTCCATCGGAACCGGCCCGTAGGGCGTCTCGTCGAGGTAGGTCCCGTCGAGGGAATAGACGGAGGCGCCCGAGGGGACGCTGTTGATGAAAATTTGGCCGAAAGTCGGCTCGGCGGCATCCTCCGGCAGCTCGCTGCTCGCGGGCAAGGGACTCACGGGCGGCGGCGGAGCTTCGGCAGGAGCAGGAACTTCGCCCAGCAGAGCGTGCAGCGCCAGGTTCGTGCGCTTTCGCGCCTCCGGAGAGAGCCGCAGAACCAGAAGCGGCAGCGCCACGACGAGAGCCCCTGCGGCACCGAGCCGCAGCAGAAAAGCCCGCGTCGAGAGGCTTCGGACGCGGCTGCTCTTGCCGCGGCGTCGGCGCGGGCCGTAATCGTGCCGCAGCTCTTCGAGCTTCTCGGCGAGCTGCTGGGCCGAGATGAGCGAGCTCTTGCCGACGTGGGACTCGGCGGCGGCGCAGATGACGTTGTTGAAGGCGAGCCAGCGGCGGTGCGTCGCACCGTCCGGCAGCTCCGTGGGCAGCTCGGGAAAGTCAAGGCGATCCTTGCCCGTGCTCAGCTCATAGAGCACCTTGGCCAGCGCATAGACATCGGCGCGCGGCGTGCCGGGGCCTTCGGGCGGGATGTAGCCCTCGGTGCCGACAAAACTGCGTTGGCTGCTCGGCGCGACGAGCCCTGCATCGGCCAGCTTGGCTCGCCCGTTGACGAAAACAACGTTGGCGGGCTTCACGTCGCGGTGCGTCAGCTCTTCGGCGTGCAGACCCTCCAGCGCGCGCGCCAGCTGGCAGCCCACCTCGATGACGAAGTCGAGCGGCATCGGCCGATGGCCGTAGAGCTGCATATCGCGCTGCAACGTGCGGGGCACGTAGTCGGCAGGCTCGATGTGGATGCCCGTGTAGGCGTCATCCGCCAGCTCCATCACGTAGAAGTAGTAGGGAGAGGGTCCGTCGTGGCGCCCCACGTGCAAAATATGCACCAGCCCGGGGTTGCTGCGGGCGATGGGCTCGTAGTTGAGCACCCCCTCAAACTCGCGCACAAAGCTGCGCTCGTCCTCGAAATCCTCGCGCCAGACCACCTTGACGGCGCGGTAGGCTCCTGTCACCGAGCGCGCCAGCCACACCTCGCCGTAGGCACCCTGACCGATGGAGTGCAGAATCTCGTGGTCGGGCACCTCGGGGCGCGTGCCGTCGGGGTGGCGCCTGCGCTGTCCGGCAGGCGCGACGGCGCGTGACTCGGGATTGCGAGCCTGGGATGAAAGTGAACTCATCGACCCTGTGAGTATAAGCTCTGTCGCCCGCTTTGGCAAGATTCTATTGCGTCTGCGAAATGAAGAAAAATGCACTTTTTTGCGAATTTGGCTTGCAAAGCTTCGCAAACTGTGGTTTAATTGCCCCGCACCCGGTTCCAAGGCGCACGTGGCGGAATTGGTAGACGCGCTAGTTTCAGGTTCTAGTGAGTAACATCGTGAAGGTTCGAGTCCTTTCGTGCGTATCCGGGCGAGGCGAGCATGCAGATGCTCGCCTCGCTTTTTTTGCGGTGAGGATGCGGGCGCTTGCGCTGATGCGGAATCTCTGAGCTCGGCGACGCCGAAATCAGCGCGGGACGGCGCGGAGGTTCGGCGGTGAAAATGACAGCCGGAATATGGTAATCCGAAGCCCGGAAACGCCGCGCCCAAACAGGCATTTCAAGAGGCCGACCGGCATGCCGTCTGAACGTCGCAACTTCTTGTCGCAGCGTTGAACTCATCCGCCTGCCGCGAGGATTTGCCGAGCGAATTTGCCGCGCGGAAGCTCCGGGTATTCGAGCGGCCTGACGCATGCTTATTTGCTGATGCGACAAGACATCATCATACGCAGCCCTAAAATGAGACATTTATCTTTTCTTGCTTGCCTTGACGAGTTGATAAGTGTATAGAATGAGTCAACGCCTTTTATTGCACATGAGAAAGACTCGCACAAGTTACACGCCTGAGGAAAAGATGCAGATTATCATCGACGTCATGTCTCGCAAGACAAGCATCCAAAACATCTCCAAAGAGAAGGGCATCGCCCCCACCCTGATCTCCCTCTGGAAGAAGCAGGCTGAGGATGCCATTTTGGAGCGCTTCAAGTCCCGCACGCGCGGCCGCCGTCCCAAGACCGTCGAGGCTGCAGACAAGGCGCCGGAGCTGCGCCGGATGAGAAACGAGGCCCGCAAGGCCCGCATCAAGGCGGCTCACCTCGAAAGCTCGCTCAAGGACACGAAGGCTCGCCTCGCCTCCGCCCGGGAGCAGATGGCCGCTCTCGCCGAAACGATGGGGTGCAAATTGGTGAAGAACGTGCGCCGCCGCGCCGGCAAGGCGTGAGGCGCCGCGTCGCGACCGCTGCCCGCGCTTCCTCGCCACCGCCCGCGCTTCCGCCCTCCGCGCGAAGCCCGCGCCTCCGTGTCGGCCGAGCCCTCGGCGCCGTGGCGCGAAGCCGCCGCGCCGGCACAAAAATGCAACTTTCTGCGATTTTGGTGAAAGATTGCTCCGTTTCGCGACGTACCTCTAGTATAAAGAGACCAAATCAAGTAGATTCTCAAAAATAACATACGATATGAATATCAGTCTATCACGCTGGGGCAAGCGCGTGGGCGCGCTCACCGCTGCCGCCGCTGCCGCGATGGTAACCGTCCTGTCGCCGACGCCGGCACAGGCAGAGCCCGACTACGACCAGATCGGCCGGCAGTTCTCTCTCGTGTTGCAAAACGCGCACTTCTCGCGCATGCGCTTCAACAACGAGCTCAACAAAGAGTTCCTCAACTGCTTCCTGCAGAACCTCGATCCGCAGCACTTCATCTTCTCGCAGGAGGACGTCGACCGCCTCGCGGAAAAATACGGAGAAAACTTCGGCGACTACCTGCTCACCAACAAGACGACGGTGCTCTCTCAGGAGCTCTACGGCCTCTACCTCCAGCGCTCGCTCGAATACCTCAGCGCCATGGAGACCATGGTGCGCGACCTGCGCGACGGCAAAATGCAGCTCGATTTTGAAACGGATCGCTCCATCCCCCGCAGCCGCCGCAAGCTGCCCCGCGCCGCCAATCAGGCTGAACTGCGCCGCGTTTGGCAGGACCAGCTTCACGACATGGTCCTCTCCGAAGTCATCCGCCGCGACAACATCACGCGCCTGGCGCAAGAGCAGGGCAAGCCCGATCCCTACGCCAAGGAGCTCTCGATCTACGACAAAATCCTCGCTCGTCTGAAGCGCCAGCGCACCGAGCTGGAGGAATCCGACCTCGAAGACATGGTCTCCTCCGTGCTCAACGCCGTGGCGACGGTCTACGACCCCCACAGCAGCTACATGGGCGCGCGCGACGAACAACTCTTCAAAGATCAGATCAAGGCGTCCATCGTCGGCATCGGCGCTCAGCTGCGCGCCGATGATGACGGCTCCACCTCGATTCAGGGCATCGTCAAGGGCGGCCCTGCGGCCAAGAGCGGCAAGCTCAGTCTGGGTGATCGCATCGTCGCCATCGACCGCAACAACGACGGCAACTGGACCGACATCATGTTCATGAGCATCGACAAAGTCGTCGACCTCATCCGCGGCCAGAAAGGCACCGTCGTCGGCCTGCGCGTCCTCTCCGAAAGCGGAGCTGAAGAGCGCGTCGTCACGGTCGTGCGAGATGAGATTCCGATGTCCGAAGACCTCGCCAGTGCCCGCATCGTCGACATGAAGGTGCCCGGCGCCGACGGCGAGATGAAAAACTACCGCCTCGGCATCCTCACGCTGCCCTCCTTCTACGTGGACATCGAGGGCGACTCCGTGCACTGCGCCTCGGACGTCAAGAAACTGCTGCGCCGCATGAATCAGGAAGGCGTGCAGGGCATCGTGATGGACCTGCGCTTCAACGGCGGCGGCTCGCTCGACGAAGTCCGCAAGATGGTCGGCTTCTTCACCGGAGCGGGACCCGTCGTGCAGGTGAAGGACTCGCGCGGTCAGGTGCGCCGCGAGGCCGTCAGCAGCCGCCCCGTCTTCAACGGCGAGCTCATCGTGCTCACCAACAAGATGAGCGCCTCGGCCTCTGAAATCTTTGCCGGCGCCATGGCCGATTACGGCCGCGCCGTCATCGTCGGCGACGAATCCACCTTCGGCAAGGGCACGGTGCAGGTGCCCCGCAATCTGGCCGAGTTCCTGCCCTACTTCTCCTCGCATGAAGGCGCGGGCATGATCAAGGTGACGACGCACCAGTTTTATCGCGTCAACGGCGACTCGACCCAGCGCCGCGGCGTGCGCAGCGACATCGTGGTGCCGCAGAACTCTGCCTCGCTTCAGTACAGCGAGGCGGACATGGACTACGCCCTGCCCTTCGACAGCATCAAACGCGCCTCCGGCTACGTGAAGAGCGAGCGTCTCGCCTCCATCCTTCCCGAGCTTCAGAAGCGCAGCGGCGCCCGTGTCGCCGCGGACAAAGACATGCAGTACACGCAGGAAAACATCGACCGCTCCCGCAAGCGCGTCGAAGAGAACCTCGTGACGCTCAATCGCGCCAAGCGCGTGCAGGAGAACGCCGACCTGCTCGCCCGCAAGAAAGAAATCGACGCCGAGTGCAAGGATCGCTACGCTGTCATGGCTCAGCAGGACGCGCAGAACCTCACCATTCGCCGCCTCAACCTCTCGGACGTCAACGCCGCCACCCTTCCTCCCTACCAGGACGGCGAGGATAAGGAGTTCATGGAGAAAGCCGACGACCCCGAGGCCGATCTGAGCAAAGGCCCCGAGTACCCCTCGGGTCTCGATCCCGTGCTGCGCGAGAGCCTGAATATCCTTCGCGACATGGTCGACCTCAGATAACGTCGCGCACGGCGCGGTTTTGATACCGAAAAGCCCGGCTCTCGGATCGCCGAGGGTCGGGCTTTTTTGCGCCTTGGGGTAGGGGGGAATCGGCGCCTGCGGCCGTCAGCAAATATCGGGGCGCAGCGCGTGGAGCAACTCCAGCGTGCGCTCGCGGTTTTCGGGGTGGTCATCCGTCTCGGGGAAGAGGCGCCCGGCCGGAATGCGGGCGTAGCGCTCCGTCGCCTTCGGGTGCAGCAGCTCGCGCAGACCCACGGAAAACACGGCCCCGAGACTCAAAAACTCGCGCGCCATCTCGTGCGAGCCGCTCCACGCATGCAGCAGCACGCGCGGCAGAGTCCCCAGCCGTTTCCGCTCGCGCAGCAGCTCCAGCAAGCGAGCGCGCGCCCCGGCGCTGTGCAGATGCGCCATGCGATCGTGGCGGTAGGCCGCTCCCAGCTGGATGTGCAGCAGCAACTCCTGCTCGGCAAGCGAATCGCGGCAGCGCTCCGTGCCGTCAAGCCCGCACTCGCCCACATCGGCCGCCGGGTAGCGCGTCAGCCATTCATCCAGCTCGAAAGCCAGCTCGGCCGGATCCGCACCGGCAACGTGAGCCGGGTGAATACCGAAGCAGGGAGTCATCCCCGGCGCCGCCGCGACGCGCGGCCAATCCTCGCGCGTCACCGAGCAGAGAAAACCGCCGCAGGGCGCGGGTTCATGCGTGTGATAATCCTTCATATCGAAAAGAGAATAGGGAACAAAGACCTCAGCTCAGCAGCCCGTGCTCGCGGAAACTGTAATACGGCTGCGGGCACTCCGCGGAAGGCGAGCCGATAATCACGTGATCGCGCAGCGGAATCAACATCAGCTTCGCGCATTCGTTGACGGACGCCGTCAGCTCCCGATCCTGCCGACTCGGCATCGGATTGCCCGAAGGGTGATTGTGCGCCATGATGAGCGAGGCCGCCCGATGGCGAACCGCATGGCCGAAAATATCGCGCGGGTGCACCACCACGCGCGTGAGCGTCCCGCGGGCGATGCGCTCGCGGCGAATCAGGTGCCCGCGCACATCGAGCATCAGCAGCTCCAGATTCTCCTGAGCCTCAAAGCGCAGATCCGGAGCCAGCAAATCGTACACATCCTTCGGAGTCGCGAGCGGTCGGCGCTGCACCTCCTCGCGCACCGCGCGGCTGCCCAGCTCAAACACCGCCGCCAGCGTCGCCGCCTTCGCCGGGCCTATCCCCTTGCAAATCTGCATAAAATCCTGCGCCTCCATCGCCCCCAGAGCCGCCAGAGAACCCGCCCGGCGGCGCAGCATCGCCGCCAGCTCCAACACATTGCAGCCCCGGATACCCGTGCGCAGAAAAAGGGCAATCAGTTCATCATCCGTCAGACTCGCTCGCCCGCGCTGCAGCAACTTCTCGCGCGGCAGATCATCCGAGGGCAGATCGAGCAACCGCCCCGAAGAAGCCGCCGGCTCAGTCGCATCCGCCTGAGAGCCATCCGTATTCATCCGTCCATTCTACACCGGCACCCCGGCCTGCGTCAAGCCCGCAGCCGCCCGCGCCCGCACCAGCAAGGCCGGCGGAGCACAAAGCGCGACATCGCGGCGCATGGGCGCAATTATTTGCTTGCCAACACCGCTCGTCTCAAGTAAAATACCGCAGGTGTGCCGTAGAGTCGGAAAACTCCGGCACGACACAGGCGCGAGCTCCCTCCCGAGGGCGCGCCACCGAAGGAGCAAACTGCCGGATCCGGGCTCCCGAGGTGATGATCGGATCCGGCGACACGAAGAGAAAGAACATCGACAATGAGTATCCATTCCGTTACCTGCGCCGTCGGCGCAAATCCCGTCATCATCGAAACCGGCAAAATTGCCCGCCTGGCCGATGGTGCCGTCACCGTACGCTGCGGCGACACCACCGTTCTGGTGACCGTCGTGAGCGCCACCAAGATCAAGGAAGGCCAGACCTTCTTCCCCCTTTCCGTCGAATACAAGGAGAAAGCCGCCGCGGCCGGCATGTTCCCGGGCGGCTACTTCAAGCGCGAGGGACGCCCCACCGAGAAAGAAATCCTCACCTGCCGCATGACGGATCGCCCGCTGCGACCCATGTTCCCCAAGGGCTACTTCTACGAGACGCAGGTCATCACGCTGCTGCTCTCCGCCGACTGTGAGAACGAGCCCGACATCCTGAGCATCAACGGCGCCTCCGCCGCCTGCGTCATCTCCGACCTCCCCTTTGCCGAGCCCGTCGGCGCCGTGCGCGTCGGCCGCATCAACGGCGAATTCATCATCAACCCGACCAACAGCCAGCGCCTTGAATCCGAGCTCGACCTCGTCTACGCCGGCACCAAGGATCAGGTCATCATGATCGAAGGCTCCGCCAAGGAACTGCCCGAAGAAGACTTCATCGCCGCCCTGCACGTCGCGCAGGAGAACGTCGCCAAACTCTGCGCCGCGCAGGAAGAACTGCGCGCCGTCTGCGGCAAGCCCAAGCGCGAATACGAGCTCACCCTCGCCAAGCCCGAACTGCTCGAAATCGGCTACCGGATCGCCGGTGACCGCATTGAAGACGCCATCTACGCGCCCAACAAGATTCAGCGCCAGAAGCAGGTCGGCGCCCTGCGCGACGAGGTTGAAGCCGCCATCAAGGCCGCCCATCCCGAAGCCACCGACTTCGACGTCGAGCAGGTCTTCGAGTACATCCAGAAGAAAGCCTTCCGCATCTCGATCATGGAGCACGATAAGCGCGCCGACGGCCGCGCCATCAAGCAGCTGCGCCCCCTGACCGCCGAAGTCAACGTGCTGCCGCAGGTCGTGCACGGCTCGGCCCTCTTTGCCCGCGGCGAGACCATGTCGATGTGCCTGGCCACCCTCGCCCCCGTCGAAGAGCGCCAGTACATGGACAACTACACCGGCTCCGTGGACGAGAAGCGCTTCATCCTGCACTACAACTTCCCGCCCTTCTCCGTGGGCGACACCGGTCGCTTCGGCGGCCAGAACCGCCGCGAAATCGGCCACGGCGCCCTGGCCGAGCGCTCCATCGCCCCGGTCGTGCCGAGCGAAGAAGAGTTCCCCTACGCCATCCGCGTCTCCTCCGAGATCATGGAGTCCAACGGCTCGACCTCCATGGCCAGCGTCTGCGCCGGCACCATGTCTCTGCTGGCGGCGGGCGTGCCGCTCAGGCGCCCCGTCTCGGGCATCTCCGTCGGCCTCGTCACCGAGTTTGAAAACCCCGGCGACCGCGAGCCTAAGCGCTACAAGACCCTGCTGGACATCATCGGCTCGGAGGACTTCTACGGCGACATGGACTTCAAGCTCTGCGGCTCCGAAGTCGGCGTCACGGGCTACCAGCTCGACCTCAAGCTGCCGGGCATCCCGCTCTACATCCTCGAAGACGCCATTCACCTTGCCCGCAAGGGGCGCCTCGAAGTGCTCGACACCATGAACGCCTGCATCTCCGCCCCGCAGAAGATGAGCCCGAACGCCCCGCGCATCGAGTCCACCACCATCCCGCAGGATCGCATCGGCGAGCTCATCGGCCCGGGCGGCAAGAACATCAAGGCCCTGCAGGCTGAGACCGGCACGGACATCAACATCGAAGAAGACGGCACCGTGCGCATCTACGGCAACCGTCAGGAAGGCGTCGAGCGCGCCCTCTACCTCATCGACCGCATGTTCAAGGAGATCGAAGTCGGCGAGACCTACGAAGGCAAGATCGTCTCCACCAAGGAGTTCGGCGCCTTCATGGAAGTGCTGCCCGGCAAGGACGGCCTCATCCACATCTCCGAACTGGCTGAAGGCCGCACGCAGAAGACGGAAGACGTCGTGCACGTCGGCGATATCGTCACCGCCAAGTGCATCGGCATCGACGACAAAGGCCGCGTGAAGATGTCCATGCGCGCCGCTGCCCGCGACCGCAAGGCCGCCGAAGCCGCCAAGAAGCAGAAGGCTGAGGACGGCGAATAAAGCCGCCTGCCGCACTGCCTGACCATCAATTGCCCCGCCGGACGCAAGCCCGGCGGGGCAATCGTTTGCCCGGGGCAGGGCCGAGCGGCGAGCACGGCCGGGGAAGAGTGCAAATGCAAAAAAAATGCCCCCCAACACCTTTTTTTGATTGCAAAGCGGCGGATTCTAGTATAGAACTAGTAGCGAACAGTTGCATTTCAACTTACACCATGTGGAAAATCATTATCATCATCGCCGTACTGCTCATACTGGGCGGCACTTTTGTGTTTAACAAAAACCAGAAGGCCATGGTTATGGACGGCGGCGAAGTTACGACGGTACGGGAGCTGCGCGACGAAGTTGTCAATACGGTCAGAAATACCAAGCGCAACGAGATCGTTCGCACCTACGCTCAGCTGCGCCAAGAGCACTTTGCTGACAAGAAGAAGGGCTACAACCAAGAGAAGGACGAGTTTGACAAAGAACGCAGTCAGACGGAGACCGAGATAGCCGACACCGAGGAGAAAACCCGCCAGACGCAGGAGCAGCTCGATGAGCTGAAACTGGCACTCAAGAGCGCGGAAGACGCGCTCAATCAGGCCCGCGGCGAGGTTCAGACCATCACGCAGTCGGGCGGCGATTCGGACTCCTCGACCTTTGACTTCGACGCCGTGACGCAGGCCGTCACCGACCTCATGCTCAAGAACGAGGAACTGCGCGTCGCCATCGACAAGGAAGATCGCACCATCGCGGCTCTGAATGAAGAAACCGACCGCCGCGCGGCGCACAAGAAAGAGCTCGAGGATCTCAACCGCGATCGTCAGGCTCGCCTCTCGCCCGCCGAGCTTGAATGCACGGTGAACTACGTCGACCCGAACTGGGGCTTCGTGCGACTCAACGCCGGCATCAACAAGGGCATCGTGATCGGCTCGCGCCTCGCCGTCATGCGCGGCGACGTCAAGATCTGCGAAATCAACGTCACGAACGTCGAGACCCGCGCTGCGGCCGGTGAAGTCGTGCGCGACACCCTGATGCCTGCCGAATGCGTGAAACCCGGCGACCGCGTCATCGCCGTCCGCAACAACCCCTAAGTTTCACCGTACCTTTTACGTATGAAAATCTCTCATCTCATTGTAGCCCTGCTGGTGCTGGGAATTGGCGGCACGGGTGTATATTACTCGCTGGAGCAGCAGAAGATCATGAAACTTCTCGTCGCCACCCACGGCGGGGTGAACGACTCCGCCGGCCTTCGCAAATCCGCTGAGACCGTTGACGCCGAGCGCGCGCCCGTCACGGCCGAGTGCCAGGACGCCCTCAAGGCCGCCGGCGATGAACTCAAGCTCATGCAGGTGGCTCGCACCCAGCGCAACGAGTCCGAAGTCGTCCTCAACCAAACGAAGGACACCCTGCGCCAGAAGCAGAAAGACCTCGCTGAAGTCGAAGAAGACGTCAAGGAAATGAAGGAGCGCATCACCAACCTTCAGAAGCGCCTTGCGGCTCTGCGCGAGCAGATCCAGAGGTCGGTGCCCTGCGATTGGGACGATGACGCAAGCCTCGTCGAGACCGTCGAGAAACTCAAGGCCTTCGTCCAGGAGCAGATCGAAGTGAACAAGGCCCGCGAGAAGGAATTCGCCGAGAAACAGGTCGTCCGCAAGGCCGCCATCGAGAAGCTCTCCGGCCTCTTGGTCGAACTCAACAAGATTTCGATCATCAACGAAGAATTCTTTGACAACTACTGCAAGAACGACGACGAGTTCGTCATCACGGCGGTCAACCCGCAGTGGAAGTTCGTCGTCTTCCGCGTCCCTGAAAACAGCCGCCTCGTCGCCGGTGACACCACCCCGCTCATCGTGAAGCGCGACGGCCGCAAACTCGTGCGCCTCCGCATCGTCAACATCACGCCGAACAACGAAGTCACGGCGGAATACGATCCGGCCGAGATGCCTGCCGGCGTCACGCCGCAGCCCGGCGACGTCGTCTTCCGCGAGAAGCCGCTCGGCAGCTGACGCAGAGCTCGCACGGCTCAAGCTGTTGTTGTCGCCGCTGCGTCCCGTGGGCGCAGCGGCGCTTCGCATCACCGCGCGGGTGAAAACGCCGAACCCCGGCGCTGCCGAGCGAGCCGCAGCAGCTGCCGACACCCCGCAAGCCTCACTCCTGCACCCCTTCAACATCCGAATCCCTCAACATCCATGAAAAGCGCTTTCAGCCTCCTCGCCCTCCTCCTCGGCAGCGTTCTGCTGCCCTCCTGCACCAAATCCCTGCCGCCCCTGCCCGAGGGCCAGCGCCCCGCCGTCGGCCCCGACGAAGGCAACAAATCGTACAAAGCCTGGAACCGCGGTTCGCACCACGAGAGCGACGCCCTGCTGCCCTTCACCACCCCGCGCCGCTAACGGCG
>DXFQ01000084.1 GCA_019114365.1 Candidatus Parakkermansia intestinigallinarum | reverse complement strand
CCTGCGCCACGAGGTGTTGCCCGCGCTCTGCGAGGCGCTCGGCCGCGATGTCATTCCGGTGATTTGCCGCAGCGCGCGGCTTCAGAGTGAGTGCGCCGAGGCGCTGGAGGAGGCGCTGGAAGCTCTGCCTCTGCTCGATCCGCAGGGGCGTCTGTATCTGCCTTTTCTCGAGGGGCGTTCGCCGGCTTTTCGCCGGGCGGTGCTGCATCGTTTTCTGAAGTGCGGGGCGGTGCCGCAGCTTTCCGAAAAGATGGTGAGGGCGGTCGAGGCTTTGCTGGATCCGCAGGCGAAGGCGCACTGTCTCGATTTGCCGGGAGGGCTGCAGGTGCGCCGCCGCCATCGGCGCTTGGAGCTGTTGCCGCAGCGCGGGCAGGCGGGCGCAGGAGCCGCTGCCGGGGGTGCCGCGTGAGCTTGTCTCCGGGCGAGGGGGGCGCGGCGAAAGTCGCCCCGACCCGCGCCCGCTTTTCAGCGACGGCGAGGGGGGGCACGGGTCTCGGAGCCGACGAGAGTTGCGGAGGAGCCGACGAGAGCTGCGGAGCGCTGCGCCGCAAAGGGGCGCCGGAGAGCGCTCAGGGCTGAGGGGCTGCCTTGTCGGCGGCGGGGTGGCGGAGGGATTCTTCGGCGAGCAGGCGGCAGGCGCGAAGGTCGAGTTTGCCGGTGGGCAGCAGGGGGATTTCTTCGACGGGGATGATGTGTTTGGGCGCCCAGAGGTTGGGGATGTTGAGGCTGCTGAGGCCGTCGCGCAGTTCGGCGAGCAGGCGGGCTTCTTCGGAATGGAGGCGGTGCTCGGGCAGGGTGGAGAGCAGGGCGAGGACTTCGCCCTTCTGCGCGTCGGCAACGCCCGTGACGGCCAGGCGGATGCCGTCGTCGGTCGAGAGCTTCAGCAGGCGGGCCAGGGCTTGCTCGACGCCTTCGTGGGGCACCATTTCGCCGCCGATTTTCGAGAAGCGCGCGAGGCGGCCGTCGAGGGTGATGAAGCCGTTGAGGTCGAGGCGCCCGAGGTCTCCGGTCTTGTACCAGCCGTCGCGGAGGATGTCGGCGTTGAGTTCGGGGAGGCCGAGGTAGCCGTCGAAGATGTTGGCGCCTTTGAGCCAGATCATGCCCTGTTCGGTGAGCGGCAGCAGGCGATTGTCGTCGTCGGGCGCGGTGAGGCGCACGGCGATGCCGGGCAGGGGGGCGCCGACGCTGCCCGCAACGCGTCCGGGGATGTAGTAGGGGCAGTTTTCGCGCAGGGGCTCATCGGGCAGGTTGACGGAGCAGACGGGGCTGGCTTCGGTCAGTCCGTAGCCTTCCAGCAGCTCGACGCCGAAGCGCTCGCGGTATTCGGCTGCGAGTTCGGGGCGCAGTTTTTCCGCCCCGACGATGAACTGTTTGACGCTCGCAAAGCTGTCGTCGCGGGCGCGGCGCAGCATGGCGCGCGCGAAGGTCGGGGTGGCGCAGATGAGGGTGAGGCGGTGCCGCCGGACGAGTTCGCAGAGGCTGCGGGCTTCGGTCGGGTTGGGGTGCGTGCACATGGGGCGCCCCATGAGCAGGGGTAGCAGCATGGTGACGGTCAGCCCGAAGCTGTGGAAGAGCGGCAGGCTGCTCAGGAAGCGGGCGTCGTGCAGGTCGAGTCTGGCGGCGCTCTGGGCGACGTTGGCCAGCAGCATGCGGTGGGTGAGGACGACGCCCTTGGGCTCGCCCGATGAGCCGCTGGTGAAGAGGATGACGGCTTCATCGCGGTCGCGCCGGCGACCCGCGCCGCTCGCGAGGCTCAGCAGCCCGGCCGGGGCGCTGCGCGCCATGAGGATGCTGCCGATCAGGGCGGCTTTGCTGAGGGAGGCGATGAGTTTTTCGATGTAGATGAGCTGCGAGTCGTCGGGCCAGGGGAGTTGCGGCAGTTTCTCGCGGAAGGCTCGGGCGGTGATGAAGCGGCGGAGTTCGGCTCGGCGAACGGCGCTGGTGAAGGCGCTGTGCGACGAGACGTAGTTGAGCATGACGGGGGTGATGCCGGCAATCAGGCAGGCGAGGGTGGCGATGACGGCGCCGGCACTGGGCGGCAGCAGCAGGCCGATGCGCTTGTCGCCGGGGTAGTCGCGCTTGAGGCGGCGGGCGACGAGGAGGGCGACGCCGAGGGCGCGCGCGAAGCTGAGGCTCTTGCCGGTCATGCCGTCGATGATGGGCGTGTCGGGGTGGCGGCGCATGGAGCGCACGAGCTGCTCGGTCAGCGAGCCGCTCAGGGCTTGTTGCTCGTTGAAGGCGGCGGCGCTTTGTTCGAGCCAGGCGGCCAGCAGGCGCGCGCCGGCTTGAGGCCCCGCGGCGAGTTTGGGCAGGATGCAGAGCTGCTGGCGCCCTTCGGTGTTGCGGTCGCTGCTGAGGGTGTCGAGGCTTTCGCCGTAGTAGCCCAGAAAGACGGGGACGGGGGCGATGTGAACGCTGCCGAGGTGCTGCAGGAAGGGCGAGGGGACGTTGCTGAGGGTGCCGATGAGGCGCGCGGGCTCTCCGGGCAGGAAGATCAGGCTGCGGCCGGCTTCGAGCTCGCTGAGCATGAGCTCTCGCATGCCGCGGGGGCTGCTCTGCCGGAAGTCGAAGCTGAGGAGGCGGGCATGGCGCTGCCGGAGGGCGCGGATGGTGGGTTCGGCGGGCGGGAAGTGCTCGTCGACGAGGTAGCTGACGCGGCCGTCGAGGAGCTCGTGCAGGGCACAGGCGGCTTCGGCGCTCAGGCGGTTGGGCATGTAGAAGCCCGGCCTTTGGAGATTGTCGCGCCCGGAGATGGTGAGTTTCGGCATGTTTTCAGGGGGAGGGTAGAGGGGTGGCGGGCAGGCGGGTGGCGGGCAGCCGGGCGGCGCTTCCGCTCCGGCGCGCGCACCGAAAAAAGGGGGAGGAGTCGGGCTGCGCGGTGCAGCCTCGGCTCTTCCCCCTTAGTCGGCAAAGCGCGCGGGGCGGTGTTTGCCGTTCGGAATCAGAAGCGGTAGGTGCAGCTGATGCCGGCGACCAGACCGAAGTTGCGGAAGGGCCGGTTATCGGGGTTGCCGCTCAGCATGGAGTACTCGGAGACCTTGTTGGCCTTGATGGCGGCGCGGCCGATCCAGTTGAGGCTGAGGCTGGGCGTGACGATGAAGTCGTCCGTCATGAAGTAGGGGAGCATGAACTTCACCCAGTAGGCTTGGCAGCCGTTGGAGCAGGCGAAGTAGCGGCTCTCAAAGTAGTCGGCCGTGGCGGAAAGACCCACTTCGATCACGCCGGCAAGGCGCGGGTTCTCGGCGGTGCCGATGAGGGGAGCCTTGAAGTGCATCTTGGGCTCAAACCACCAGCCCGTGATGCCTTGGCAGCTGTAGCGCACCGTGCATTCAACGTCGAACCAGGGAGCGGAGCTGGGCGTCCACATCGGGTTGATGAAGAATTCGTTGACGCAGGAGGCGCCCTGGTCGCGGTAGTGCTTGGCCATCACGCCGAGCAGACCGCCGTGGATGAAGTCGTGGCCGAAGGAGACGCCCCACTCTTTCTCACGGTAGGTGAGAGCGGTGACAACGGCGAACTCGTTTTCGATGTTCGCTTCTTTGATCGGGCCCTTGATGCCCATGATCTCGAAGGCAGGCGCAAAGTTCGGGTTGCCGTAGAGGGTGTGGCCCGAGCTCACCATCGTGTAGGCCAGCGTGCTGTCGATCGACCACTTCTCGTTGAGCTCGTAGTTGAGCTTCAGGGCGGCGAACTCGCTGCTGTCGCCTTCGGCAACGGAGTGCGAGATGACGATGCCGCGGCCGATGTAGTTCGTGTTGTAGCCGACGGTCAGCGAGCCGCTCAGCGGGCAGGCCGATGCGTCGGTACCGAGAGTGCCGTTGGCAGCGGCGGAAGTGTCTTTGGTCGTCGTGTCTATCACCGGCTGCGTGCCTTCGGCCAAGCTGATGGCCGGGGCCGCCAGAGCCATGAGGGCGGTCAGTAGCGAGTTGCGGATCATAGTTATCTTGTTGTTGTGTTATGTGCTAGCGGCGCTTCCGCTCCTGAGGAGCAGTTGTTATCGTCCGCGGCGGCCTTAGTTTACCTGATAGCTTGAGTTGAGTCAAGCTTTGTCGTGAAGAAAATGCCGCAAAGACGCGCGGACACAAAAAAACGCGCTCGCAAAGCGAGCGCGTTCGGAAGTATCGATTGCGGTTAACCCCGCAGTCCGCTTACTTCTTGTCCGTGACGGTCGGGGGAGGCGTGACGGGATCAGCGGGAGGGGGAACCTGCTGCTGCTGCTGCTGCTGGCAGGAAACGAGAGCAGCGGCGGCAACCATGAGAACAGCGATAGTCTTCATAATTATCTTGTTTAGGTTTGTTGTTTTGGTGTTGCAAGGCCAATGATAGGACTTGCAACGACGCCAGTATACCCAATCTGCATCGTATTGCAAGCCTAAAATGGTGCAAAAGTGACAAAGAACTGCAAATTTTTCCCGGTGAGCCCTGATTTTATCCGCCTTTTGCGCGAAAAGCTCTCCGGTGGCGGCCGGAAAACGGGTCAGAAGACCACAAAAGGGCTGCCTGAGCTTCGACGGAACGCGATGCGCGCGATTGTTCTGCGTGCCCTGCCGACTGCTGTCTCGCTCTTACGCGCGCGTACTCAATATGTTGGAAAAAATTGTAGATAATGCAAAAATTCCGCTTGACATCCGCGCGAAAAGGCGTAAAATGTCGCCGCCTTCTTAATGGCACATATCCTCACTTAGAAAGGACTCTTACGATGATGAAAATGATTGTGGTTGCTCTCGGCATGGCTGCGATGGTTGCTACAGCCAACACTCTGCCTCCGGCTCCGGAGCAGACGGCCGCGATTGCTCAGGACTGAGCTCGGCCATTACGGCGATGCCCTCAGAGAGCGGGCATCCTGCAAGGCAGCTTCCGCTGCTTCATAACCGCCGCAAGGCGGCTTTTTTGTTTCGTATCAGTTGATGAGGGGCGCCCGAGGCGCCGCCGTCGTTATGGATGCAACAGAGCCGCTGCCCCTCAGCAAGGGGGCAGCGG
>DXFQ01000083.1 GCA_019114365.1 Candidatus Parakkermansia intestinigallinarum | reverse complement strand
GGCGGCGCTGCATGATCCGTATATCGGGTCTCTGGAGCCGGGGATGCGGGCTGATTTGACGGCGCTGAGTTTGACGGAGCCGAGTATGCAGCCGGTGCACCGTGTGGTGTCGAATGTGGTGTATGCGGCGTCGGGGTTGGAGACGGTGCTGACGGTGGTGGATGGCCGTGAGTTGTATCGCGAGGGGCGTTTCCTCTGCTGCGATTACGAGGGGCTGTGCGAGGAGTTGCGCTCGGTGCGCGTGTGGGCGCGCCGCCGCTGAGCGGGGGGTGCGGGTGAGTTGCTGTGTGATGAGGGAGTTGTTTTCAGGGTCTGCGGGGTTGCTGGAGTGCCCGTTGGGGCGCTTGCCGGTGGCGGCGATTGATTTTGAGTCGGCGGGTTCGGCGCCGGGGGAGACGGATGAGCCGGTGCAGGTGGGGGTGTTGCGGGTGGCGTCTCTGATGGGGGAGCCGGTGCTGTTTGATTCGTATTTGGCGTGTTCGCACCCGGTGCGCTGGAGTGCGTCTCGGGTGCACGGGATTACGACGGCGATGTTGCAGGGGGCGCCGCGCTGGCGCGATTTGTGGCCGGAGATGCGCCGTTTGTTGTCGGGGGTGGTGGTGCTGGGGCACAATCCGTCGACGGAGATGCGTTTTCTGCGGGTGTTTCCGGGGCATGGCTTCGGGCCGTGGCTGGATACGCTGGTGCTGGCGCGCCGGGCGATGCCGGGGCTGAGGGATTATTCGCTTGCGTCGGTGTGTGCGGCGTTGGGGGTGGTGGGGGAGTTGGATGCTTTGGTGCCGCGCCGCTGGCATGATGCGCTGTATGATGCGGCGGGGTCTTTGTTGGTGCTGCGGGCGCTGGTGCGCGGGCTGGCGATGGAGGAGGTGCCGCTGGGTGCGCTGGGCTTTGCGCTGCATGAGGGTTGACGGGGGCCGATGGCCGTGTTAGCATAGGGGGCAATGGATGATTCTGCGCTGCTCCGGGTTCGCGATTTGCGCGTTGAGTTTCACTCGCGCCGAGGGGTGAATTATGCGGTGAATGGGGTGAGTTTTGATGTGCGGGCGGGGGAGACGCTGGGTATTGTGGGGGAGTCGGGCTCGGGTAAGTCGGTGAGCTGTTCGTCGCTGATGGGGCTGCTGCCCTGCCCGCCGGCGGTGATTGCGCCGGAGTCTCGCGCGATGTTTCACGGGCTCGATTTGCTGCATGCGGGGGAGGCGGAGCACGCGCGTTTGCGCGGGCGCGCGATTTCGATGATTTTTCAGGATCCGATGACGAGTCTCAATCCTTGTATGACGATCGGGGATCAGGTGGCGGAGCCGCTGGTGATTCACCGGGGCTTGAGTTGGCGCGAGGCGCGGCGCTTGGCGGTTGAGGAGTTGGGGCGGACGGGGATTCCGGATCCGGAGCGGCGGGCGCGTGCGTTTCCGCACGAGTTTTCAGGCGGGATGCGCCAGCGTGTGATGATTGCGATGGCGCTGATTGCTCAGCCGGAGTTGTTGATTGCGGATGAGCCGACGACGGCGCTGGATGTGACGGTGCAGAAGCAGGTACTGGATTTGCTGCGCCGCCGCCAGCGGGAGTTGGGTACGGCGATGATTTTGATTACGCATGATCTCGGTGTGGTGCGCGCGTATGCGGATCGCATTCAGGTGATGTATGCGGGCAGTGTGGTTGAGTCTGCTCCGGCGGCGGAGTTGCTGGAGCATCCGCTGCATGCGTATACGCGCTCGCTGATGGCGTCGATGCCGTCGCACCGGCGCAAGGGGGAGCCGCTGCACACGATTCCGGGTTTGCCGCCGACGCTCCGCGAGCCGGTGCGCGGCTGTGCGTTTCGCCCGCGCAATACGATCGGACGCCCGGAGCTTTGCCTGAGGGATCGCGTGCCGGAGTTGGTGGAGGTGTCGCCGGGGCACTGGGTTCGCAATTGCCCGGGGTGTTTGGCGACGGCGGGTTGAGGTGGGGGAAGGAGTCGGCGGGTCAGAAGCGGCTGGCGTATGGGTCTCCGCCCTTGGCGGCGGCGAGTTCTTTTTCGTAGCCCCAGTATTCGGAGGCGTTTTGGGCGGTGATGTTGTCCATGCCGAGGTAGCGGGTGAGCAGCAGGTGCAGGGAGCTGTGCCCCATGTCGATTTGCAGGCCGGCGACGTCGCGGAAGTATTTGAGGTGGTAGGAGGCGAAGGTGTGCCGCAGGACGTCGGCCGGCCACTGTTTGAAGCCGGCGGCGAGCCGCAGGGCACGCCAGCGTTTTTCCCAGCCGAGCGGGATGACGGGGGCTCCGGCCGGGCGGAAGGGGGCGATGCGCAGCAGCCAGCAGAAGAGGACGCGCCGCATGATGACTTGCCGCCGGGTTGCGGTTTTGGCTTGGAGGGGGGATACCATGATGACGCGCTCGCGGAGGCGGATGTCGCCCCAGCGGAGTCGCGCGACTTCGGTGGGGCGCAGGCCCGCCCAGAGCATGAGGCCGAGTGCTGCGGCGCAGGGGCTGTGTTTGGGGCTTTGCGCGGCGGTCAGGAGTCGGCGTACTTCGAGGATGGAGAGGGCGCGGATGCTTTGCTCGGGGGCGTAGAGGTAGGTGAGTTGTTCAACGGGGTTGGTGCGGCAGACGCCCAGCCGGCAGCCGCAGGCGAAGATGGCGTGCAGGAGGGTGCGGGCTTTGCGCTGCATGGGCATGGTTTTGAAGCTTGTTTCGATGAGGTTGACGCAGTCGGCTCCGGTGATTTCGCCCACGGGCATGTAGCGCCACCACGGTTTGACCCGCAGCATGCGCTGGACGTATTGGGCGATTTCCTGCAGGGTGCGCGGGCGACGGCCCGTGCGGCTGCGCAGGGAGATTTCAAAGAGTTTCCAGAAGGTCCAATCCCGCGTCTCGAGTTCGTTGACGGCGCGCAGCATTTCGCTGCCGCCGAGGACGAGGGGATGCTCGATGAGCTCGCCGTCTCGGGCGGACGGGTGCTCCGGCTCTCCGCTTCCGGCATCGGCGGATGCCGACGGTGAGGCCGGGGCGTCGACGGCGGCCGCGGGGCTCTCTTCACCCCAGACCAGTCTCGCACGCTCGCGGCTCGCTTGCTCCGTGCCGAATTCCGCATTTGCCTCTGCGGCACGGTGTGCGAAAGGGGCTTGTTCTCCGTTTTTCGGTAGATCGTCTTCAGGCTCCGCAGGCTTCGTTCTCATTTTCTCTATTTCATACCTTTTGGGGCCATTTAAGCAACAAATTTTATTTGCCCGTATAACATGCTAACAGTCAGCCTCCCATACACGAGGATTTCTCCAGGGCTGATATTTTTAATAACATCGAAAATTCGGCCTTATAACTACATTACTTTGTTGATTACCTGTAACTTGCTGAGGAGTAAATGTTGTTATATCATCGGAAAAGTGCTCTTAGGGCGGCTCGGGCGAGAGGCGATTTTCGGGGGTGAAAAGGGGTTGAAACGTGAGAAAAGGGGGTGTTGTTGCGGGGGGAGGCTTCGGGCAGATAACAACGCGTCTTGGCTTGTTGCGGGCTCTGTCTTTGCCTGTTGCGGCGGGGGCGGAAAGCTGTCTGCGGCTGCGGCGTCCGCATGAGGCTGCCGGGGCTGCGGGCTTTCTCTCTTGACGCCGGGCGCCTCTGCCTCTATACTGGCGAGGCCATGGGAAATTATGCACTGATTCTTGCCGGAGGCAGCGGGACGCGCTTCTGGCCTCTCTCCCGAAATGCAAGGCCGAAACAGCTGCTCGATCTCTTCGGTCAGGGCAGCATGCTCAGCCAAGCTGTTGAACGCATGCGTGGTATTTTGCCGACGGAAAACATTATTATTCTGACGAATCATCTTCAGGAGGCCGAGGTGCGGCGACAGGCCGCCTGCCTGCCGCCGGAGAACATTGTGGCCGAGCCGGCTCGCCGCGATACCGCTCCGGCGGTGTCTCTGGGTATCGGGCTGATTGCGGCGCGGGATCCTCAGGCCAATATGATGATTGTGCCGAGTGATTCGCTCATTCTGAACAATGAGGCTTTCCGCGATCTCGCGGCCGAGGCTCTTGCTCTCGCGGGGCGCGAGCGCGCTCTCATCACGATTGGTATTCGCCCGACTTGGGCCTGCCCGAGCTACGGCTACGTCGAGCGGGGCGAGAGGCTCGATGATCCGGCTCTCAAGTACAGCTGCTACGAGGTCAAACGCTTCCGGGAGAAGCCGGATGCCGAGACGGCGGAGCGCTACCTTGCCGCCGGGAATTTCAGCTGGAATGCCGGGATGTTCATCTGGAATGTTGCTCACGTGCGCCGCGAGCTCGAGGAGCACAGCCCGCAGCTGGCGGACTTTATTTCGCGGCTGACGCAGGCGGGGGATCTGCCGCGTTTCATCGCTGAGGAGTTCCCGAAGCTCACGCCGATTTCCATTGACTATGCTCTGCTGGAGAAGAGTTCTCGCGTGCTCAACTTCGAGGCGAATTTCGACTGGGATGACGTGGGTTCGTGGATTTCGGTGGGCAAGTATCTGCCGACGGATGCTTCGGGCAATGCGTCGAATGCGCCCGTCACGGCGCTGGAGTCGGGCAACAATATCATTTTCAGCACGGGCGGCAAGCGCATCGCGCTCATCGATGTCGACGACCTGATCGTGATTGAGACGGAGGATGCTCTGCTGGTGACGCGGCGCTGCGACGCGGACAAAATCAAAAAGATCGTGGACATGGTGCCCGACGAGCTCCACTGAGCCACCCCGGTCTTCGGAATCGCTCGGCGGCGGCTCCGCCCGCAGCTCAGGCAATCGAGCGGCCGTCTTCGGCCGCAGAGCTGTGCCGCAGCGGTGCCGCCGCCCCGCCTCTTCCCCTCCTTCCGATAAGCCCCGCGCTATCACGCTATTCACCTTTCCCTCTATGCACCCTGCCCTCGGTCTGGACTACGGAGAAGCCCGCATCGGTGTTGCCGCGACGGATTCCTGCGGCATCATGGCGCATCCGGTTGAGAGTATCAGCGTCCGCCAAGCGGATGCTCTTGCTCGCATTGCGGAACTCGTTCGCGAAAGGGGCATACGCACTCTTGTTCTCGGTCTGCCGCTGCGCATGGACGGCAGCGAGGGCAGCGCCTGCGCCAAGGTGCGCGCTTTCGGCGACAAGCTTCGCGCTCAATTTCCCGATCTGCCCCTCATCTACGTGGATGAGTACCTGACGACGGCCACCGCGCAGCAAAAACTGCACCAAGCCGGAAAAAAAGCCAAAAGCTTCCGCCCCATCATCGATCAGGCGGCGGCTGTAGAAATTCTCAACAACTGGCTAGAGCAGTGCGGCAACCCGATGCCGGAGTCTGATATTGATTTTTTTTGAGTTCGCGAAGCATTTTTTCGCATGAATCCGCTTGAATGTGCGGGGCTGAGGTGCTAAACTCAGCCTCAGCGAACATCCGCATCCATTGTCACTATGTCACTCGAATCATTCTTTAATCCGAAGAGTATCGCCGTGGTGGGCGTGTCAGACAATCCCGCCAAGCTCGGCGCCGTCGTATTCAACAACATTCTCAGCGCCAATTACAAGGGTGAGCTCTACGGTGTGAACCCCAAGCTGGACGGCAAGGAGGTTTACGGACGCCCCTGCTACGCCAGTGTGGACAAGCTGCCCAAGCCCATGGATCTGGTTGTCATCCTCGTGCCGGCTCGCTTCACGGAACCCGTCATTGATGCCTGCGTCGCCAACGGCACCAAGAATATCTCCATCATCACGGCCGGCTTCGCCGAGGTCGGCGAGAAGGAGCTTGAGAAGCGCATCGCGGAGAAGTGCCTCAACAACGGCATCAACCTGTTGGGGCCGAACTGCCTCGGCCACATCGCCACCTTCAACAACGTCAACGCTTCCTTTGCCGACGGTTTCCCGGCTCGCGGCAACGTCGCCTTCATTTCTCAGTCCGGCGCCTACTGCTCGGCCATCATGGATTGGGCCGCCAGCAAGGGCATCGGTTTCTCTCACTTCATCTCCATCGGCAACAAGGCCTGCATGGGCGAGGATTCTCTGCTCAGCGCTCTCAAGGATGATCCCGATACTTCCGCCTTCATCTTCTATCTGGAGTCGCTGAAGAACGGCAAGGCTTTCCTCAAGGTTCTCAAGGAGGTGTCCAACACGAAGCCCTGCGTCATCATGGAGCCGGGCAAGAGCGCCAAGGCTCAGGCGGCCTCGCTTTCGCACACGGGCTCGCTTGCGCCGAACTACCGCGTGCTCGAGATTGCTCTTCAGAGCGCGGGTGCCGTGCAGGCTTACAATGACCGCGAGCTCTTCGGTCTGCTGGAGGTGCTGCAGTACACGAACCACCACGAGTTCGACGGTCAGGTCGCTATTCTGACCAACGCCGGCGGCGTGGGCGTGCTGACTTCCGACCTCTGCGAAGAGGCCGGGCTCGATCTTGCTCGTCCTTCCGAGGAGACGATCGCCAAGCTGCGCGAGGTGCTGACGCCCGAGGCCGCCTTCGGCAACCCCATCGACGTGGTGGGCGACGCGAAGGCCGACCGCTACGAGAACGCTCTGCGTATTCTCTGCGAGAGCGGCGAGTACAAGAACATCCTCGTGCTGCTCACCCCGCAGCGCGTCACCGACTGCACCGGCACGGCCGAGGCCATCATCAAGCTTGTCCCGCAGTACAAGAACGTCAATGTCTTCTGCGCCTTTGTGGGCGGCAAGCGCGTGAGCGAGGGCCGCAAGCTGCTCTCCGATGCCCATATCCTCAACTACGAGTACCCGGCTGATGCCGTGCGCCTGCTCGGCCTGCTCAAGGCTCAGATGGCCTATCGCGGCAAGGAGCTGGCTCAGGCGGAGATCGGCGAGCTTCCCGCTGCCATCAAGGCTGCCGTGAAGGAGGCCAAGGAGGCGGGTCTTGCCTCGCTGCCGCAGCAGACGGTCAACATGCTGATGGATCACTACGGCATTGATTACCCGAAGTGCGGCAACTTTACGGACAAGGCTGAGGCTCTGGCCTTCTGCAAGACGCTCTTCCCGAACCCGGTGGTGCTGAAGCTCTCGGCTCCGGATGCGCTGCACAAGACGGAGATGAAGGGTATTTACCTGAACATCTGCGACGAGGCTTCTTTCAATGAGGCTTGGAGCGGCCTCTGGGGTTCGATCGAGAAGTTCAACCTCAAGGGGGCATCGGTGCTCATTCAGGAGATGATCACGAAGGCGACCGAGACGATTATCGGCGTGAACAGCGACAAGAATTTCGGGCGTGTCATGGTGTTCGGCACCGGCGGCATTTACACCGAGGTCATGCGCGACACGACGATGCGCATTCTGCCCGCCAATGACTTCGACGCCATGATCAAGGAGACGAAGGTCGGCAAGATTCTCAACGGCGTGCGCGGCGAGGCTCCGAAGGCTGTCGGCCCGCTGGCCGAGACGCTCAAGAAGGTGCAGCAGCTCGTGCTCGAGGTGCCCGAGATTACGGCTATCGACGGCAACCCGGTGCTCGTCACCGCCGACCGCGCGGTTGTGGTCGACTTCAAGATGCTCCTCAAGTAAGGGCATAGCGACGGATCGCTTTATTCACCGCCTCTCCCCTGCCGACGCCGGGGGAGAGGCGGTCTTCTTTTGTCGGCCGACCGACGGCAGCCGACGCGAGCGGAGTGGGAGGAGCGGAGAGAAGCGAAAAAGGCGGCGCCGAGAGGCTCGGGGCAACAAAAAGCCCCCATTCGGCGCGATGCGGAATGAGGGCCCGGCACAGCGGCGCCGCAGGGGCGTCGTGCAAACGGGGACTAAAGGGGCTCAGGCTTTGGACTCGAAGAGCTTCTCGAGCAGCTCGGCCGCGGTCTTGACGCAGAGCTGGCAGGGGACGGGGGGATCGCCGCCTTTGAGTTCGCGGCAGCGCGTCGCGCCCAGTGCGGTGCGAAAGGCTTCTTCGATCTGCGGTGCGTCATCACCGGCGAGGTGCATCGCGGCATGGAGGGCACCGCAGGTGCCTCCGTCCGCGCGTCCGCCGCTCTGCTTTTTCATGTCCTCCAGCAGATCTTCGCGCCCGAAAGCGGCGCAAATCGTCTGAGCGCAGGTGTGCATGTAGGGCGGCTGACGAAAAGTGGATAGAGCGCGTTGAGCAGCATTCATAGCGGGCTTACTCTACCACAAACGGCAGCAGCTGTCAATCGGCGCGGGCGATTCTTCGGGGCCGATGCCGTTGATGCCGTGATGACATATTGCGTCAAAAAGAAAACGCACCAAAGGTATGGATGTGTCAAAAATGAACGCGCCCAAGGCAACACAGATCAGGGGCGGGAGGCAAGCGCATTTCGGCACGCACGAACGGAGGTAAGCGGCACCTTGCCGCGAGTGGGGTTAGGGGAACGGACGCGTCGCCCTACCTCATTCTCCCGGGCAAAGGCGCAGAGTGTTTTTCCAAAGAGAAGAGCGAGAAGCTCTCTGCCTTGCTCCAAGGGGGACAGGGAGGCGGACAGCCTCCCCTGCTCGGCTTCACCCTGAGGGGCTGCTTTTACTCAGAGTCGGTTTCGCGCCTCCGTTGCAGCAAATGCAGAATCGCGGCTCATAGGGTGTCTTGGCTTCATCATACGGCTTGACAATTCTCGACCCTTGTCGCCTCTTGCTCACCGGATGCATACGGGGTGAAAAGTGATGGAGAATCAGATTTGAGTACTGATAGAAGCGGTTGAGCAGTCGTACAAGACCTTCATCGTCGAATCTCACATTCCCGAAGTGCTCCCTCATCACACGCCGATTGCGTTCCTCGACTCGGGCATTGTCATTCTTTTGAGGGGCGCGAATGTGTCACGGTACAGGTGCGGTAGGCATGGGAGAGGAAGTGCTGCACGTGATAATGGATGAACTGAACCGTTGCCTGTGTTGCGGCTGTGCACGCGGAAGGGGGAGCTCGCGGCACAGGTGTTTGAGAGCGTTGTAGGTGACCTACGGCCCCTTGTTTCCTTTGGCTCTGTTTTGCGTCGGGTAAGTGAGCTCGTCCGCGAGAGTCGGAGTTCAAACAAAGTTGCCGGAACGATCGCCTTGACAGTGGGCTACCGTATCAAGGCGCAGGGAGACTGGCTTTTCCGGAACGGCAACGGCGATCAACGTAGGGGATGGATTGTTTGAGCAGCGTGAGCCCTTGCTCACGCAACTCTTTGGTTAAAGACGGCTCCAACACGCGGCAAGGAGGCGAGGCTCGCTCGAGCGTAGAGGCAGAAACGTCAAATAGCTTGAGCCTTTCGGCATTCGGAGAGATCGCAGTCCATCAAAATCGCTGCGCACACTCTTGACTTTGCACCCATATCCTGATATAATGCCCTTCAAGCAGAGAGGACTTATTCTCAGCTGATTCAACGCTCCACCAACACAGAGATGAACCATTTTTACTACCTCAACAGACGAAACGAACCGCAAGGCCCCGTCTCAATCAACGAGCTTCTGGAACTCCTGGCCAACGGCATCATTCAGACCACCACCTTGGTCGCGCGCGTCGGCGATGCGGCTTGGCGGCCGCTTCCGTCCGTCCTCGCTGATATGAACATCACCGCGCCCTGCCCCCCTGTCGGCGGCGCGTACCAAACCGGCCCCTCACGCAGACCTCAACACGAGTCGGCTTCTGACGGCGACTATCACGACGGCATGGGACTCTTGGAGATTTTCAAGCTGACGATGACGCGCAATTTCGCCAACTTCAGCGGCCGCGCCACGCGGCGTGAGTACTGGATGTTCCAGCTGGCATCGCTGCTGTTTTTGCTCAGTATCTATATTCTGGGCATTTTCCTCATCATCCTCATCGACCCCTCAATGAGCATCATCATGATGGGTTTATCCCTGCTGTATAGCTTGGCTCTGATTATTCCGGGGTTGGGTCTCTACGTACGCCGACTCCACGACACGGGGCGCAGCGGCTGGATGATTCTGCTGGGGCTCATTCCCTTTATCGGCGGATGGATTCTCCTCATCTTCTCCTTGCTCGACAGCCAGCGCGGCACCAATGCCTACGGCCCTTCGCTGAAGTATCCTGATTGAAGGGTTAGCTGTGTTCTGAAACGGCCGTCCGCCCTTCTTCTTTCCCTACGCCCACCCGCGCGGCGCGCAACCGCGCGGGTGGGCGCCGCGCGGTTGCGACCGGAGCCTCGTCAGCCGTGGCGGCGAATCAGAGACATCGTCTCGTAACCGCCGCTCAAATTGCGGGCCTC
This sequence comes from Candidatus Parakkermansia intestinigallinarum, assembly GCA_019114365.1. Taxonomy (GTDB): domain Bacteria; phylum Verrucomicrobiota; class Verrucomicrobiia; order Verrucomicrobiales; family Akkermansiaceae; genus Akkermansia; species Akkermansia intestinigallinarum. The sequence continues at coordinate 5,901 of DXFQ01000083.1, read as the reverse complement.
ATAGCCCGAATTGATCAGGAAGCGCGTCGCCGTGTAACCGCGCACGCCGACCTGACACATCACCAGCACGGGACGAGAGGGGTCGAGCTCCGCCACCCGGCGGCGCAACTGCGAGAGCGGAAGATGCAGAGCTCCGGCAAAGGGAGCGCGGGCGACCTCCGCCTCCTCGCGCACGTCGAGCACCGTAGCCTCCGGATGAGCGGCTATGTCTTCGTAGTGTGCCACCGGGTGCAGGCCCGCCAGATTGTTGGCAGCCGCCATGCCCGCCATGTTGACGGGATCCTTGGCCGCGCCCTCCTGCGGCGAGTAGCAGAGCTCGGCCGCTGCCAGATCGTGCACCGTGCCCCCCAAGCTCATCGCCATCGCCACCACGTCAATGCGGCGTGACACATCCTGCTTGCCGATGGCCGTCGCGCCGAGGATGCGCCCGTCTTCGCGGTCGTAGACCAAGCGCATGTGAATCGGCGTCGCTCCCGGGTAATAGGTCACGTGATTCGCCGGGTGCACGTCGACGTACTCGTAGCGCCCCGCCATTCCCATGCGGTCGAGCATCTCGCGGTTCATCCCGACCATGGCAACCGTCATGTCAAAGAGGCGCAGCACACTCGTGCCCCACACGCTCCGGAAACGCTCGTCCGTCTTGCCGGCTATGTCGGCTGCGGCTACGCGAGCCTGCTTCTGCGCCACCCCGGCCAAAGCCAGCAGCATGGGCTTGCCCGTCACGCCCGAGCGCACCTGCACCGCATCGCCCACGGCCCATATGCCCGGCGCCGATGTCCGCATCTTCTCATCCGCCACGATCGCACCCGCCAGCCCCAGTTCAAGGCCGGCCTCGCGTGCCAGCGCGGTCTCGGGGCGCACGCCGATGGAGAGGATGATGAGGTCGGCCTCCGCACTCTGCCAGTCGTCGGCGTAGGCCTGCAAACGCCCGGACGCCGCGAGGCGAATTCCCTTGGTCATCACGCCCGTCTCCACGCGAATGCCGCGGGCCGCCAGCAGGTCGCTGACGTAGGCCGACATCTGAGCATCCAGCGGCGGCAGCACGTGAGACGCCCCCTCAGCCACGTTCACCTCCAGCCCGAGGCGGTGCAGATTCTCCGCCACCTCCAGCCCGATGAAACCGGCACCGATCACCAGCGCCGAACGCGCCTGCCTCTCGCGAATCAGAGCCTTGATGCGCTCCGCATCCGGGATACTGCGAAGAGCCAACACACCCGGCAAATCAATACCCGGCATATTCGGGCGGAAAGGTGCCGCCCCGGGGGAGAGCACCAGCTCGTCGTAGGGCATCGCCTCCTCTTCTCCGGTCTCGAGATTGCGCACCACGAGAAGGCGCTCGTCCTTGCGGATGGCGACGGCTTCGTGCCGCAGCAACACCTCGACACCGAAGCGCTCGCGGAACAGTTCGGGCGTCGCCTGCAGCAAATCCCCCTGCTCCGCAATCACCTCGCCGATGTAATACGGCAGCCCGCAGTTGGCGAAGGAGACGTAGGCGCCGCGCTCAATCAGCACAATACGGCGGTCGTTCGTCAAACGGCTCAGGCGCGCGGCAACGGTGGCTCCGCCCGCAACGCCTCCGACAATGATCGTTGTTTTCATGGTCATCTTGTCTAGGGTTATTTTAAAAATTCAATCAAACAGTTGCGCTCGACACGCATCGGCTCAGGCGCGATTCCAAGGCAGCCGAGCCAGCAGCAAAGCGAGGCCGCAAGTTCCCGTCAGCCCCGCCGCCAGCAAGCCGCAGCTCGTCAGGGCCGGCACCGACAACCAGAGCGGGTGCACCCAAACACCCAGAGAGAGCGTCAGCAAATTCACCAATCCGATGATGATCTGTACCTGCCGAATCAGGGGCAGCGCTGCCCCCGCCTCGCGCACCACGGGCAATCCGGCATCCTGCCAAGCGTTCATCCCCTGCTCCAGCACGCAAGCCTTGACGCCGCAGCACTCCTCCAAGTGGCGGCGCGCCCTCTCCGCCCTCTTGCCGCTCTGGCAAATGAGACAAAGCGTGCGCCCCTCCGCCGGCACCTCAAAATGCTCCCGCTTCTCCAGCTCATCCACCGGAAGGTGAACGGCACCGCGAATGTGGCCGCTGCGGAACTCCATCGCCGTGCGGACATCCAACAGCTCTGCCTGACCATCGCGGATCAACTTCTCCAATTCAGTCGTATTCATGTTTCGCATATTCGCATATCGCGATACGCGGATATTACACTTGACGCAGGTCCGCGTCAATGATAAAATTTGCCCATGCAGAAAAAAAATCTCCCTGATATCAGCCCGGAGATGCTCCCGGAACTGGCGGACTTCTTCAAACTGCTCGGCGAGCCGGTTCGGCTGAAGCTGCTCTCCTCCATCTGCCGCGAGGGCGGCGGCAGCGTCAACGAACTCAGCGAGCGGCTGAGCTTGGGGCAAAGCGTCGTCTCAAAGCACATGAACATGCTGCACGAGGGCGGGCTGGTGGACAAAAAGCAGGACGGCAGCCGCTGCCTCTACTCCATGCCGGACGACACCCTCTGCCGCCTCTGCCTCATCGCCGCCGAAAAGATACGCGCCAAAGCCGATCGGCTGCGCCGCCTAGTCTGAATGTCGCTCTCCGCCCTCCCGGACGCCGGAGGCACACGCCATACGGAAAAGGTCTTTCGGGAAAAACATAGGACTTGCAGCGACACGCGAAAACGGGTATCATGAACGGGCGTAGCGCATGAGTTGTCCGCTGCGCACCCATCCGTCAACACAACAAATCCAACACCGCCATGAAGAAAGCCATTCTCCTTGCCGCCGCCTGCGCCGGCAGCTTCGTCCTTGCCCAGACTCCGGCCGACACCCCGCTCGCGCAGGCCGTTGCCGACAGCAAAGCCTTCACCCCGGCCGCAGCCAAGCTCGACCAACTCGCCAAGCGCCTGCCCCTGCTGGCGCAACTGCCGGCCAAAACCAGCTTCTGCGTCAGTTTCCAAGACGCCCAAACCTACGGCCTCTCCGTCGAAGCCATCGCCGTCAGCATCACGGACGACATGGAAGCCGTCACGAAGCTCCTCAGCGCGGCGACCCGCGGCGGCGCCGGCACGGAAGCATCGGGCTCAGCGCAAAAGCCCCTGCACCTCGCACCCATCTATGCCGTCGCAAGCCTCAAGCCGGGCAGTGAAACCGCCATCCTGCAAAACATTGAATCCGACATCAACGAAGCCTGCCAAAGCATGCCCGAGCACTGCAAGGCCGTCACCTACAAGGACTGGAAAGGCGTAAGCTTTGACGTCGGGGCGGCTCTTTCCGAAGAGCCCGTTCCCTTTCTCCAAGCCCTTGTCCCCTTCGTCAAAGGCCTCAAGCTCCAAGTCATCTACCGCCTTGAGGGCCATCTGCTGCAATACTGCATCTGCGAAAAATTCAGCGACATGGCCTGGCCGAGCTCAGCCTCCGAGTCACTGCTGACCCACCGAGACCTTCCCGTTCTGCTGCCCGCCGGAAAAGAAACGCCGACCTGTGTTCTGCTGGCCGACCGCAAACTGCTCGCCTCGGTGAGCCGTGCCGCCAACGCCGGCCTCACCGACGTTGCGCCATCCTCCGACATCGTGACAGCCATAGTCGCGGGCATGGCCGACAAACTGCTCGACAGCCTCAGCGGACGCGACCTGAGCCTCGCCGTCACCCCCGCCGGCCAATCCTACATCGTGCGGGCCGCTTTTGGCCTCAAGGGCGTCCGCTTCACCCCCGGCGAGCTGAGCATCCCGAAGGTAGCGGCCCGTCGCGACATGTTGGTCAGCATCGCCTCCACCGGGCTGAAAACGGAAAACTCCGGAAGTCTGGATGACCTCACGGCCATCTTCCGCACCACGCAAAAGGGTCTCACCATGGCCATGCGAATCAAGACGGACGACGCTGCGCAAGTCGTGCAAATGCTCACGCAAGACCCGACCGTTGACCCCGGCAAGGGCTTCCTCTGTCAACTCCCTGAGATGCCGCCCCTGCAAGGCAAGCTCAACGGCAAGGTTCTGACCCTCAGCACGGGCAAGAAGATGGCCGCCGCTATCGATGAACGTCAGTGCGTCAAAGTTCCCTTCTGCGGTGTGGCCTTCGCCGTCAAACCGTCGGCTCTGCCGCAGCAAGAGGGTATGGAAATGGATCTGCCGCTCCCGATTGCCGGCGACCTGAAGACGGGCTGCATCACCGGCACCCTGAGCGATGACCAAGGCACCCTGATCCTCGATCTCCGCATCTCTCCTGCCGCTGCCAAGGTCGGCAAGGGCTCGGCCAAAGGCGGAGCCGCCAAGAGCAAGGCTTCGCGCCCGGCGGCCGTGAAGACCTCGTCAGCCTCCTGACAGGCTGACCCCGACGGACGAGCGCCGCGCAAGTCTCGCCAAGCGAGACGGCGCGGCGGCCATGCCGTCTCTGCGCGTATCCCGCGCCTTTCCCGCACCCCCGACATCCCGCACCCCCGACATCCCGCACCCGCCACACTCCCCTGCCCGCCATGCGATTCCCTGCTTTTTTCCGCCCACTGAGCCTCCTGCTCCCCCTGCTGCTGACAGCCGAACTCCGGGCCGATGCCCGCCTCGCCGAAGTCGCTCGAAAACAAATCGGTGTCACCATTCTGTATGATCCCGCCTACGTCGTGCTCGACTACCCGGGCGGCGATGTCGAGCCGGATCGCGGAGTCTGCACGGACGTCATCATTCGCGCCTTGCGCGAACTCGGGTACGACCTTCAAAAGGAAGTGCACGAAGACATGAGGAAGCATTTCTCAAGCTACCCGAAGAACTGGGGGCTCAAGCGGCCGGATCGCAACATTGACCATCGACGCGTTCCCAACCTCGAATGTTTTTTTCAGCGCAAGGGCTGGCGGGTTCCCGTCACCGACAAGGCCGAGGACTATCTGCCGGGAGACATTGTGACCTGCCTGCTGGGGGGCACGCTTCCGCACATCATGATCGTCAGCGACCGCAAGGATGAAAAGGGCATTCCGCTCATCATCCACAACATCGGGGCGGGCACGCAGGAGGAGGCCAACGTGCTGGACTACGAACCGACGGGCCATTTCCGCCCCGAGCTGCCCCTTCCGGTGCAGAAACGCTGAGCAGGCGTCCCTCCTCCGACGCCATACAAAGAAGCACCCGCCTCGAGAAGAAGCGGGTGCTTGTTTTAGTGATGTCGTGAGGGGCCTTGCGTTGCGAGCCCCGAGGACTCACTCAGACTCGGTGAAAGTCAACTTGATGGGCTTGGAATATTTCTCGCCCTGAACCGTCTCGAGCTCCAGCTGTACCGACTCTCTGTTGCGATTCAACCTCAAAGTGATCCTACCATTCTGGAGGCCGGCACCATCGATGTAGGCGCTCTTGATATCGGTTCCCTTGCCGATAATTTCAAAGGTCACTTCGACCGTATCATTCGCCAAGGGCTTCTGCTCCACAAGTTTCACCGTGAAAGGATCGCTCGGCTCATCCAAGATAACACGCGGTCCGACGACAGGACGAGGCTTCACTGGCTGAGTGCGCGTACCCGAGCCGGGCGTTGTCACATCCGCAGGCGTCATCGGGGCAGCGGGAGTCGTTGCGTCACCGGCAGGCGTCGTTGCGTCAGCGGGAGTCGTTGCGTCACCGGAAGGCGTCGTCTTTTCGGCAGGCGTTGTTGCGTCACCGGCAGGCGTCGTCGGAGCAGCGGGAGTCGTTGCATCACCGGCGGGCGTTGTCTTGTCGGCAGGCGTCGTTGCGCCACCGGCGGGCGTCGTCGGAGCAGCGGGCGTTGTTGCGTCACCGGCAGGCGTCGTTGCGTCAGCGGGAGTCGTTGCGTCACCGGAAGGCGTCGTCGGAGCAGCGGGAGTCGTTGCGCCGCCGGCGGGCGTCGTCGGAGCAGCAGGAGTCGTTGCGCCGCCGGCGGGCGTTGTCTTGTCGGCAGGCGTCGTTGCGCCAC
>DXFQ01000082.1 GCA_019114365.1 Candidatus Parakkermansia intestinigallinarum | reverse complement strand
CCGCATAAGCCGCCCTGCCCCCCGCATAAGCAGCCTCCCCCCGGCCCGCCGACGCGCCCCGGCAGACGAAGGCCGAACCGACACTCGAATGGAGACCTTCGGTTTGTTTAAGCGAACTTTTTTCGAACAGTTTTAATTTAATGCTTGACTTACGCGTCGCTTCATGTCAGAATGCGCGCAACACCAAACAACAATACATTACCACATCATGCTAGTAGGAAAACAAGCACCGCAGTTCACGGCCAACGCCGTTGTCAACGGAGAAATTCTGCCCGACTTCAGCCTCAGCCAATATCTGGGCAAGAAGTACGTCGTCTTTTTCTTCTACCCCAAAGACTTCACCTTCGTCTGCCCGACCGAGCTCATCGGCTTCCAAAATGCCCTGAGCGAGTTTGAAGCTCGCGACACCGTCGTGGTCGGCTGCTCGACGGACTCGGAGTTCAGCCACTGGGCATGGGCGAACATCCCCCGCGAGAAGGGCGGCATTCAAGGCGTGACCTATCCGCTCGTTGCAGACATCAACAAGAGCATCGCGGAAAGCTACGACGTTCTGGCGGGCGAGCGCTACTACGATGACGAGGGCAACCTGCAGGTCAAGGGCGAACTCGTCGCCTACCGCGGCCTCTTCCTCATCGACAAAGAGGGCATCGTGCGCCACGCCCTCGTCAACGACATGCCGCTGGGCCGCTCCATCGACGAAGCCCTCCGCATCGTCGACGCCCTGCAACACTACGAGCGCCACGGAGAAGTCTGCCCGCTGGGTTGGCACAAGGGCGAAGCCGCCATGACGCCCACGCACGAAGGCGTCGCCGACTACCTCTCGCGCTGAGAGCCGGAGCAGCACAGCCGACCATTCGCAAGCTTTCGTCGTGATAAGTCAGAGACTCGGGGGGCCCCGCCTCCCGGGTCTCTTTTTTGCGGGTGCGGGGAGGCGGCGCGGGAAGGCGGGCGACCCGCTGAAAAGGCTTGCAATACGAATGGCTTTGGCGTATGATGGCGCGCGTCATGACTGAATTGCCCAAGGCTTACGAACCGACAATTGTTGAAGAAAAGTGGCAGGCAGAATGGCTGAACCGCCAAAGCTTCCACGCTGACCCTCATTCCGACAAACCGGCTTACAGCATCGTCATACCGCCCCCCAACGTCACCGGCATGCTGCACATGGGGCACGTGCTCAACAACACGATTCAAGACATCCTCGCCCGCCGAGCTCGGCAGGAGGGCAAAGAAGTCCTGTGGCTGCCCGGCACCGACCACGCCGGCATCGCGACGCAGGCTCGCGTCGAAAAAGAGCTCGCCAAGGAGAACCCGCCGCGCACGCGCTATGACGTCGGCCGCGAAGCCTTCGTGGACATGGTCTGGAAGTGGAAGGAGAAGCACGGCGGCATCATCATCAAACAGCTCAAGAAACTCGGCTGCTCCTGCGACTGGGAGCGCGAGCGCTTCACGATGGATGAAGTCTTTGCGCCCGAAGTCGCACGCGCCTTCACCGAGCTCTTCAAAGAAGGGCTCATCTACCGCGGCCGCCGCATGGTGAACTGGGATCCGGTTCTGCGCACCGCCCTCTCCGACGAAGAGGTTATCATGACGCCGACCAAGAGCAAGCTCTACACCATCCGCTACAAGCTTGCCGACGGCTCCGGGCAGCTGCTGGTCGCCACCACGCGCCCCGAGACCATCATGGCCGACGTGGCCGTGGCCGTCAACCCGAAAGACCCGCGCTTCGCCTCTCTCATCGGCAAGACGGTCATCCGCCCGCTCTGCGAGACCGAGATTCCCATCATTGCCGACGAGCACGTCGAAATCGACTTTGGCACCGGCGCCCTCAAGATCACCCCGGCACACGACCGCACCGACTTTGAAGTCGGCATGAAAAACAAGCTCGACATCATCGACGTGCTCACCGCCGACGGTCACATCAACTGCCCCGGCTGCCCCGAGCTGCACGGGCTCGACCGCTTTGAGGCCCGCGACAAATCCATCGGGCTGATCGAGGCGAAGGGTCTGCTGGAGAAGGTCGAAGACTACGAAAACAACGTGGGCATCAGCCAGCGTTCCGACGTGCCGATCGAACCGCGTCTGAGCATGCAGTGGTTCCTGAAGTACCCCTGCGTGAAGGAGGCCGCCGAAGCCGTGGAGAAGGGAGACATCACCTTCCGCCCCGCCCACTGGGCCAAAACCTACGCCCACTGGCTCGAGGGCATCCAAGACTGGTGCATCAGCCGCCAACTCTGGTGGGGGCACCGCATCCCCGTCTGGTACCGCAAGGACAAAGCCGCCGCGCTGCAGGAAGCCGCGAAGCTCGACGAGCGCGACGCCGAGGCCGGCGACATCTACGTCGGCGTCGAGCCTCCCGCCGATCCGGAAAACTGGGTGCAGGACGAAGATGCGCTCGACACGTGGTTCAGCAGCTGGCTCTGGCCCTTCGCGACCATGGATGCGGAGTGCCGCGCCAAGTTTTACCCGACCAGCGACTTGGTGACGGGGCCCGACATCATCTTCTTCTGGGTGGCGCGCATGATCATGGCCGGCTACCGCTTCGCGGGCGGCAAGCCCTTCAGCAATGTCTTCTTCACCTCCATCGTGCGCGACCTGCAAGGGCGCAAGATGAGCAAGAGCCTCGGCAACAGCCCCGATCCGCTCGACCTCATCGCCAAGTACGGCGCCGACGGTCTGCGCTTCGGCCTGATGCGCATCGCGCCGACCGGCACGGACGTCAAGTTCGACGAAAAGCAGATTGAGGAGGGCAAGAATTTCGCCAACAAACTCTACAACGCAGCCCGCTTCCGCATGATGCAGGGGGCGGCGGACACGAATCCGGCGCCGAAGTTTGCGGCGGTGCACATCGACATTCTGGCCAAACTCAAGGAGCTGCACGCCACCGTGGCCGAAGCGCTCGGCAAATACGAGTTCAACACCTACACGCAGGCGCTCTACAGCTTCTTCTGGAATGAGTACTGCTCCCTCTTCCTCGAGGCGGTGAAGAATGACCTGCGCGACGGGGCCGATGCCGCCGTGCGCAACGCCACGCTCTTCACGATGGACACCGTGCTGCGCCACTACCTGGCGCTGCTCTCGCCCATCATGCCGCACATCACCGAAGAGCTCTGGCAGAGCTTGGGCTTCGCCGCCCGCAACGACAATCAGCCGCTGATGAGCACGCCTCTGCCCTGCCCCGATGCGCTGCTGGCCGGGCTCGATGAGACGGCCGTCTCCAAAGCCTGCGCCACGGCCTCGGCTCTCTACGATGCCGCCAACCGCGCCCGCAACCTCAAGGCGGAATACAACCTTGCGACCAACCGCAAAGTGAAATTCTACCTCAAGCCGACTCTCGCGGTCGATGCGGATCTGGCCGCCCGACTGGCTCTGCTGGCCGGTGCCCAAAGCGTCACCTGTGATGCAGCCTACGCCGCGGCCAAGGGGACGCCGACAGCGCTGACGCCCCTCGGCGAGCTCTTCCTGCCGCTCGAAGGCCTCGTCGACGTCGAGGCCGAGCGCAGCCGCATCAGCAAGGAGCTGGAAAAGATTGCCAAGGAGATTTCCAAGAGCGAAGCCAAGCTCGGCAACCCGGGCTTCGTCGACCGCGCGCCCGCAGCCGTCGTCGACCAAGAGCGCGAGCGCCTCAACGAGTGGATCTCGCGCCGCGAACGGCTCACCAACATGCTGGGAGCCCTCGGCTGACAGCCTGCCGCGCCGACTTCCCTCCCCGCCGCCCGCCTCCGCGGCAAAGCGGCGGGGAGGGGGAAGTGCGTTCTTTCTCTCTCTCCACCAGGCATATGTCACAGTCCATCGCCAGAATCCGCCTCACGCCCGATGAACGCCGGGCACTTGAGCTCTGCGGCATCACGCTCGTCGAGCAACTGCTTGCAGCCGAACCGTCAAGGATAGGAAAAGACCTCGAGGCAGCGCGCGAAGCGTTTCCGCAAAAGGTTCCGTTCATCACGCCCGAGCGTCTCGCCGCCATCATCCGCGAAGCCGCCGCTTTCTGCCGCTCAGGCTCCGGCTCGACTGAAGCCGCAGCTTCGGAGCACCCGACCCGGCAGGCATCCGACGGCGCAACAACACCCGGCAAGTTCATGCAAGGAGGGCGCGAAACCGCCGAGACGCAGGACAACGGCGACTTTGCGGAAGCGGCCCCGCGACATCACAAAACACAGCACAAGGGGCTGGACAACTACCACGCCACGCACCCGAAGGCCCTAGTGTGCGCGTCGCTCTTTCTGCTGTTGAGCATCGTCTCCTTTTTCCTGTTGCTCTACTGCTGCGCCATGCTGCTGCTGCACTTGGAGCCCTTCATGCACGCCGCCATTCCGCTTGGCGCGATGCTGCTGTTTTTCTGCGCCTACATGGTCAGCCTCGGGAAAAGCCTGTGCACCATATGCCGCGGGCGCATGATTTCCGTTTTCAGCAGCAAGCGCAGCAACCACGCCCACTACATCCCGCTGCTGGGGCACACGATTCCCGCAGCCTGCGCCGTTCTCTTTACCTCCTCGACCGTCTGCCCGCACTGCGGCACGCGGCAAAACATCTTCTCCGGCGCCCGCCCGCCGTCGAAGAGCAAATACCAGCGCAAATAAGAGCCAACAGCCCGACATCCCGCCATGAGACTCATCCTCACGCCGCTCCTCATCGCCGCAGCCCTCAGCACCGTCAGCCCGGCTGCCGAGACCTCTGCCGAAGCCCTCGCCGCCTCCGCACCCGCAGCTCCCACGCTCAGCGCCCCCGGTACCGACGGCGAGGCGCTTCCCGCCACCCACCAAGACTACGCGCTGGCTCTGCTGCAACTTCTTTCCGACACCGAAGTGGTTCTCAACGGCTGCCGCGACGCCGACTCCACGCAGGCCGCCCTGCCCCGCCTTCGCGAACTCGGCGAGCAGGCCCGCCGCTTGGCTGAGGCGCAGCGCAGGCTGGCCGAGCCCACCGCTGACGATCAGGAGCTTCTCAGCCGGCACGCCGAGCGATTCACCCTGCTCTGGGAAGCCATCTGCCAACATATCGAACGCCTCGAACAAGAGCATCTGCTGACGCCGCAGCTCAACGACATCCTGTGCATTGTTCCGCCCGAGGATCGTCCCCTCAAGCCCTGACGGTGCCTCGTCGCGCGACGACGCCTCGTCGGCTCTCGCCCGTGCGACGCGGGTCTACTCCCCCCCGCGTTCGCGGGGACCGTCCCCTTTCTCTTTTCCCCTTTTCCCTTTTCCCCTCCCTCACCCCCGATTCACTCGCCCCGACAGAATCGGGGGTGAACTTTTTTTATCGCGCCCGACCACAAGATGTAGTAGGCAACGACGATACTCGCGGCAACATCGTCGAATGGGCTTTTCCGAGGGAGGCGGACGGCAGGTCTCCCACTCATTTTGAGCTTGAAAAAAATCAGCAAAGGCTTAATATCGACGTGAACAAATCACCCGTATCAGCCGATGAAAACCAGCTCTACCGCACACACCCATATGACCGCCGATGAGGCTCGGGATCTGGCAGACTTTGTGATGTTCTCACAGCGCAACTGCATCCTGCGTCTCTCTCCGGTTCTCAGCGAGGGCAAAATATCTTATCCCCAGTTTTTCCTGCTGGCCTACCTCGCCGAAGAAGAGTGCATCTCGATGAGCAACATCGCCCGCATGATGGGGCATTCCACGGCAGCTGCCACCGGCATGGTCGATAAACTTCAGGATCTCGGCTACCTCAAGCGCAGCACCGCTGCCGCCGATCGCCGCAAGATCATGGTGCGCATCACGCCCGAAGGGCGCGAGCTCATCGAGCGCATGCGCTCGAACATCGCTCGCGATCTCGCCGCGCTCATGTCCGAAGAAGATCGGGTCGAGCAACACAGCCGCGCACTGCGCACCATCGCCCGCCACGCCTCCCGCCGCCGTCGGGACTAAACTCGCCGCGCCTTAGACACCCGCTGCGCCTTAGACACCCGCTGCGCCTTAGACACCCGCCACGCCTTAGACACCCGCCATACCTCCGACACCCGCGTCCCGTCGGCACACGCGATACTCGCCCCCCCCCTCAAAGACATCGAACACCCGAGGATGAGCGCAGCCGAGACACACGACACATTTACCCCTCCGATTCTCATATGACGAACTATTCCCCCAGTTATCTCGATCGCCTCAACGCCTTCCCGCAAACCTTCGCCCGCTTCATCACGCGCGTGCCCGGAATTGAAGTCTCCACGGACCGTCAGGCCGTCATCTCCGCCCTGACGCCGACGCACGAAGCCGTGTTGCGCGAAGCCGGCTCGGAGCCGCGCCTGCTGCGCCGCGCCCAGCAAGTGCACGGCAACAAAGTCGCCCTCGTCGGAGACATCGGCTGCTCCTACCCCGTCGAAGGCGTCGACGGGCTCTTCTGCGGGGGCAAGGCCGACAGCTGCCTGGGCATCTACGTCGCCGACTGCGCCGCCGTCTGGGTCTACGACACGCGCTCGGGCAGCCGCGCCCTCGTGCACTCGGGGAAACTCGGCACGCAGCAAAACATCATCGGCGAGCTCTTCAAATCCATGTATAAAATCATGGGCGTCAAGGCCATCGACTGCATCGCCGTCATCTCCCCCTGCATCCGGCCGCCCCACTACGAATTCGACATTCCGGCAACCATCACGCGCCAGCTGACCGAAGCCGGCGTTCTGCACGAGAATATCATCGACAGCGGGCTGGACACCGCAGCCGACCTCGACACCTTCTACTCCTACCGCACCGAAAAGGGCAAAACCGGCCGCATGCTCGCCCTCTTCGGCCGCGTGCCCGATCAGGACTGACCCGCCGCGCTCACAGCGCAACTGCCGCGATGACAGACGGAAGCGCCGCGATGACAGACGGAAGCGCCGCTGCGGACAAGGCCGCTCTGCGCCGCTCCGTGACGGCGCGACTGCTCGCTCTCAGCCCCGAGCAGCGAGCCGTCCGCTCGCGGCAGCTGCGCCTCAAGCTGGCTCCCCTGCTCGAAAGCGCCGCGCAGCTGCGCGTCGCCCTCTACGCCGCCCTGCCGCACGAAGTTGACCTTCTGCCGCTGCTCACCGAGCACCCCGGGCACGACTACTACTTCCCTCGCTGCCTGCCGGGGCATCGCCTCAGCTTTCACCTCGTGCGCTCCCCCGAGCGCGAGCTGAGCCCCGGCGCCATGGGTATCGCCACCCCCTCGGCCGAGCTGCCAAGCCTCGCGCCCGAGCACTTCGACATCGTCATCGTGCCGGGCCTCGCCTTCAGCCTCGAGGGCGACCGCCTCGGCTACGGCGGCGGCTACTACGACCGCTTTCTGCCCCTTTGCTCCGGCGCACGCCTCGTCGCCCTCGCCTTCCGCGAGCAAATTCTCCCCGCCATCCCCCGCGAAGCGCACGACCTTCGCATCCCTCAACTCATCCACCTCTGAAACCCGCCGCCACCGCCATGTTCAAGCGCCTCATCGCCCTCATCGCCCTGATTCTCCTCGCCTTGGCCGCCGAATCAAGCCTCGCCGCGCCCAAGAAAAAAGCCAAAGCACGCAGCACCGACGCGGAGCAAAGCGTCCTCTTCATCGGCAACAGCTACACCTACGTCAACGACCTCCCGGGCATGGTCAATCAACTGCTCAAAGCCGGCAAAAACGCGATGAGAATCGACTCCTTCACCCGCGGAGCCACCGCCCTGAGCGCCTTTTACGAAGACGCCTCCCTGCGAGGCGGGCGCGATAAGCTGGCCAAGGGCCGCTTCACTTGGCTCGTCCTTCAGGATCAAAGCCAGACGCCGGCCATGCGCCCGCAGGCCACCATCCGCTACGTCGCCCTCTGGACGGAACTCGCCCGCCGGCAAAACACCAAACCCGTCCTCTTCCTCACCTGGGCCCACGCCGTCCTGCGCGACAACCGCGTCGAACTCATCGAGGACATGCAGGACAAGACCTCGTACACCTACTGCCGCTGCGCCGTCGATAACAAAATCGACATCGCTCCCGTCGGCGAAGCGTGGCGCGCTTGGTACAAGAAATACCCGACCAAGCCCCTGCACTGCCCCGACCTCTCGCACGCCAACAACCGCGGCACCTACATGGCCGCCTGCGTCTTCTACGCCGTGTTGACGGGCGATTCCCCCGTCGGCCTGCCGACCCTCGGCGGCGTGGACAGGAAGACCGCCGGAGACATCCAGAAGATCGCGGCCGCGACCGTCGCGAAGTTCTCGCCCGAGGCCTGCCTCAAAAAACTCGATGCGGCAAATGACGAGCTGCCCGACGCCGCGACCGCCCGCGCCCTGATCACGCGCGACGTCACCGTCAAACAGCTCAGGGACAAGCTCGGCAAACCCGCATACGTCACGGAGCAGGACGGCACCACCGTCTACCAGTTCCGCCTGCGCAACAGCGGCGAACTGGCTCTCTACTGCCGCGGCGGCAAGCCCTACAGCGCCACCATTCGCGCCGGAGAAAACAGCGGGGTTGACATCATCAACATCGACGAGCTCTGAGCCCCGCCCGTGCCGACTCGGCGCTGAAACGCGGGGGCGAACGTGCGGCGCAACAAACCGCCCGTGCGGCGACGAAAGGCCCGTCCGGCACACCTGCACGACCCTGCGTCGGCGCTCCGCACTCCGCGTCGGCACTCCGCACTCCGCACTCCGCACTCCGGCGCAACACCGAAACGGCAGCGCAAGGGGTCTCGCCTGGGCGAACAAAACCGCGTTGGCCGAGGCAGCGGCCCGAGCCGGGCGAGAGCGGGCAGGACGCGCGTGCGCCCGGCGAAAATCCTCGAATGCCGAGATTCTCGCTTTTGCAGCAGGGGCGACTATGCTACAATCCCCGCGAACATTATGGACACTCCCAAAAACTACTACATCCCGACCGTCATTGAAAAGACGAGTCAGGGCGAGCGCGCCTACGACATCTACTCCCGCCTGCTGCTGGATCGCGTCATCTTCATCGGCACGGAAATCGACGACACCGTCGCCAATTCCGTCATTGCCCAGCTGCTCTTTTTGCAGATGACCGACCCGAAAAAAGACATCCACATCTACATCAACTCGCCGGGCGGCTCCGTCACGGCCGGGCTGGCCATCTACGACACGATGCAGTTTGTCTCCTGCGACATCAACACCTACTGCATCGGCATCGCCGCCTCCATGGCCTCCGTCCTGCTGGCCGCCGGCACCAAGGGCAAGCGCTTCTGCCTGCCCAACTCGCACGTCATGATTCACCAAGTGCGCGGCGGTGCTCAGGGCACGGCCGCCGACGTCGAGCGCACGATCAAGTTCATGTTCAGCCTCGACAAGCGACTCACCGGGATTCTGGCGCAGCACACCGGCCGCGACTTTGAGACCGTCAAGCACGACCAGGATCGCGACAACTACATGACGGCGGAAGAATCGCTCGCCTACGGCCTCGTCGACCGCATCCTCACCCACACTCCCAACCACGAGAAGAAGTAATGGCCAAAGCTCCGAAAGTCTGCGACCTCTGCGGCAACACCGAGAGCGACGGGCGCCCCATGCTCTCCGTGGGCGGTGCCAACATCTGCTTCCAGTGCATTGAAGGGCTGACCTACCACATGTTCCAGTCGGAGATGGGCGACATCGCCGCCGACCGCATTCTGGCTCTCGTGCGCGGCACACACCCCGAACTGCTGCCGCAGGACAAGCACGACGACTCACCCGTGCTCGAGGTGGAGACGAAACAGCTCGACGAGCTGCCCACGCCGGAGCAGCTGCACAACATGCTCGACCAGTACGTCATCGGGCAAGAGCTCGCCAAGCGCACCCTCTGCGTCGCCGTCTACAACCACTACCTGCGCCTTCGCCAGCCCAAGACGGACGACGGCACCGAGATTGAAAAGAGCAACATTCTGCTCGCCGGCTCGACCGGCTCGGGCAAAACCCTGCTGGCCAAAACGCTCGCACGCATCCTCGACGTGCCCTTCTGCATCGTCGATGCCACCACCCTCACCGAGGCCGGCTACGTCGGCGAAGACGTCGAAAACATCATCCTGCGCCTCCTGCAGGCCGCGGATATGAACGTCGCCAAGGCCGAGCGCGGCATCATCTACGTGGATGAAATCGACAAGATCGGCCGCAAGACGCAAAACGTCAGCATCACGCGCGACGTCTCGGGCGAAGGCGTGCAGCAGGCGCTGCTCAAAATCATCGAAGGCACCGAGTGCAACATCCCCCCGAAGGGCGGGCGCAAGCACCCCAACGAGCAGTACATCCGCGTCAATACGGAAAACATCCTCTTTATCTGCGGCGGCGCCTTCGTCGGGCTCGAGGGCATCATCCGCAAGCGCATCGGCTCCTCCTCGATGGGCTTCGCCTCCATCGTCGAGGAGCAGGACACCAAGGAATACACCGAGGAAGAAGTGCTGGCCAAGGCCATGCCCGAAGACTTCTTCCAGTTCGGCATGATTCCCGAGCTGATGGGCCGCCTGCCCATCTTCGCCCCGCTCACCACGCTGAGCGAAGATCAGCTCGTCGAGCTGCTCACCCAACCGAAAAATGCTCTGGTCAAGCAGTACGGCAAGCTGCTGGGCATGAGCGGCGTGAAGCTCGACGTGCGCGAAGGCGCCCTCCGAGCCATGGCGAAACAGGCCATCGAGCGCGGCACCGGTGCACGAGCCCTGCGCGGCATCTTCGAGCGCCTCATGCTCGACGTGATGTACAAAGTGCCCAGCGACAAGAGCATCGACGTCGTCACCATCACCGAAGAAGCCGTCACCGGCAAAGGCGAACCCGTCATCACGCGCAAAGCCGCCCTGCCCGAGACGCCTGCGGCGCCCGCCGCCGAGGCCGACAAAAAGACAAAGGCCCGCAGAAAGGCTTGAGACATGCTGGTACTGGGCATCGAATCGAGCTGCGATGAAACGGCAGCAGCCCTCCTTGAGGAGGGCGAAGGCGGCGGCGCACGCCTCCTCAGCTCCGTTATCTCGACACAAATCCCGCTGCACCGCATGTACGGCGGCGTGATACCCGAGCTGGCCTCGCGCAATCACTCCGCCAACATCCGCCCCGTGCTGCAGGAGGCTCTCGACAAAGCCGGGCGCCGCATCACCGACGTCGACGTCTTTGCCGCCACGGCGGGCCCCGGGCTGGTGGCCGCGCTCTTGGTGGGCAACACGGCGGCTAAAGCCCTCGCGCTGGCCGCCGGCAAGCCCTTCATTGCCGTCAACCACCTCGAAGGGCACATGCTCTCGCCCTTCATCACGCGCCCCGGCGGGCTCGTGCCGCACCTCGGCCTCGTCGTTTCCGGCGGGCATTCCCTGCTCATCGACGTCAACGGTCCCTGCGACTACCGCCTGCTCGGCCGCTCGCGAGACGACGCCGCCGGAGAAGCCTTCGACAAAGTCGCCAAGATGCTCGACCTGCCCTACCCCGGCGGGCCGGAAATCGACCGTCTGGCCGACAAGGGAGACCCCGCACGCTTCGCGTTTCCGCGCCCGATGCTGCACGAAGACCACCTCGACTTCTCCTTCTCGGGGCTCAAGACCGCCGTCCTCTACACCCTGCCGAAGCTCGTCGCGAGCGGCGACCCGCACGACCTGCCCGAGTCATGCCTCTGCGACCTCTGCGCCGGCGTGCGCCAGGCCATCATCGACGTGCTCATCAGCAAGGCCATGCAGGCTCTCAAGCTCACGCGCAAGCGCATTCTGGCCGTCTCCGGCGGCGTCTCCTGCAACAGCGGCCTGCGCTCTCAGCTCGCCGAGCGCTGCGAGCGCAGCGGCATCGAGCTCGTCCTGCCGCCCAACAGCCTGACGACCGACAACGCCGCCATGATCGCCTTTGCCGGCCTGCTGCGAGCCCGCGCCGGCTTCAGCTCGCCGCTCGAAACACCCGTCGACCCGAATCTCAAACTCGCCGGCATGCAAACCCGCGCCTGACGCCCCCTCTCTCCACCCCTCCGCCGCACCGAGAGCCATGACCCTGCGCGAACGCCTCGAACGCATCCTCCCCGACCTGCTCCCCGCCCGCGAAAGCGAGGCCATCAAAGGCCGCGAGCTCATCGCCCGCCTGCGAGCCGTGCTCGGCGAGGAGTACTCCGACCACAGCCTGCGCTCGCAGTTCTCCTTCATGGCCCTCGACCCCGACTCCTGCCTCGCGCGCGTCCCCAACGGTCAGGGCTACTACCGCCGCGGTGCCGAAAGCGCCTCCTCCCTGCACAGCCTCTTTGAGAGCAACGCGGAAGCCGGACGCGAAGGCGCCGATCCCTTTCACAAGCTGCTCGCCCTCGCCGTTCGCCTCTACGACACCGCCGGGCTCGGCGTCTTTCTCTACCCCGTCGAGGACGAAGAAAGCTGGACGCACCCCGACCTCGTCGCCGTTCAGTGGCCGGCCGGCCACCTCGACCCCGACGGCCGCTACCGCATCGACGAGAGCGCCGAACCCGCCGTCACCTACCGCGCCGTCTGCCTCGCCCGAGCCGAGAGCGATGAAGACGCCCGCCGCGCCTTCTTCCGCGCCGCGGCCTGCGGTCTCTGGGCGCAAGAGAGCGAGCTGCTGCTGCTGCCGGAGCGCGACGGCGCTCAAGACGAACTTCAGCGCCTCGGCTGCCTCTGCGGCGTCGGCGTCACCCTGCTCGACACCGACGCCGACGAACTCAAACACATGCCCCGCGCCGAAGCGCTTTTCCGCGCCGGCGCCGACGCCATCCGCCCGCTGCTCAGCTCCCTGCCCCTGCGCCGCCTGAGCCTGCCGCGCCGCCGCAACAGCCCCGTCAACCCGCCCGACGCCCCCGAGCTGCAGGCCGTCTTGCAGTGGGCGCAGCGCTGCGTCGCCCGCCGCTGCATCGAACCCTACGAGCAGCGCGTCGCCGCCAACTGATTCCCCTCTCTCCATGCCCTCCCAAGCCTCCACCGTGCGCTCTCCCCTCATCGGTCGCCTGTTCATCGGACTGGCGACGCTGGGCATCGGGCTCTACCTCGCGCTCTCCGCGCTGGGCACGATGTTCATCAACGCCATCTACATCAAAGAGTCCTACACCGTCACCGCCACCGTCGACGACGTCAGACAAAGCCCCTTTGCGAGCATCGGCACCGCCTTCTCCTACGGCTACCTCGACTGGGGCGGCAGCACCGCCTACCGCCCCATCGTCTCCTTCACGCTGGCGGACAAAAGCCGCGTCGGCCTCGTCCTGCCCGACCTGAGCGCCGATGACTACGAGCGCGGCAGCATCATCGACGTGCGCGTCCCCCGCGACGACTGGAAAAAAGCCCGCGAATACCGCGCCCGCTTCTTCTGGGGAGCCCCTGCCCTCAAACTCCTCCTCGGCCTGCTCTGCGCTTGGTGCGGCAGGCTGCAGCTCCGTGCCCGAAGCCGCCTCATGCGCCGGGCAAAATGCGAAAAAGCCAAGAGCAGAGACAGCCGCGGCAGCGCGCCCCCGGCCAAGCGGCGCAACACATCGACCCGCCAAGGCCGCCGCGCCCCGCAACCCGCCGCCGGAGCGACCCACGCCGTCCTCACCGACAGCCATGAGGACGCCCCGCCGAAGCCCGCCGCCGAAGCCCCCTCCGCTGCCGCGACAACCGCGGAGGAAACACCCGACGCCGCCCCTGCCGCCGCAACAAAGAGCCGCCCGAAACGCAAGAGCTCCGGACGCAAAAAGAGCCGCAGCGCCTCCGCCGAGCCCGGCGACGGCTCCGCCTCCTCCGAGTCCGCCTCCG